>NZ_JBFBAA010000008.1:0-303964 GCF_040682035.1 Actinoplanes sp. NPDC051470
CCGCCAGCGTTCGTCCTGAGCCAGGATCAAACTCTCCAACAAAATCTAGAGATATTTCAAATCCCAGCAACAAACAATCTTGTTGCCAAAGGAATCGCGAGGCAAAACAAAACCTCGCCATAAATTGGCACTGGCTTATCAAGCACCCTGTTGAGTTCTCAAAGAACAACCACACACCAAAAACCGGATCTCTGACCGAGATCCTTCCTTGGGGCTTTCGCTCCGATTCCTGGTCGACATCGCCATCACGAGGTTGCAACCTCGAAGGCATCGCCCAGTTCAACCCGCGCTAACGCTAACCACCCTGAAGTGGTTGTGTCGTTCGGGTTATCCGTCAGACCGACCGATGACCGCTTAGCGATCCATCCGCCCGGCTCCTGCGGCTCTCATACTCTACCCGGTCGTTCCCGCCGGTGCAAACCCGGTTTCCCGTGCTCACACCCTGCCTCGCCCGGTGCCTCTGACGAGCATAGCGCGCGTCTTCGGCGGTGGCTCAGGCGCTGTCCGAAGAATCCTCTTCGTCCGGCTCCGTGTGCCGTGGAGAAACTTACGCGACCGGTCTGGCGAAACGCAAATCGGCCCCCGGCCGTGTCAGAGTGGCAGGCATGACCGAGACCTCGGCACCCGCCGGCGACTGGCTGTTCGGCCTGCTCTCACCCCTGTGGCAGCTGGTCATCGGCCTGTTGGTGCTGGTGGTGATGGCGGTTTCGCTGCTCAAGCTGCTCCGCCGCGGCCCGTCCCGGATGGGCGGCGCGATGCTCCTGATCGGCGGCGCCCTGGTCGGCGTCGCCGTGGTCAGCTACCTGGTCGCGCAAATCTGAGGCCGATCCATGACCCGGCCAGCGCTGCGGCGCGGAAGGCCTTAACCCGGGTCGACGCGGAAGGCCTTAACCCGGGTCAGAGCCGGCGGTTGGCCAGACTGGGCACCTCGGTCCGGATCTTCTCCACCCGCTCGAGGTCGAGATCCGCGACGACAACACCCACGACATCAGGCGCCTGAGCCACCACGGTCCCCCAGGGGTCGATCACCATGCTGCGCCCGAAGCACGTCCGGTCGGGCTCGTGGTCACCGATCTGCCCCGCCGCCACGACATAGCACTGGTTCTCGATCGCCCGCGCCCGCAGCAGAACCTCCCAGTGATCGCGACCCGTATGCATCATGAAGGCCGCCGGCACCACGATGACCTGCGCGCCGCCATCGGCGAGGCGTCGATAGAGCTCGGGGAACCGCAGGTCGTAACAGATCGACAGCCCGACCGGCACCCCCGCGACCGGGGCCACCACGACGTCGTCGCCGGCCGACACGGTGCGCGACTCCTGGTACGAGACCCGTCCCGGGATCTCCACGTCGTACAGATGGATCTTGCGATAGACCGCCACCCGCTCACCCGCGGGCGAAAAGACCAGTGACGTGTTGTAGGTGTGATCGTCGTCCGGCCCGCTCTCGTGGAACGAGCCCGCGTGCACCCAGATCCCGAGCTCCCGGGCCGCCGCGGCGAAGAAGCCGGCGAACTCGCCGTCTATCCCCTCCGGCTTCGGCATCCCCTGGCCACGCCCGAGATAGTCGACATACTCCGGCAGCACGGCCAGTTCGGCTCCCGCCGCAGCCGCCCGCTCCAGCAGTCCACGGGCCTCGGCAAGATTCCGCTCACGATCGTCCTGGGCATTCAGCTGACACACCGCAACACGCATACCCCGAGCCTAAGCGCGCCCAGGGTGTGGTGGGGACAGCAGAGTTCGGAGCCACAGGGTGCGCGGCGGCGGCCAAGGCACGACCGTGGGCTCTGGCCACCCGGCTGTGCGTGAAGTCATCGCCGGGCGTCAGAGGGATCTTGAGCGGGCCGGGAAGGCAGGGTCACGGCGTGGGCCCAGAGCCGACGAAGGCCAAGGGCCGCCACCGAGGTGCTCGCCCGCCTCGAGCGAGGCGGGCGATGGCGTCGGCGAGGGTCAGGCCGACTTCTCCTCGCGCTCGCGGCGGGCACGGCGGCCCCCGAACTCGCGCGGGACGATGGTCGGGTTGACGTTCTCGAGGACCACCTCGCGGGTGATGAGCACACGCGCGGCGTCGGGGTTGCTCGGGACCTCATACATCACGGAGAGGAGAACCTCTTCCATGATGGCGCGGAGGCCGCGGGCGCCGGTGCCTCGGAGCATGGCCTGATCGGCGATGGCCTCGAGGGCGCCGGTGTCGAACTCGAGCTCGACGCCGTCGAGTTCGAAGAGGCGTTGGTACTGCTTCACGTAGGCGTTGCGCGGCTCGGTGAGGATCTTGATGAGCGCCTCGCGGTCGAGGTTGCGCACCGTGGTGATCACCGGGAGCCGGCCGATGAACTCGGGAATCAGCCCGAACTTCAGCATGTCTTCCGGCATGACCTTGCTGAAGATGTCGTCGGTGTTCCGCTCGGAGATCGAACGCAGGTGGGCGCCGAAGCCGACCCCGCCCTGGCCGACGCGGGACTCGATGATGCGGTCCAGCCCGGCGAACGCGCCACCCACGATGAACAGCACGTTGGTGGTGTCGATCTGGATGAACTCCTGGTGGGGGTGCTTCCGGCCGCCCTGCGGCGGCACATTGGCCACCGTGCCCTCGAGGATCTTGAGCAGGGCCTGCTGGACACCCTCGCCGGAGACGTCGCGGGTGATCGACGGGTTCTCACTCTTGCGAGCGATCTTGTCGACCTCGTCGATGTAGATGATGCCCTGCTCGGCCCGCTTGACGTCGTAGTCGGCGGCCTGGATCAGCTTGAGCAGGATGTTCTCGACATCCTCACCGACATAGCCGGCCTCGGTCAGCGCGGTGGCGTCGGCGATCGCGAACGGCACGTTCAGCATGCGGGCCAGGGTCTGCGCCAGGTGTGTCTTGCCGCAGCCGGTGGGGCCGATGAGCATGATGTTGGACTTGGCCACCTCGACGTCGCTGCCCGCTCCGGGCGCGCCGGCCGACTCGGCCTGAATCCGCTTGTAGTGGTTGTAGACGGCGACCGACAGCGCCTTCTTGGCCTGTTCCTGCCCGACCACGTAGTTGTCGAGGAACTGGCAGATCTCCATCGGCTTGGGAAGCTCTTCCCACTTCACCTCGCCGGTTTCGGCCAGCTCTTCCTCGATGATCTCGTTGCAGAGATCGATGCACTCGTCGCAGATGTAGACCCCAGGGCCCGCGATGAGCTTCTTGACCTGCTTCTGGGACTTCCCACAGAAGGAGCACTTCAGTAGGTCGCCACCGTCACCGATCCGTGCCACCTACGGTCTCCCTGCCACTCATCGGCCGGCTACTGCCCGTCCTCAAGCTGAGAACGATCCGCCTCGACGCCGTTGAAAACTTTCGTCCTGCACAGCTCATCGTCCGCGGACCCGCGTTGCTGAGGTTGCACGCTCGACGTTACCCGCTGTTGGGCACTTCTCCGACCCCCCAAAACGGGCGTGTCAGGGGCCGGTCAGTCTAGCTCGCGACTGTCCGACCCCCGGCGGGTGGTGTCAGTTGCCCGCGCCCACGGTCTGAAGGCTCTTCTTACGGCTGACCAGAACGGTGTCGACGAGACCGTACTCCTTGGTCTCATCGGCCGTCATGATCTTGTCGCGGTCGATGTCCTTGCGGACCTTCTCGACCGTCTGGCCGGAGTGCTTGGCCAGCAGTTCCTCGAGCTGGGTACGCATCCGGAGGATCTCGCGCGCCTGGATCTCGATGTCCGAGCCCTGGCCGTAGCCGCCCTCGGTGGCCGGCTGGTGGATGATGATCCGCGAGTGGGGCAGCGCCATCCGCTTGCCCGGCGACCCGGCCGCCAGCAGCACAGCGGCCGCGCTGGCCGCCTGGCCGAGACACACCGTGATGATGTCGGGGCGGACGTACTGCATCGTGTCGTAGATCGCCGTCATGGCCGTGAACGAACCACCGGGCGAGTTGATGTACATGGTGATGTCGCGGTCGGGGTCGGTGCTCTCCAGCGTCAGCAGCTGGGCCATCACGTCGTTGGCCGACGCGTCGTCCACCTGCACGCCGAGGAAGATGATCCGGTCCTCGAACATCTTGTTGTACGGGTTCGACTCCTTGACGCCGTACGACGTGCGCTCCACGAACGAAGGCAGGACGTACCGGTTGTGCACGGGTGCGAACCCTGGAGGCATGGAAAGGTCGGTCATGGTCTGCTCCCTCAGTTCAGCGTGCCGGCGCCCTCCGGGACCTGTGTGGCCCCGGTGATCACCTTGTCGATGAAGCCGTAGTCCTTGGCCTCTTCGGCCGTGAACCAGCGGTCGCGGTCGGAGTCGGCCTCGATCTGCGCCTGGTCCTGGCCGGTGTGGAAGGACACCCGCTCCTGGAACATGCGCTTGGTGTAGAGCATCTGCTCGGCCTGGATCGCGATGTCGGCGGCCGTACCGCCCATCCCGCCGGACGGCTGGTGCATCATGATCCGCGCGTGGGGCAGGGCGAAACGCTTGCCCGCGGTGCCCGCGCAGAGCAACAACTGTCCCATCGACGCGGCCATGCCCATGGCCACGGTCTGAACGTCGTTGTCGATGAACTGCATGGTGTCGTAGATCGCCATGCCGGAGTAGACCGAGCCACCCGGCGAGTTGATCCACAGGTTGATGTCGCGCTCCGGGTCCTCGGCGGACAACAGCAGGAGCTGCGCGCAGATGCGGTTCGCGACCTGGTCGGTCACCTCGCTGCCGAGGAAGATGATCCGCTCGCGCAGCAGCCGGTTGAAGACCGAGTCGTCGAGGTTGCCACTGAGTTCGCCGCCCCGCAGAGCGGGACTCGCAGGAATGTGCAGGTCGGTCATGGCAGCCCTTCACCGCTGACTGAACCGGCCGAGCGATCCGGCCGGCAACTGGTCCGTAGTACGACCAACGTAACCGGTCGGATGCCCGGCGGCTTCCCGCTCGGGCGGGTGTTCGCTGTCAGCGCAGGCGTCAGTGGTCGTGACCGGCGTGCTCGGCCTCGTTGGCCTCGCGGAGGTCGTCCAGCGTCAACGTGTTGCCCTCGCTGTCCTGCATGGTGACCTTCTCCAGCACGGAGGCCAGCGCCTTGCCCCGGCGCACGTCGCCGAACACGGCGGCCGCGGTGCCGGACTGCACGAGCTGGTCGTAGTACTGCTGCGGGGACATCTGCGCCCGCTGCGCGCGGTGCACGATCTCGTGGCCGAACTCGTCGTCGGAGACCTGGATGTCCTCGGCGTCGGCGACCGTGTCGAGCAGGAGCTGGATACGGACGCCCTCGGTCGCGGCGTCGGCCAGCTCGGTGTCGATCTGCTCCTCGGTCTTCTCCTCGGAGGCCAGGTAGTCCTCGAGGGTGGCGCCGATCCGCTCGAGCTGGTCGGTCATGGCCTGCTTGCGGCCCTCGACCTCGTCCTTGACGATGCCCTCGGGCGCCGGGATGTCGGCCGCCTCGACGAGCTGCTTGAGTGCCTCGTCACGGGCGGCGTAGATCTGCTCGACCTTCTTCACCCGGCCGAGCCGCTCGCGCAGGTCGCCGCGCAGCTCTTCCAGCGTGTCGAACTCGCTGGCCAGCTGGGCGAACTCGTCGTCGACCTCGGGCAGCTGCTTGTCCTTGACGCTGCGCACCTTGACCTCGACGTCGGCGTCGCGGCCGGCGAAGTCGCCGCCGACCAGCTGGGTGGTGAACGACGCGTCGGCGTCGGCCACCAGGCCGACCAGCACCTCGTCGAGGCCCGGGAGCAGCTGCTTGCTGCCGACCTCGTGGGAGATGTTGGTGGCCGAGCCGCCCGGCACCTCTTCGCCGTCGACGGTCGCCTTGAGGTCGAGCTGGACGTAGTCGCCCTCGGCGGCCGGACGGTCGACCGTCTTCAGCGTGGCGAAGCGCTCGCGCAGCCCGTTGACCTGCTCGTCGATCTCGCTGTCACCGATCTCGACGGCCGGCACGGTCACCGAGATGGTGGACAGGTCGGGCATGGTGATCTCGGGCCGGACGTCGACCTCGGCGGTGAACTTCAGCGGCTCACCGTCGGTGAACTCGGTGATCTCGACCTCGGGACGGCCCAGCGTCTTGACGTCGTGCTCGCGGACCGCGGCCAGGATCTGCTGCGGGATGGCCTCTTGCACGGCCTCGTTGAGGACCGTGCCCCGGCCGACCCGCTGGTCGATCACCTGGGCGGGGATCTTGCCGCGCCGGAAGCCCGGGATCTGCACCTGCGCGCCGATCTCCCGGTACGCCTTCTGCAGGCTCGGCTTGAGCTCGTCGAACGGCACCTCGATGGCGAGCTTCACCCGGGTCGGGCTCAGAGTCTCGACGGTGCTCTTCACAGGCGTACTCCTTGTTGCTTCGTCTGGTGGTGTCAGTCGGGGTGGCGGGATTTGAACCCACGGCCCCTCGCTCCCAAAGCGAGTGCGCTACCAAGCTGCGCCACACCCCGTGGCCGGGCAAGTGTATGCGGTCCGCCTCAGCGCCTGCGCTCCGGAGTCGCCCGGGCGACTCACCGGGGTATCCCGTTCGCATGTCACGGGGGACATTCAGTACGCTGTTGATGCACCGACGCGGGCGTAGCTCAATGGTAGAGCTTCAGTCTTCCAAACTGACTACGCGAGTTCGATTCTCGTCGCCCGCTCACGACTGGGGCCCCGTGTCTGCGGAAAACGCAGACCGGGGCCCTTCGCATGCCAGCCTGGGGGCCGAGCCCCCAGACCCCACGACGGACTGGGGCCCCGTGTCTGCGGAAAACGCAGACCGGGGCCCTTCGCATGCCAGCCTGGGGGCCGAGCCCCCAGACCCCACGACGGACCGGGGCCCCGTGTCTGCGGAAAACGCAGACCGGGGCCCTTCGCACGCCAACCTGGGGGCCGAGCCCCCAGACCCCACGATTCAGGTCACGCCTCGCTCGGCCGCACCGGAAGCGGGGGCGGGGGCCGGGTGGCGACGGCGCGGGCTGCGGCCAGGGCCGCCAGGGCTGGGGAACGATAGACGTTCACTACGCGAGGGCTCATGGGTTGAGGTTGCACGCGCCGGGTTGCTTCGGCGGGTGCCGGACGGTTGCGTCATTCACGGTGACAAATCAACTACGGAGAGTACGAGCACAGCAGGCTCACGCCATCTCGGCGACCTGACGAGATGGTCCAGGCCGTTGCGCCGGCGTCCGGCCGTGGAGATTGGCACCAGCCTCGGCGTTGACATGTGACCTTCTGGTCACATAACTTTGCGTCATGACGGATGACGACCGGGTGTTCAAGGCGCTCGCGGATCCGAGCCGTCGGTTTCTGCTTGATCTGCTCTTCCAGTGTGACGGCCGCACGCTGACCGAGCTCGAGTCCGAGCTGGCCATGACGCGCTTCGGCGTGGCGAAACACCTGCGGGTCCTCGAGGACGCGGGTCTCGTCGTGGCGCGCCGGTCCGGGCGGGAGAAGTTGCACTTCCTCAACACCGTGCCGATCCGCCTGATCCATGACCGGTGGATCGACAAGTACACGGAACGCCAGGTCACCGCACTGGTCGATCTCAAGAACGCCCTGGAGGACGAGGAATGACCACCACCACGACGACGCAGGTGCACCGCATCTGGATCAAGGCGACGCCGGACCGGATCTGGGCGGCGATCACCGACCCGGAATGGAACGGGCGGTACGGGTACGCCGCCGTCGCTCACTATGAGTTGCGAGCGGGCGGCGCGTTCCGTCAGTTCGCCAACGACGGGATGAAGGCGTTCGCCCAGCAGCACGGCTTCGAGATGCCCGAGGTGATCGCCGATGGTGAGGTCGTCGAGGCCGACCCGCCCCGGCGGCTCAAGCAGACCTGGAAGCTGCTGATGGACCCGGCCACGGCGGCCGAGGCGTACTCGACGCTGACCTTCGAGATCTCCGAGTCGAAGAGCCAGCCGGGCACCTGCAAGCTGACCGTGATCCACGAGCTGCCCGAGTCGCCGGCGTCGTTCGCGATGGTCGCGGGCACCGACGAGGAGGGCGCCGGCGGGGGCTGGGCCTGGCTGCTCAGCGACCTCAAGTCGCTCGTCGAGACGGGCAAGGCGTTCAACGAGTGAACGATGGCGGGCCTCCCGGAGGAGGCCCGCCACCCGTTCCGCAAAGGACTCAAGGCAGAGCTACTGGAGGCAGAGCTAGAACAACCCCACGACCCAGTTGTAGGCGTCGACCACCCAGCCGGTCTGGCGCAGGTGGGCGACACCCACGCCGATCAGGAAGATCGCCGTGACCACGTGTGAGCCGCGAGCGCCCCGGCGGACCCGGCCGAACTGCTTCTCGAGCACCTGGCGCCCGATCAGCCGGCACAGCGCGAAGAGGCCGCCGGCGACCAGCAGGCTGCAGACGAACACGATCACCGCGGTGGTCAGGTCGCCGTCGGTCGAGATGGCCCAGATGCCCCAGCAGACGAAGGCGAACAGCAGGCCCGCGGTGGTCCACTCGCCGCCCCGGCGCAGCTCACGCCAGGAGAACTCGCGCGGTTGCGGTGGCGCCCCGGCGCCCGGCCAGCCGACCCCGGTCGGCTCGTGCTCGGCGGTGAACCGAGCCGTCTTGGGGGTCACCGACGCCCGGCCGCGCGAGAACGGGCTCGGGTCGGGCGGAACGGGCGGGCCGTCCGGCACGGACTGCGCGGTGGGCGGCTCGGCCCACGGGTCCTGCGGCGGCATGTCGAGCGTCCGCTCCGACCACTGCGGTTGCTCCGGCATTGGGATCCTCCCGGACGAATTCAGGCGCGGCGCACCGGGCGCCGTGCGACTTCGAGAGTAACGACGCGGCAATACCTGTCTCAAATTCTCTTGCGGGGCGCCTCTACCGGGATTGAATTTGAGACAGGTATTTTCGTTAGCCCGGACGTGCCCGGTCCGTTACACAGAACGGCATGACCACCGGAGAAGACCTCACCTTCCGGGCCGCCACCGCGGACGACTGGGATGCGATCCACAGGCTGCTCAGCCTCCTCTTCCACGACGCCGACTCGGACGAATTGCGGCAGGTCGAAAGCTCGGTGTACGAGCCGGAGCGCGGCCTGGTCGCCACCGACGACGAGGCCGTGGTCGGGCACGCGGCCGCGTACACCAGAGAATTGACCGTGCCCGGCGCGATCCTCCCGGCCGCGCATGTCACCCTCGTGGGTGTCGCCCCGACACACCGGCGGCGCGGCGTCCTGAGCCGGATGATCCGGCGCCAGCTGGCCGAGGTCGCGGCGGCGGGGCGCGAGCCGATCGCGGTGCTGTGGGCCAGCGAGGGCCGGATCTACCCCCGGTACGGGTACGGCCTGGCCGCCCAGCGCCTGTCGCTGCGCGTGAACACCCGCGAGCTGACCCTGCCCGGCGAGCCGGCCGGCAAGCTCCGGCTGGTCGACCCGGTGGCCACGATCGGCGACTTCGCCAAGGTGTACGAGCAGTTGCGGGCCGAACGGGTCGGCTGGTCCTCCCGTGACGACCGCTGGTGGCGCTTCGTGCTCGCCGACATCCCCGCGATGCGGGAGGGGGCGACCGAGCGGCACGGGGTGGTGCACGAGGGTCCGCACGGCCTGACCGGCTATGCGACCTGGCGCACCAAGGGCGGCTGGGACAGCAACGGGCCGACCGCGGAGGTCCAGGTCGGCGAGGTGGTGGCGGCCGATCCGGAGACGTACGCCACGCTCTGGCGCTTCCTCCTCGGCGTCGATCTGGCGCGTAGCCTGCACGCCACGTACCTGCCGGTGGACGACCCGCTGGTGCACCTGGTGAACGAGCCGCGGCAGCTCGGCGTACGGCTGCAGGACGGTCTGTGGATCCGGATCGTCGACGTGCCCGGCGCGCTGGCCGCCCGGCGCTACGCCACCGACGTCGACGTGGTGCTGGACGTGACCGACCCGCTGATCCCGGCCAACACCGGTCGCTGGCGGCTGACCAACGGCGCCTGCGAGCCGACCACCGGCCCGGCCGACCTGGCCTGCACGGTGACCGAGCTGGGGGCGGCCTACCTGGGCGGGACCTCGCTCACGTCGCTGGCGGGGGCGGGCCGGGTGCGTGAGCTGACGCCGGGGGCGCTCATCCGGGCGTCGCAGGCCTTCGGCTGGCACCGGATGCCCTCGCCGCTGCAGATCTTCTAGAGCCGCCGCAGATCTTCTAGAGTCGCAGGATGGCTGAGCCCGAACGCAGGCGCCGGCGGGTGCGCTCGTCGCCCCCGCCGGAAGCAACGCCGCCCCCGCCAGAAGCAACGGAGCCGCGGCCGGAAGCAACGGAGCCGCCGCCGGTCGAGAAGGCCCGGCGGCCGACCGGCGGCGAAGACTCCGAGCGTGGGCTCCGAGGCCTCGTCGGCTCGGGATCGTCGCAGGTCAGCGTGGGCGCGGCGCTTCGGGCGCGAGACGCCGCGAGACCGACCGACGAGCATCTCGCCGAGGCGGAGAAGCTGCCCATCGTGCGCCGGAACTGGACCCCGCGCGAGGAGCTGCCCCGCCGTTAACCGGCCGGCAGCGGCGGCAGCGTCCGGGTGCGCTCGTACTCGGTGAGCTGGTCGATGCGGCGCTGGTGTCGAACGTTCCCGGAGAACGGCGTGGCCAGGAACGCGTCGACGAACGCGGCCGCCTCTTCCGGGGTGTGCTGCCGGGCGCCGATCGCGCACACGTTCGCGTCGTTGTGCTGGCGGCCCAGCTCGGCGATCTCGGTCTTCCAGACCAGCGCGGAGCGTACCCCCGCGATCTTGTTGGCCGCGATCTGCTCGCCGTTGCCCGACCCGCCGATGACGACACCCAGGCTGTCCGGGTCGGCGACCGTGCGGGAGGCGGTGTGGAAGCAGAAGGCCGGGTAGTCGTCCTCGGGGTCGTACACGTGCGGTCCCACGTCGACCACGTCGTGACCCTGTTTGTTCAGGTGTTCGACCAGGGAGTTCTTGAGCTCGTAGCCGGCGTGGTCAGAGCCGATGTAGACACGCATGGGCACGATCCTCTCAGAAGGTCAGGGCGCTGCGCAGGACCGCCGCGATCTGGTCGGCGGCCGCGCGGGCGGCGTCAATGACGGCCAGCTTGCGGGCGAAACCGTGGTTCATCTGGGCGTAGCGGGTGTGCACCACCGGGACGCCCGCGGCGGCCAGCGCGTCGGCGTAGTCGGCGCCCTCGTCGCGCAGGACGTCGAACTCGGCCGTGATGATCAGCGTCGGTGGCATCCCGGCCAGGTCGGGCGTGGCCAGGATGGCCACGTCGGGCGTGAAGCGCAGCGCCTGGTCGTGGACGTAGGCGGACCAGGCCAGCTGCATCGACGCCCGGTCCAATCCGTAAGAACCCAGCTCGGCGTACGACTCGGAGGCGCACAGCGGGTCGAGGGCCGGGTAGATGAGCACCTGGTGATCCAGCGGCATGGCGGCGTCCCGCAGGCGCCGCGCGACGACCGTGGCGATCTGGCCACCCGCGCTGTCACCGGCAATGGCCAGCCGGGTGGGGTCCAGGCCGAGGCCCTCACCTTCCTTGCGCAGGTACGCGAGGACGGCCTCGACGTCGTCCAGCGCGGCCGGGAACGGATGTTCCGGGGCCAGGCGGTAGCCCACCGACACCACGGCGCACCCGGACCGCTGCGCGATGCGGCGGCACAGCCGGTCGAAGGTCTCGATGCTGCCGTACGTCCAGCCGCCCCCGTGCACGTAGACCACGACCGGCAGGCCGAAGCCGGTCGCGTAGAGCCGGCAGGGCACGTCACCGGCCTCGAAGTCGGCGACCACCGGCAGCGGGAACGCCGGCCCGGTCTCGGCCTCGTTGGCCGCTTCCATGGCCTCCCGGACGAACTGGAGCTGGCTCAGCGGGTCGGCCGCCAGCACCTCGGCCGGCGGCCGCCGCCGGAGCGAAGCGGCCGCCGTGACCTGCGGGTGCAGCATCAGCTCAGCTGCGACAACACGAGCCCGCCCCGCGCCTTGGGCGTGAACCAGGTGCTCTTGCGGGGCAGCTTCTGGCGCTGGAGGTTGACCGTGACGAAGTCGTCGACGGTCACCGGGGCGATCAGCACGGCCAGCTCGGAGCGCGCCTCGTCGACCTCGGAGCGCAGCCAGTCGGCCGAGTAGTCGCCGCCCACGTAGCTGACCCGCTTGTCGCCCGGGTCGAGGCCGAGCACCTGCCCGAGCAGCACGCGCTCGACGCGGGCGTGGTCGAGGTTCTCGACGTCGGGCACGTTCGGGTCGGCCGGGAGCTGAACGGCGTAGGTGTGGCCGTCGACGTACAGCTCGATCGTGCCCTTGGCCGGGATCCGCGGGGGCTGCGGCAGGTCGGTGACCGTCGCGCCGGCCGCGGTCAGCCGCTCGACCAGCTCGCCCGGCGGCGCCGGCAGCTCGCTGATCAGCCGGTTGTAGGGCTGGATGGCGATCGACGCGGGCGTGGTGACCACGGCCAGGAAGCGGCTCAGGCCCCCGCTCTGTGCGGCCAGGCTGCGGTGGTTGCCGTCGGCGACGACCAGTTCGCCCCCGCCGGCCAGGGCCAGCAGCTCGTCCTGCTGCTTACCGGCGGGCAGGACCCAAACGTGATGGGTACGCCCGGACTGGTCGGAATCGGTGGCGTCCGGCTCACCGGCCGCCTCGGTGGCGGCCAGCAGCGCCTCGTGCAGCTCGTCGCCGCGCCCGGTCTGCAGCAGCAGCACCGGGGACAGCAGCGTGTTGACCGTCCCGGCCAGCGCGACCCGCTCGCGCACCTTGGCCAGGAACACGTCCTCGTTGCGGATGACCAGGCCGGGCTCGTCGGCGCTGGTGGAGATCTGGTCGGTGTCGACCATCGTCCAGAGGCCGACCGCGGGCTGCTCCCCCGGCGCGGTGATCCGGTAGAGGACGGCGACCTGTTCGGCCGACGTGTAGTCGCCGCGCTCCTGCTGCGCGGCGAGCCGGGCCGCCGCGTCGGGCAGCGCCTCGGTGAAGGTCTGGCCGAGCGAACCGGGCGCGAGATGTGGCATCTCGATGGCCAGGCTGCTCGCCGGGTTCGCCGCGATGATCGCGGTGATCTCGGCGTCGTCGGCGAATTCGTCGTAGTTCTGCGCGCCGGTGTTCGCGGCGGAGATCCAGGCCCGGGGGATCGGGTGGGCGACCGTCATGCGCGCAGGCTACCGGGCGGGCCGACGGTGCCGTGCCACCGGCATGTTCCCTCGTGACCGTTGCAACTGCGCTCGACGCCGGTCGTCCATCTTCCGCTCCACCGGCATCGAGACCACCGTCACCGGCGGCGCCACCATCGCCGCCAGATCGGGATCGGTCCACGTACCCGGATGAACGGCGATCGTCGAGGTGGCGACGCTGTCACTCGCACTCACAGGGTCCCTCCCGGGTCGCGCTGGGATGTTCACCCCATCCAACGACCCTCGGGGGCCCCGGGTGCTCTCATTCGAAAATCGGTCCGAGGTCGCGGGTGCGCTTGAGCTCGAAGAACCCGGGCGTGCTCATGCACAGCCGGACGCCGTCCCACAGCTTGCCCGCCGCTTCGCCCTTGGGCGCCGGGGTGACCACCGGGCCGAAGATCGCCACCGGCTCGCCGGCCGGGCCGGGCGCGTGGATCACCGGGGTGCCGACATCCATGCCGACCGGCTTCATGCCGGCGTCGTGGCTCGCGCGTAGCTTCTCGTCCCACTTGTCACTGTCCGCCTCGGCGGCGAGTCCCGGGTCGACGCCGGCGTCGGACAACGCCTCGGCGTACAGCTTCTCGTTCCGGTCGTATTTTTGCAGGTGGATGCGGGTGCCGAGCGCGGTGTAGAGGTCGCGCAACACCTCGGGGCCGGCCGTCTCGGCCGCGGCGATGCAGACCCGCACCGGCCCCCACGCCGTGTCCAGCAGCTGACGGTAGTCGGCCGGCAGCTCACGCCCCTCGTTGAGCACCGAGAGGCTCATCACGTGGAAGCGGATGTCCAGCGGACGCACCTTCTCCACCTCGAGCAGCCAGCGCGACGTCATCCAGGCCCAGGGGCACACCGGGTCGAACCACATGTCGACCGTCTCACGTTCCGTCATGCTGTGATCCTCTCTCTGTAAGCTGACTCGTTCCGGGTGACGTGCGACACCCCGGTAACGCATAGGGTGACGTGGAAAACTCTCGACGGGGGCCGGTCGGTCCTGAACGACGCGAATGGAGTGATCGTGGCCGGAGTTCGTAACCTGACCCAGGTCGAGGCGGCCGAGCGGGCGCGCCTGCTCACGGTGGACGGGTACGAGATCACCCTCGACCTGACCGACGGCTCCGGCAACCCTGGCGAGGGCACCTTCCGCTCCACCACCGAGGTCACGTTCACCTGCGGCGAGCCCGGCGCCGAGACCTTCATCGAGGTCGCCGCGACCAGCCTGCGGTCGGTCACGCTGAACGGCGCGCCGGTGGACACGGCCGGCTGGTCGGCCGAGGCCGGCCTGAGGCTGACCGGGCTGGCCGCGAGCAACACGCTGGTGGTCGACGCCGACTTCGCGTACTCCGCGAGCGGTCAGGGCCTCCAGCGCAGCATGGACCCGGTCGACAAGGAGATCTACCTCTACAGCCAGTTCGAGACGGCCGACGCCCAGCGCGTCTTCGCCTGCTTCGACCAGCCCGACCTGAAGAGCGTCTTCACCTGGCACGCGACCGTGCCGGCGCACTGGCGGGTGATCTCCAACATGCCGGTCGACTCCGAGGCCAAGGCCGAGTTCGGGGCCAAGACCGTGCACTTCCCGCCGTCGGCGAAGATGAGCTCGTACATCACGGCGCTCTGCGCGGGCCCCTACCACGAGGTGCGCGACGAGCACGACGGCATCTCGCTGGGCGCCTTCGTCCGGGCCTCGATGGCGCAGTACCTCGACGCGGACGACATCTTCGAGGTGACGAAGCAGGGCTTCGACTTCTTCCACGAGCAGTTCGGCGTGCGCTACCCGCTGCCCAAGTACGACCAGCTGTGGGTGCCCGACTTCAACGCCGGCGCGATGGAGAACTTCGGCTGCGTCGTGCACGCCGAGGCCCACTACATCTTCCGGTCCCAGGTCACCGACTTCGAGTACGAGCAGCGCGCCAACACGATCCTGCACGAGCTGGCGCACATGTGGTTCGGCGACCTGGTCACCATGCGCTGGTGGAACGACCTGTGGCTGAACGAGTCGTTCGCCGAGTGGGCCAGCCACTGGTGCAACACCAGCGCCACCCGGTTCACCGACGCCTGGACGACGTTCCTGTCCATCCGGAAGAACTGGGGCTACCGCCAGGATCAGCTCTCGTCCACCCACCCGGTGTACTGCGAGATGCCCGACCTGGAAGCGGTCGAGGTCAACTTCGACGGGATCACGTACGCCAAGGGCGCCAGCGTGATCAAGCAGCTGGTCGCGTACGTGGGGCTGGACGCCTTCCGGGCCGGCCTGCGCGCGTACTTCGGCAAGCACATGTGGTCCAACGCCACCTTCGACGACCTGCTCACCGAGCTCGAGACGGCGTCCGGCCGGGAACTGCGCAAGTTCGCCGCCCAGTGGCTGGAGACGGCCCAGGTCAACACGCTGCGGCCGGTGATCGAGGTGGGCGCCGACGGCACGTACACCAGCGTGGTCGTGCAACAGGAAGCGCCGGCCGCGTACCCGACCATGCGTACCCACCGGATCGGGGTCGGCCTCTACGACCTGCGCGGCGACCAGCTGGTGCGGCGTGAGCTGCTGGAGCTGGACGTGACCGGCGAGCGCTCCGAGATCACCCAGCTGAACGGGCAGCCGGCGGCCGACGTGCTGCTGCTCAACGACGACGACCTCACGTACGCCAAGCTGCGCCTGGACGAGCGCTCGATGGCCACCGTGGTCGACCACATCGCCGGCTTCGACTCGTCGCTGGCCCGGGCGCTGTGCTGGGCCGCCGCCTGGGACATGGTGCGCGACGCCGAGCTGGCCACCCGCGACTACGTGGCGCTGGTGTGCAGCGGCCTGCCCGCCGAGAAGGACATCAACCTGACCACGGCGACCCTGCGTCAGGCCCAGACCGCGCTGGTCATGTACGCCGACCCGGAGTGGGCGCCGACCGGCTGGGCCCGGCTGGCCGAGACCGCTCGCACGGCGCTGACCGCGGCCACCCCGGGCAGCGGCTTCCAACTGGCCTGGGCGCGGGCGTACCTCGCGTCCGGCCGGGGCGCCGACGATCTGGCCACGCTGAGCGGCTGGCTGACCGGCGAGGGCGTGCCCGAGGGCCTGACCATCGACACCGAGCTGCGCTGGTCGCTGCTCCAGGCGCTGGCGGCCAAGGGCCGGGCCACCGACGAGCAGATCGGGGCCGAGCTCGACCGCGACCGCACGGCCAGCGGCGAGCGCGAGGCCGCGTACGCCCGGGCGCTGCTGCCCACGGCCGAGAACAAGGCGTCGGTGTGGGCCCGGCTGACCAGCGACGAGGAGTTGCCGAACTGGCTGCACCGCTCGCTGCTCCAGGGCTTCCAGCACGCCACCCAGGTGGAGCTGACCAAGCAGTACGCCCCACTGTTCTTCGAGGTCGTCGACAACGTCTGGAAGCGCTCGGACAGCGAGCCGGCCCAGGAGTTCGTGATGATGGCCTACCCGGCCTACCAGGTGAGCGAGGAGACGGTGGCGCTGACCGACGCCTGGCTGGCCGCCGACGGTCACAACCCGTCGCTGCGCCGGCTGGTCGCCGAGGGCCGCGACGGCGTGGTCCGCGCCATCAAGGCTCGTTCCAGGGATATCGCGGAGCGCTAAGTGTCACATCGTCACCACCCAGCGTGAGTACGCTGGGTGGGTGACGACCGGCCCCGGTTCCCTGGTCCGCTGGACCGCGCCCGACGGCCCGTGGACGGAGCCCGACCTGCACCTGTTCCCGCAGGACGGGCACCGCTACGAGATCGTGGACGGCAGCCTGCACGTGACGCCGCCGCTCGACGAACCACACGAGGCCGTCGTGCGCGCCCTGGTGACGACGCTGCGTGGCGCGGCGCCGGAAGGCTGGTGGGTGTGCGCCCGGCTGGGTGTCGCGGCCGGGCCGAGCCATCTGATCCCCGACGTGACCGTGCTGCGTCCGGAGTCGTCCGGGGCGGTCTGGGCCGACCCGTCCGACGTGGCCCTGGTGGTCGAGGTCGAGGGCCCGTCCAGCCGCCGCTACGACCGCTTGCTCAAGCCGTCCCTCTACGCCGAGGCCGGCATCCCGCATTTCTGGCGGGTCTCCGACGGCCCGGTCCTGCACGCACACACGCTGACGAACGCCGGCTACGAGTGCGAGCGGACGATCGCCCCGCCGGAGCTGGTGCGTCTCAGCGCGCCGTTCCCGGTCGGGGTCGCTCCGTCGAGCTGGATCTAATGCTTGCCGGCGTGGGTGGCCAGCTGGTCGAGGCCGGCGAGCACGCCACCGGCCAGGTCGCCGCCCGCGAAGGACGCGGCCATGGACAGCGCGGCCAGCTTGGCGTCACGGTCGGAGATGCGCTTGCGCGCCTCGCTGCCGGTGACGATCTCGAGCACCCGCTGGTTGGGTGAGACCGCCACGAGCACGGCGCGCGGGGCGCCCTCGATCTGGCGGTGCAGCCCCTGGGCGGCCTCGCGGACCGGCTCGGTGAGGTCGCCGACGTACACGCTGAAGATCAGCCCGGTCTGCTGGTCGGCCACCCGCAGGGTCTCGTCGAGGCGCAGCAGCTGGCGGGTGGTGAACGGACCCTCCAGCGCGGCCACCGTGGGCTCGGACTTGTGGGGGTCTTCGGTCAGGGTCGGCCCGCCGGGCGCTTCCACCGAACTGGACGGGTGTGGCCCGCGCGACTGGCCCTCGGGACCGTCGACGCCCGTGGTCGAGCGCTCGACCGTGGTCGACGAGTGTTGGTCACCAGCGGTCACTTGCGCCTCCAACCGGGCCGGGGCGGACAGGCTGACCGGACGAGTCCTCGATGACGCCGGCCTCGATCGCGGGTGCCGACGACGCCGGGCCGGTGCGCTCGGGGGCGGACAGGAACCAGGTCGGCGCGAAGTCGTACGGCCGGCCGGGGCGGTAGCGGCGCGAGGGCCGGCCCTTGCCGCTCCCGGAGAGCGCCAGGGTCGCCACGACCGCGATGACCGCGAACGGGATCAGCGCGTAGACCAGCACGGTGTTCAACACGGACACACCTTCACGGTAGCGGAGAGCGGGTTCTCCTAAGGCGTCGGGTGTCTTCCCGCTATCTCATGCCGTCGGGATCTACGCGGAACACGCCTCGAGGTGCGAAAATCACCCTCACGCGCCATCTTGAACCGATCGTGTCGGAGGGGGAGCCCATGCGCAGATCCGTCCTGGCCGCGCTCGCGGCAGCCGGTTTCTTGATCCTGGCCACACCCTCGCCGGCCGGCGCGGCGGCCGCCGTCTTCGTCGAGACCAACCCGAGCACCGTCCGCGCGGGCGACGAGGTGGGCCTCCGCGCCAGTTGCACCGACAACCTGACCGCCGCCGTGGTGGCCGCCGAGCCCTGGGGATCGATCGAGGTCAAGCCGAGCTTCGGGTTCCTGACCGCGACCACCCGCATCGGCCGCACCATCCAGCCCGGCGACTACCGGGTGACCCTGCGCTGCCCCGACAAGTTGTCCGCCACCGCCGTCCTGCACGTGGTGGCCCGGGTCGAGCCGAGGCAGGGCCCGGCGACCGGCGGGGGCGGCACCGCGCCGGGGCGGCAGGCGCCGCTGATGATCGGTGGCGGGGCCGGCGCGATCGCCGCCGGTATCGCGCTGGCCGTGTTCGCCGCGCGCCGCCGGCGGCTGGGTTGAGTCCGGCCCGGCTGCCCGACTCGGTACGCCGCAAGCGCCCGGCCGAGGTCGTCCCGCGGCCGCGGCTCCCGGTGGCCGCTCCGCCGCCGATCGAGCCGGCGCGGTTCCAGCCGCCCGCGGCCCGCACGGCCGTACGCCGAAGGCGCCTGCCGATCGGCTGGATCGCCGGCGGGCTGGTCTTCATCGGGCTGTTCTGCGTCGGCATGGGCCTGGGCAACGCCACCGGCCTGAACATCGGCGGCTGGTTCCGCGGCCCGGACAAGCCGCCGCCGCGCGCCTTCCCGGTGCTGGAGCCGAGCCGCCCGCTGCGGGTGACGATCCCGGCGATCAAGGTCGAGGCGCCGCTCCTCGAGGTCGGGCTGGCCAAGGACGGGTCGGTCGACGTGCCGCCGGTGCAACGCCACAACGAGGCGGGCTGGTTCCGGGAGGGACCCACCCCGGGCCAGTTCGGCCCGGCGATGATAGTCGGCCATGCCGACACCCGCACCGGCCCGTCGGTCTTCCACGACCTGGCCAAGCTGAAGCCCGGCCAGGTCATCGAGGTTCTCCGGGACGATCGGGAGGTGGCGCTGTTCACGATCAACTCGGTGGAGAACTACGGCAAGGCGAAACTGCCGGTCGAGAAGGTCTACGGCGACTACAGCCGGCCGTCGCTGCGCCTGGTCACCTGCGGCGGCACCTGGCTGGGCGGCACGCGCGGGTACAGCGACAACATCGTGGTGTTCGCCAGCCTGACCGGCACCAAGGGCCGGTGAGCCAGGGCGCCCTACGCCGCCTCGGCCTCGGGGACGCTCGGGAGGTCGAGCCAGTCGGCCCAGCGCGGGTCGGGCGTGCGGTGGCCGAGCACCCGCCAGGCCACCCCCCGGGGGGCGGCCGGCGCGTGGTGGAGCCGCCAGCCCAGCTCGGCCGGCGTCTTGTCGCCCTTGCTGTGGTTGCACTTGGCGCACGCGGCGACCACGTTCTCCCAGGCGTGCAGGCCACCACGGCTGCGCGGGAAGACGTGGTCGATGGTCTCGGCCGAACCGCGGCAGTAGGCGCAGCGGCCGCCGTCACGGGCGAAGATCGCGCGGCGGGAGAGGCCGATGTGGGTGCGGTACGGAACCTTCACGTAGCGCGTCAGCCGGACCACCGACGGGACGGGAAGCGTGTGACGGGCGCTGTGGAGCAAGCCATCGCCGTCGGAGACACACTCGGCCTTCAGGGTCAGCACGAGAATGGTCGCTCGACGCACCGATACGACGCACAAGGGCTCGTAGGTAGCGTTCAACACCAACGCGGAGGAGCCCACTGTGGGTCGTATGTCAGGCATCGTTAGCACCTTTCAGGTGTGTTGCTGCTCACCGCTCCCGACCTAGACGTGTGCTGGAAGTAACGCCAGGGAACCCGGCGATCTCCGGTACCCGTGCGCCCAATAGTCCCTGATGAATGACGGAATTGCGAGCACAATCTGTGGCCGGGCGGTAAACGTCTGAGGTCCCCTGGTCGGGGGACGGGTTCAACCACGGTCGTTAAGGTGGTCTCCCGTGCTGCCCTTAGCCCCTTCTCCCGGTCCGTCCACCCCCGGCGTCGACTTCTCGCCCAGCATCAAGGACATCACCGACGGCTGTAACGCCGACGCCCTGTGCCGCCAGGTCTACGAGTTCACCGGCAACCAGTGGCTGGCCAACAGCAGCTTCCTGATCATCCTGAAGCCGCTGCGGATCATCGGCATCGTCCTGATCGCGATGCTGGTCCGCTGGCTCATCCACCGGGCCATCCGCCGGCTGACCACCAGCACCTCACGCGCCTCGATGCCGGCCCTGCTCAAGCCGCTGAAGGAACGCACCACGCCGGCGGCGGAAGAGGGCACGTTCATCCCGGAACGCCGGCGGCAGCGCGCCGAGGCGATCGGGTCGGTGCTGCGCAGCTTCGTGACCGCGATCGTGTTCACCATCGCCGCCCTGCTGGTGATGGGTGAGTTCGGGTTCAACCTGGCGCCGCTGCTGGCCAGCGCCGGCATCGTCGGCGTGGCCCTCGGCTTCGGCGCCCAGAGCCTGGTCAAGGACCTGATAGCGGGCCTGTTCATGCTGCTCGAGGACCAGTACGGCGTGGGTGACTCGGTCGACCTGGGCGACGCCAGCGGGGTGGTGGAGTCGGTCGGGCTCCGGATCACCACGGTGCGGGACGCGCGGGGCGTGCTCTGGTACGTACGCAACGGTGAAATTCTCCGGGTGGGCAACAAGAGCCAGGGCTGGGCGATGGTGGTGATCGACATCCCGATCGGGTTCGTCAACTCGGAGGAGGCGATCTCGGTCATGCGTACGGCCGCGGTGCGGGTCGCCGAGGACCCCGACCACGCCACCGAGTTCCTCGAGCCACCGGACGTGGTCGGCGTGGAGACGATCACGGTGGACGGCGCCACCATCCGGACCATCGCCAAGACGACCGCGGACGGGCAGATCGCGGTCCAGCGCGAGTTGCGCCGGGCGCTGAGCGAGGCGCTGGAGAACTCCGGCATCTCGGGGCGGATCGCCGCCTCGCGACTGCTCCCCCGGCCCGCCGCGCCCTACAACTCGGCGAGCGAGACCGGCGGCCCCAACTAACCAGGCCGTGGCCTGAACCGTCACTGGCAGATGTTCTTACCACCACGTACGGCGAACGGGTGATGTCCGATCTCGCCCGTTCGTGGCGTGTTACCGCCGTACGCCCTAGCCACCGGTCGGCCGATCGGGCAGAATCCCGCACAGAGCATCTGCACGTGCAGCGTCATGTACGCGCGGACTACTTCTCGACAGAGCGGGGGCCGGGTGTCCGTCGACCGACCGGTGACCTTCCGGGACGTCTTCGCCGTGTCCGAGTACCGCGCCGTCTACCTGGCGCTGATCGCCTCCTGGATCGGCGACTACCTGGCCCGGGCCGCCGTGACCGTGCTGGTCTTCCAGCGCACCGACTCGGTCCTGCTGTCCGCGGCCGCCTTCGCCACCAGCTATCTGCCGTGGCTGCTGTTCGGGCCGCTGCTGGCCGCGCTGGCCGAACGGCACTCGTACCGATCGGCCATGGTTCTCGGCGACCTCGCGCGTACCGCTCTGATCCTGATCCTGGTCATCCCCGGCGTGCCGTGGCCGGCCATCCTGGCCGTGCTCTTCGCCGTGACCCTGGCCGGCGTGCCGATCCAGGCCGCCCGCTCGGCCCTGATGCCGCTGATGCTGGGCCGGTCACGGATGGCCGTGGCGATGGCCGCGAACGCCACCACCATCCAGGCCGCGCAGGTCGCCGGCTACCTGGTCGGCGCGACCGTGGCCGCGGCGGCCAACCCGCGGCTGGCCATGGGCATCGTCGCCCTGCTGTTCGTCACCTCCGCGCTGCTGGTCGCCGGCGGCGTACGGCATCGGCCGCCGGCCGTGCCCGAAGGACAGCGCACCCACCTGGTGAAGGAGTCCGCGGAAGGGTTCCGCCTGGTCTTCGGCAGCCGGATGCTGCGGTCGATCGCGCTGCTCGCGTTCTCCATCTCGGCGTTCTCGATCGTGCCCGAGGGCCTGGCCGCGGCCTGGGCCGCGCAGAGTGACCCGGGTTCGGTGAGCCGCGGCCTGGGCCAGGGCATGATCATGGCGGCCGGCCCGGTCGGCTTCGTGATCGGCGGCCTGATCACCGGCCGGCTGATCACCCAGGCCACCCGGCACCGGCTGATCCGGCCGCTGGCCGTGCTCGCGCCGCTGATGCTGATCCCGGCGGTCACCTCCCCGCCGGTCCCGATCGTGGTGGTGCTCACACTTCTCTCCGGCGCCGCGATGGGCGGGCTGATCCCGACCCTGAACACCCAGTTCGTGCTCTGCCTGCCACACGGCTACCGGGCCCGCGCGTTCGGCGTGATGCAGCAGGGCCTGCAGGTGGCGCAGGGCGGCGCGGTGCTGCTCACCGGCGTTCTGGCCGATCACGCGCCGGTGCCGGTGGTGGTCGGCCTGTGGAGCGTGGCCGGCGCCGGGCTGATGCTGGCACAGGCGTACCGCTGGCCGGGCGCCGGCAGCCAGGTGGAGACGGCGGCCGAGCCACCGGCTCCGGCCCGTCCGCGGTTGCGCGAGGCGGCTGGCACCATAGACGGGTGACCGCGCCCCGAGAGTTGCCACTCACCCCAGCGTCCAAGGAACCACCCGTCGAAGAGGCCAGCTTCTTCGTCGCGGTCGGCGGTGAGCCCACGTTCCGGCGCCTGGTCGACAAGTTCTACGAGGGCGTGGCGACCGATCCGCTGCTCCGGCCGATGTACCCGGAGGAAGACCTGGGCCCGGCCGCCGACCGGCTGACGCTGTTCCTGATGCAGTACTGGGGCGGCCCGAACACCTACTCGGCGTCCCGGGGGCACCCGCGGCTGCGGATGCGGCACGCGCCGTTCCAGGTGACGCCGGCCGCCCGGGACGCCTGGATCACCCACATGCGCGACGCGGTCGACTCGCTCGGGCTGCCCGAGCCCCACCATTCGGCCCTCTGGGACTACCTGGAGCGGGCCGCGCAATTCATGGTCAACGCCGAGTAGGGCGTGTCTCGCGGGTCAGCCAAGTGCGAGGCGCGGTCCAGAGTGTGGCTGGCGTCGCGCACGGCGCGCCCTCATCCTGGTGTCGGATGTGGGTGTGTCGTGGGTGCCGTCAGGCGCGCTCTGGGCCACGTCGCAGCCCTGGCTGATCCACGAGACACGCCCTGAGAGCATCCCGGGCGGCGGGTCGGTCGTTGATCGAATGATCACTACCCGACCCTGGAGCCGCTCAGATGCGCCGACGCCTGTCCGCCGCCGCCACCGCCCTGCTGGCCGTCACCGGTCTGGCCGCCACCGCGGCACCGGCCGCCGCCGACCTGGCCCAACCGAAGGTCGTCTCGGTCAATCCGGTCGACTACACCCCGCATGTGCAGGACGGCACGGTGTGGGCCATCACGGTGGTGGGTGACACGGTCGTGGTGGGCGGCAGCTTCACGCAGGTCACCAACAGCGCCAAGACGCAGACGTACGCGCGGCGCAACGTGTTCGCGTACGGCCTGAACGACGGCGCGGTCCGCCCGTTCGCGCCGGCCGTCGACGGTGCGGTGTACGCCCTGGCGCCCGGCGCCGGTAACACGGTCTACCTCGGCGGCGCGTTCAAGACGGTCAGCGGCGCCGCCCAGCGTGGCCTGGCCCGCGTCTCGCTCGCCTCGGGCCAGCGGCTCAGCAGCTTCACCGCGAAGCAGAACTGGGGCGACGCCCGGGCGCTGGCCGTCCGGGGCAAGTGGCTGTACGCCGGCGGCACGTTCTCGGCCATCAACGGCACCCCGCGGGCCGGCCTGGCCCGGATGAACGCCCTCACCGGCGCGGTCGACGCCGGCTTCGACGCCAAGCTCTCCGCCCCCGGCCTGGACCGCACCCGGGTCGAGCACTTCGACGTGACCGCCGACGGCAGCAAGCTGATCGCGGTCGGCGCCCTGCTCAAGTCCGGCACCGCCGACCGCACCCAGATCGCCCTGTTCGACGTGGCCGGCGCCACCGCTTCCCTCTCCAGCTGGTACACCGACGCCTACAAGCCGGAGTGCATGAAGGGTTTCGACACCTACCTCCGCCAGGTCAAGTTCTCCCCCGACGGCAAATACTTCGTGGTCGCGGCCACCGGCCGGGCCTCGTCCGCGGTCAAGCTCTGCGACTCGGCCGCCCGCTTCGAGGTGGCGCCCGGCAAGCAGAACCCGACCTGGGTCCAGCGCACCGGCGGCGACTCCCTCTACGCCGTGGCGGTGACCGGCGCCGCCGTCTACCTGGGCGGCCACCAGCGCTACCTGGACAACCCGTACGGCAGCGACGCCAAGGGTCCCGGCCCCGGCGCGGTCAAGCGCGAAGGCATCGGCGCGGTCAGCCCCACCACCGGCAAGGCCCTCCCCTGGGACCCCACCCGCTCCCGCGGCGTAGGCGTCCGCGCCCTGATCCCCACCAGCAACGGCCTCCTGGTCGGAAGCGACACCGACAAGCTGGGCAAGGAGTACCACGGCCGAGTGGGCATGTTCCCGCTGAACTAGATGATCGATTCCAAGGGGTGCGGGACGGCGAGCAGGCGCGAGGGCCTCCATGGTCTCGTTGCCTAGGCAACGAGACCATGGAGGCCCCGTGCACGTCGATCTGGACACCCTCGCGACCGCACTGTACGTCAGGATCGATGACGAGTTGAAGGCGTCCCCGCAGCTCAGCCCGTACCGGCCGAAGGTCGGGATCACCCCGCGGATCACTGACGCCGAGCTGATCACCGTGTCGGTGATGCAGGCTTTGCGGGGTTACCACAACGAGAGCCGGTGGATCCGCTACGCCCGCAAGTCGTTGATCCACCTGTTCCCTGACCTGCCCAAACAGCCCGGCTACAACAAGCGCCTGCGCAGACTCACCACCCAGCTGGCCCATTTCATCACTGTGCTGGTCACCGACACCGATCTGTGGCAGCACCCGATCCGGATCGCTGACTCCACCCCGGTGCCGTGCGGCATGTCCCGCGAGACCGTCCTGCGTTCCGGCCTGGCCGGCTGGGCCGGCTACGGCTACTGCGCTTCGCATTCGAGGCTGTTCTGGGGTCTGCGGCTGCATCTGGTCACCACCGTGCACGGCCTGCCCGTCGCATTCGCGTTGAGCAACGCCAAGACCGACGAACGCGAAGTCCTCGTCGATCTGGTGTCCCTGCAGCCGACCATGTTCCACCACCGCGACGGGCTGATTCTGGTCGTGGACAAGGGCTACCGCGACCGCGACACCGAAACTTGGCTCAACGACAGCGGTATCACCGTCGTCAGGCCCGCGTACCGCACCGAACCGCAACGCCCCGGCCGAGGACTACTACGCGCCGTGCGGCAGAGCATCGAGTCGGTCAACCAGACCCTCAAAGGCCAACTCGATCTTGAACGACACGGTGGCCGGACCATCACCGGCGTCACCGTTCGAGTCCTGCAACGCGTCCTCGCCCTGACCGCCGCGATCTGGCACAACTGGCACACCGGCCAGCCGGTCATGCGCTCCCTGACCGCGTACGACCACTGAAACCCTTGGAATCAACCATCTAGGGCGGCCGGACAGCCCTACAGCAGGGCGCCCTCGTCGTGCAGCCAGTCCACGAAGGACGTGGCGACGGCGGCGCCGCAGTCGAGCATCTCGACGAGCAGGGCGTCGTGGGCGCCCGAGTTGAGCGGAACCTGCAGCTCCGCGTAGATCGGCAGCTGCCCCCGCTCGGTCGGGTCGCCCACATACGCCTTGCAGAACCGGCGGGTGTGGTTCCACTCGTTGACCACGCGGTAGGCCCGGTCGGCCCAGTCGGGCGGGACGGTGGAGTGGGGCCGGGCGCGCATCACGAGGATCTCGTCATCGGGCCCTTCGAGGGTGAACAGCACCGCGTGCCGTTCCCACATGGCCAGCAGCGACCCGCCGCCGTCGGCGAGGAACCGGATGTCGAGCAGGTCGAGGGCCTTGCCGATGCGGGTCAGCGTTACCGGCTGAACCTGGTCACCCTCGTCGATCGTGGACAATTCGGCCGGTGGAGCCGAATGCCCGGGATCACGCTGGGCGGGTACTCCGACGCGGACGCTGCTCTGCAACGCGACCTCGCCACCGGCCTCGGGCCGGTCACCCCCGGACGAGCCGGGACGCCATGACCACCACGGCATCGTTGTTGCACCTCGCTCCCCAGCAGGTCGGCCGCCGGACGTAGCGGGGACCCCGGGCAGCGACGCTACCCGTACAGATCTCGGAGGTCATCCCCCCAACCGGAGGGCGCGACCGGTTGACCGATACGCCATCACCCTTTCGGGTGAGTCGAGATAGGCATAACGGTCAGTTTCTTGACCCGCTGTAGCCATGCAACTCCATATGGTGCGGAAACTCCCACCCAGCGTCCCGACACCAGCACTCTCGCATCAGGACCCTCCACATCGGCCGGTCCGAGAAATCCCATCCGCGAAGTCGCCTGGACGAGTCGTTGCGGAATCTCCACCGGAACGCCGTCGGCGGGCGTGACGACCAGTGCAACGTGGTCGAGCAGAGCGTCACGAACCATGCGCGATCCGACGGCGCGACCCAGGCCACCCCCGGTGACCTCACGCAACGTCCCGGCCGCGGCGATGGCGAGCCGGCTCAGCTCGGCCACGGCGACGTGTTCGACCACGCTGCCACCGGCCGACGGGACGGGCCAGCGCCAGTCGGCGTCCCGGCGCGCCGGGAGCGAATCGTCCGACCGCGACAAACGGGACAGCAACTCAGCCGCCGACACCGTGATGTCGTCCTCGACCGTGCCGTCGACCTCGCGGGTGACCAGCACGTCCCACGGCAGCCGGGCCCACATCGCGACCCGGGGACCGGCCGGCCGCAGGCGCACCGGGGCGGCCTTGTCCAGCCGGACCAGCCGGGCCAGGAAGGCGCCGGCGTCAGCGATGCCCGACAGCGTCATAGCTCGGCGTACGGCTTGAGGAAGTCGCGCTCCGCCTCGCTCAGCCGGCGCGGGAAGCCTTCGGCCAGGTTGTACGGCACGCACCAGGACTTCGCCCGGCCGGCCAGCACACCCTCGTCGAACAGCTCGTACGACACCACGAAGCTGGCCGCGCGCAACTGCGAGATCCACATCTCGATACGGATCGCCTGACCGAAGTCGACCGGCCGCACGTAGTCGACCTCGTGGCGAGAGATGACGATGCCCTCCTCGAACGAGGTCAGGCCGCTCTCGCGGGCGCCGAGGAAGAACATGGCAACGCGCGCCTCCTCGTACAGCGTGAGGAAGCGCGCGTTGTTGACGTGGCCGTACACGTCCATGTCGGACCAGCGAACGGCCACGTCATGAACGAACCTAGTCACGGGTGAGCTTGCGGTAGGTGACTCGATGCGGGCGGGCCGCGTCAGCACCGAGGCGGTCGATCTTGTTCTTCTCGTACGCCTCGTAGTTGCCCTCGAACCAGAACCACTTGTCGGGCTCCTCGTCGGTGCCCTCCCAGGCCAGCATGTGGGTGGCGACGCGGTCCAGGAACATCCGGTCGTGGGAGATGACCACCGCGCAGCCCGGGAAGTCGAGCAGCGCGTTCTCGAGGCTGGAGAGCGTCTCGACGTCGAGGTCGTTGGTCGGCTCGTCGAGCAGGACCACGTTGCCGCCGATCTTCAGCGTCATCGCGAGGTTGAGCCGGTTGCGCTCGCCGCCGGACAGCACCTTGACCGGCTTCTGCTGGTCGGGGCCCTTGAAGCCGAAGGCGGCCACGTAGGCCCGGGACGGCATCTCGACCTTGCCGACCATCAGGTGGTCCAGGCCGTCCGAGACGACCTCCCACACGGTCTTGCTGCCGTCGAGGCCGGAGCGGTTCTGGTCGACGTACGACAGGGACACAGTCTCACCGACCCGGACCTCGCCCGAGTCGGGCTTCTCGAACCCGACGATGGTCTTGAACAGCGTGGTCTTGCCGACGCCGTTCGGGCCGATGATGCCGACGATGCCGTTGCGCGGCAGCGAGAACGACAGGTGGCCGATCAGGATCCGCCCGTCGAAGCCCTTGACCAGGTCGTTGGACTCGATGACGGTGTTGCCCAGGCGCGGGCCCGGCGGGATCTGGATCTCCTCGAAGTCCAGCTTCCGGGTCTTCTCGGCCTCGGTGGCCATCTCCTCGTACCGCTCCAGCCGGGCCTTGCTCTTGGTCTGCCGGGCCTTGGCGTTGGAGCGGACCCACTCGAGCTCCTCGGACAGCCGCCGCTTCATCTTGGCGTCCTTGCGGCCCTCGACCGAGAGACGCTGCTGCTTCTTCTCGAGGTACGTCGAGTAGTTGCCCTCGTAGCCGATGGCCCGGCCACGGTCGAGCTCGAGGATCCAGCCGGCCACGTTGTCCAGGAAGTACCGGTCGTGGGTGATGGCGATGACCGTGCCGGCGTACTTGGCCAGGTGTTGCTCCAGCCACTGCACGCTCTCGGCGTCGAGGTGGTTGGTGGGCTCGTCGAGCAGCAGCAGGTCGGGCGCCTCGAGCAGCAGCTTGCACAGCGCGACCCGGCGGCGCTCACCGCCGGAGAGCTGGGTGACGTCGGCGTCCGGCGGCGGGCAGCGCAACGCGTCCATGGCCAGCTCGAGCTGGGAGTCGAGGTCCCAGGCGTTGACGTTGTCGAGCTGTTCCTGGAGCTTGCCCATCTCCTCCATCAGCTCGTCGGTGTAGTCGGTGGCCATCTCTTCGGCGATCTTGTTGAACCGGTCGAGCTTGGCCTTGGTCTCGGTGACGGCTTCCTCGATGTTGCCGAGGACGGTCTTCTCCTCGTTGAGCGGCGGTTCCTGGGCGAGCATGCCGACGGTGTAGCCGGGCATCAGCCGGGCCTCGCCGTTGCTCAGCGTCTCGAGCCCGGCCATGACCTTGAGCAGCGTGGACTTGCCGGCGCCGTTCGGGCCGACCACGCCGATCTTGGCGCCGGGCAGGAAGCTCAGCGTGACGTTGTCGAGAACGACCTTGTCGCCGTGCGCCTTGCGCGCCTTCTCCAGCGTGTAGATGTACTGGGCCACGGTGCGGCCTACCTCCGTGTCGACGACATTGTGAGCAGTGGGCACCCATCCTCCCAGGGCACCGGTTGTACAACCCCGCCGACCCTCCCCGGAATTCCTAGGACACCGCCTTCTGTGTCTCCTTGCGGCCGTCGGTGAACGTGATCAGGAGCCGCTTCTTGGTGACCGACAGGGTGGTGCCGTTGTTGGCGACGGCCAGGAAGTCGTCCGGCCGGCGCTCGACCCTGCTCACGAAGAGCGCGGTCTCCCCCTCGATCCACTCGTCGTTGCCGCCGTTGTTGGCGTGGTAGAAGTACCGGTCCGAGGCGTCCCGGCAGATGTAGACGTCGGAGGTTCTGGTCCGCAGGTGCAGGACTATCGCCAGCGGTCCGGGGTATCCAGCCTTCGCGGCCGCGGCGAGCGTCTCCTCGCGGCAGGGCTCACCGTCGAGGGACGGCGCTGGGCTCGGCTCCTCGGGCGGCGCTTCGGTCGGTGGGGAGCCGACGACGCTCGGGGTGTTGTTGTTCCCCTGATTCAACGCCTCGCGGCGGTCGCGCTCGTTGGCGAGGAGAATGCCGACCGAGATGCCGATGATGCAGAGAAACGTCGTGGCAATGACCACAGGGAAGAACAGTGGCCGCCGCGGCGGGGGAAGATCATCGGACGAGCTCACCGGAACAGAATGCCACCCGGACGCCACAAGCGGGGACCCCGCATTCAGCTACGCACAGTAGGCTCTCCGGTGGGAACTAGCTACGACCCGGAGGTGCACCAGCGTGGCCGAACGAAGTTCCTTCGTCGTTGTCGCCAACCGCCTGCCCGTCGACGAGGTGATCACCGATGACGGCGAGCGGCAGTGGCGGCCCAGTCCCGGTGGTCTGGTCACCGCGCTGCACCCCGTCCTCACCGAACACCGCGGCACCTGGATCGGCTGGGCCGGCGGCGACGGTGACGCGCCCGAGCCGTTCGAGCTCGAGGGCATCCGGATCCACCCGGTGCCGCTGAGCAACGCGGAACTGGAGCGCTACTACGAGGGCCAGTCCAACGCCACCATCTGGCCGCTCTACCACGACGCCGTCGAGACGCCGGTCTACAAGCGCCGGTGGCGCGAGACCTACCGCGTGGTCAACCAGCGGTTCGCCGAGGCCGCGGCCGAGGTGGCGGCCGAGGGCGCCACCGTCTGGGTGCAGGACTACCAGCTCCAACTGGTGCCGGCCATGCTCCGCGAGCTGCGGCCCGACCTCCGGATCGGCTTCTTCCTGCACATCCCGTTCCCGCCGATCGAGCTGTTCATGCAGATGCCGTTCCGCGCCGAGGTGCTGCGCGGCCTGCTCGGCGCCGACCTGGTCGGCTTCCAGCAGCGGCTGGCCGCGCAGAACTTCGTGCGGCTGGCCCGGCACCTGCTCGGCCTGCGCTACGAGGGCCAGTCGATCCAGGTCGACGGACGCAAGGTGAAGGCCGGCGCCTTCCCGATCAGCATCGACACCCAGGACATGGAACGGCTCGCCGCCGACCCCAAGGTGCAGGCCCGGGCCAAGGAGATCCGGGGCGAGCTGGGCGACCCCGAGACGATCATCCTGGGGGTCGACCGGCTCGACTACACCAAGGGCATCGAGCTGCGCCTCAAGGCGTTCCGGGAACTGCTCGCGGACGGCAAGCTCAAGGTCGGCGATGCGGTGATGGTGCAGGTGGCCACGCCCAGCCGCGAGCGGGTCGAGCATTACCAGACCCTTCGAGTACGGGTGGAGCGCGAGGTCGGCCGGATCAACGGCGAGTTCGGCCGGGTCGGCGTGCCCGCGGTGCACTACCTGCACCAGTCGATGCCCAAGGCCGAGCTGGCGGCGCTCTACGCGGCCGCCGACATCATGATGGTCACGCCGCTGCGAGACGGCATGAACCTGGTGGCCAAGGAATACGTCGCCTCCCGGGCCGACCGCGGTGGCGCGCTGGTGCTCAGCGAGTTCGCCGGGGCCGCGACCGAGATGCGGCAGGCCTTCCTGTGCAACCCGCACGACCCGGACGGCGTGAAGGACGCGCTGCTGCGCGCGGTGGCCGCCGAGCCGACCGAGCAGAAGCGCCGGATGCGGACCATGCAGCGCCACCTACGCACTCACGATGTGGCCGCGTGGGCCAAGAACTTCCTGGAAGAGCTGGACATCGCGGCCGACCTGTCCCGGGGGAACAGCTAGAGATACAGGCAGAAGGGATGGCCGTCCGGGTCGAGGTAGACCCGGACGTCTTCCTGCGGCTGGAAGTCGGCCTTGGTCGCGCCCGCCTTCTCGGCGTGGGCCCCGGCCTCGTCCAGGTCGTCCACCTGGATGTCGAGGTGCACGCTCATCTGGGGGTCGTCGGCCTGGGCCGGCCAGACCGGGCGTACGTACCGGGTCTCGGTCTGGAACGAGAGGCCGGCGCCACCGGCCGGAGCGGCCAGCCGGACCCAGCCGGGATCCTCCTGGATCACCGACCAGCCCAGCAGGCGCTGGTAGAAGGCCGCTAACTCGTTGGCGTCCGGAGCGTCGAGGACAACGCCCGTCACCGTCATCTGTGGTCTGGGCTCCATTTCAGTGAGTTACCCCTCAGTCACAGGAATCACGCCACGATCGCGGCGACTTCTCCGATCACCACGACCGCCGGTGGCCGGATGCCGGCGTCGACCACCTGGGTCGCGATCGATCCGAGGGTGCCACGCAGGCTGCGCTGCGCCTCGGTCGACCCCTCCTGCACCACCGCGGCCGGGGTCGCCGCCGCCCGGCCGTGCTTGATCAGCGCCTCGACGATCAAGGGCAGGTTCTTCAGGCCCATGAGTACGACCACCGTCCCGCGCATCCGGGCCAGCGCCGCCCAGTCCACCAGCGACGCCGGGCTGTCCGGCGGCACGTGCCCGGAGACCACGGTGAACTCGTGCGCCACCCCGCGCTGGGTGACCGGGATGCCGGCCAGCGCGGGCGCCGCCACCGCGCTGGTCACGCCGGGCACCACGCGCACCGGGACGCCCGCCTCGGCACAGGCGATCGCCTCCTCGCCGCCGCGCCCGAAGACGTACGGGTCACCGCCCTTGAGCCGCACCACGAACTTCCCGGCCTTGGCCCGGTCGACCAGGATCCGGTTGATCTCCTCCTGCGCCGCCGACGGCCCGTACGGGATCTTGGCCGCGTCCACGAACTCGGCGTCCGGGCGCAGGTCGGCCAGCAGCGGGCCGGGCACCAGCCGGTCGGCCACCACCACGTCGGCCGCGGCCAGCAGGCGCCGGCCCAGCACGGTGATCAGCTCGGGGTCGCCGGGGCCGGAGCCGACCAGGGCCACGCCGGCCGGCATCGGCTCGGTCGCGGTCGCCGACTCCAGCGCGGTCGCCACCGAGTCACGGACGCCGATCGCGCGGCGCCGGTCGCCGCTGTCGGTCACCGCCACGGTGATCTCGCCGTGCCGGGTCACGGCCGGGGTCCAGGCCGTCGCCGCGTCGCGGTCGTCCGCGCGTACGCAGAAGATCTGCTCTTCCTCGGCGGCCGCGCTGACCGCTGCCGCCGCCACCGGATCGTCGACCGCCACCTGCACCAGCCAGGCCCCGCGGACGTCCTCGGGAGCGAAAGTACGTTCGTTCCAGCTCAGGCGGCCCTGGTCGGCCAGCGCACGCAGCGCCGGGGTCAGCTCGGGCGAGACCACCTCGACGACGGCGCCGGCCGCGAGCAGGGCGGGCATCCGGCGGGTGGCCACCGCGCCGCCGCCGACGACGAGCACACGACGGCCGTCGAGGCGCAGGGCCATGGGGTACAGGTTGTTCACTTCTCCGAAACCCCGGCCGAGTCGAAGGTGGCGACGTCGTGCAGAACCCGCACCGCGCTCGCCACGATCGGCAGCGCGAGCAGGGCGCCGGTGCCCTCACCGAGGCGCATTCCCAGGTCGAGCAGCGGGGTCAGACCGAGGTGGCGGAGCGCGACGGCGGCGCCGGGCTCGACGGACAGGTGGCCGGCGACCATCGCGGCGACGGCGTCCGGGGCGAGGGCGGCGGCGGCCAGGGCGGCCGACGCGGCGATCACGCCGTCGACGATCACCGGGACCCGGCGCTCGGCCGCGCCGAGCAGGAACCCGGTCAGCGCGGCGTGTTCCAGGCCACCGACCGCGGCCAGCACGCCGAGCGGGTCGGCCGGGTCGGGGCCGTGCCGGGTCAGGGCGGCGGCGATCACACCGACCTTCCGGGCGTATGTCTCGTCGTCGATCCCGGTGCCGCGACCGGTCACGTCGGCGGCCGGGCGGCCGGTGAACGCGGCGATCAGCGCGGCCGCCGGGGTGGTGTTGCCGATGCCCATGTCGCCGGTGAGCAGGCAGCGGGCGCCGCCGTCGGTCAGCGCGTGGGCGACCGAGATGCCGGTCTCGACGGCCTGCCGGGTCTCGGCGGCGGTCATCGCGGGCTCGGCGGTCAGATCGCGGGTGCCGCGCCGGATGTTCACGTCGAGCAGGTTGCGGCCGCCGTGCAGCTGGATGGCCACGCCGACGTCGACGACCAGCACGTCGGCGCCGTTCTGCCGGGCGAAGGCGTTGACCACGGCGCCGCCGGCCACGAAGTTGGCCACCATCTGGGCGGTGACCTCCTGCGGCCAGGGCGAGACACCCCGCGCGTGTACGCCATGGTCGCCCGCGAAGATGGCCACCGTGGCCGGCTCGGGCAGCGGCGGCGGGCACTCGCCGGCCAGGCCGGCCAGGCGGACCGACAGGTCTTCCAGCAGGCCCAGCGACCCGGCCGGCTTGGTCAGCCGGGCCTGGCGGTCCCGGGCCGCGGCCATGGCCGCCTCGTCCGCCGGGCGGATGGCGGCGACGGTGCTCTCCAGGCTCACTGCGGCTCCCTCTTCTGCGGCTGCCTCACCGCGGCTTTCCTCACCGCGGCTCACCTCGCCGCGCCCGTCTTGATCGCGTCGTTCAGCGCCTCGATGAACGCGTCCGTGGTGGAAGTGTCGCGCACCGCCATTCGGAGCCAATCGGGACCCAGGCCCGGGAAGGTGTCACCGCGGCGCACCGCCCAGCCGCGTTCGCGCAGCTCAAGACGGATCTTGTCAGCACCGGCGAGTCGGATCGCGACGAATGCGGCGGCCGGTTCGCCGGCGATCGTGATACCCGGCACATTGCTCAGCGCCTCGACCAGGTGCGCACGCTCCGCAGCCAGTTCCTCGGCGATCGCACGCTCGGTGGCGACGGCGCGGTCACTGGCGATGACGGTGGCGGCGGCGAGGGCGGGTGTCGACACCGGCCAGAGCGGGAGGTGCGGCCGCAACCTCATGATCAGCTCTGGGGCCGCGAGCGCGTAGCCGATACGCAGGCCGGCCAGCGCCCAGGTCTTGGTCAGGCTGCGCAGCACGACCAGGCCGGGCAGGTCGCGGCGCTCGGCCAGCGACTCCGGCTCCCCCGCGACGCCCGGCCGGAAGGTCGTGTCGGCGAACGCCTCGTCCACCACCAGCACCCGGCCGGGCCGGGCCAGCTTCGCGATCTCGGCCGCCGGGTGCAGCACCGAGGTCGGGTTGGTCGGGTTGCCGACGATCACCAGGTCGCTGTCCTCGGGCACCCGCCGCGCGTCCAGCCGGAAGCCGCCGGCCTCGGTCAGCAGCACCCGCTCGACCTCGTGCCCGGCGGCTCGCAGCGCCGCCTCGGGCTCAGTGAACTGGGGATGCACCACGACCGGCCGGCGTGCGCCGCGCAACGCCTGCGCGATGACCACGAAGGCCTGGGCCGCGCCCGCGGTGAGCAGGACCTCGCCCCGGTCACGGCGGTGCCGGGCCGCGACCGCCTCGATCGCTTCGCCCTGGTCCGGGTACGCCGCCAGCCCGGTCAGCGAGGCCGCGACGGGATCGGCGAGCCACCGTGGCATCGGCGCCCGGCGGACATTCACGGCCAGGTCGATCAGGCCGGCGCCGACCTCGCTGTCACCGTGATGGCCCAGGTCGTACGTCATGGGATCAGCATGACGGAACCGGGATGTCGCTCTCACTTCAGCCGTTTGATGCGTATGTGAGGCTTATTGCCATACCGTCGAAGAGTGACGAATCGACCCCTCTCCGCAGCCGGCCGGATCGCCCCCCTCATCCGCGCGGGACTCATCGCCGGGGTCGTCGTCGCAGGTCTCGCCTACCCCCTGGCCGCGATGGCCGGCTTCGGGATCAAGGCCGGTTCGGACGCGCTGCAGAGCCTGCCCGAGGAGCTGTCGGTCGTCCCGTCGGCGCAGACCACCTACGTGTACGCCAACGACGGCAAGACCCTGCTGACCACCTTCTACGAGGAGCACCGCAAGCCGACCGAGCTGGCCGACATGTCGCCGTACATCACCCAGGCGATCGTGGCTTCCGAGGACACCCGCTTCTACGAGCACCACGGGGTCGACCCCAAGGGCGTGGCCCGCGCGTTCGTCGCCAACCAGCAGGCCGGTGGCGTCTCCCAGGGCGCGTCCACGCTGACCATGCAGTACGTGCGGATGGCCCTGCGGGACGGCGCGAAGACCCCGAAGGAAGCGCTCGAGGCCACCGAGCAGACCACCGCCCGCAAGCTGCGCGAGATGCGGCTGGCCATCGAGGTGGAGAAGCGCCACAGCAAGCAGGAGATCCTCGAGCGCTACCTCAACTCGGCCTACTTCGGGCACCGCGCGTACGGGGTCTATGCCGCCTCTCAGGTGTTCTTCTCCAAGTCGCCGGGCAAGCTCACGCTCACCGAGGCGGCGCTGCTGGCCGGCCTGGTCAAGGCGCCCTCGGCGTACGACCCGGCGGTCCACGACCAGCGTGCGGCCACTGAACGGCGCAACTACGTGATCGACCAGATGCTCAAGATGGGCGTGATCACCACCGACCAGGCCACCGCCGCGAAGAAGGCCAAGATCGTCCTGAAGCTCAGCTCGCCGCCCAACGACTGCGTGTCGGTCTCGGCCAAGCACAACGACTGGGGCTTCTTCTGCGACTACTTCCGCAGCTGGTGGCTGGAGCAGCCGGCCTTCGGCGTCGACCCGGCCGAGCGCGAGGAGTCGCTGCGCCGCGGCGGCTACAAGGTGGTCACGACCCTGGACGCGCGGATCCAGAAGTCCGCCATGAAGAACGTGCTCGACAAGGAGGAACGCAAGAGCAAGTACGCGCACGGCGAGGTCCTGATCCAGCCCGGCACCGGGCAGATCAAGGCGATGGCCGTGAACCGCACGTACTCGCTGGACCAGAGCGGCAACGGCCGGCACACCGACCGGGCCAAACGCAAGGACGGCCTGAAGGGCAACTACCCGAACACGGTCAACCCGCTGCTCGGCGGCGGCGACATGGCCGGCTACCAGGCCGGGTCGACGTTCAAGATCTTCACCATGCTCGCCGCCCTGGAGAAGGGCCTGCCCCTGTCCACGTCGTTCAACGCGCCCCAGCAGTTCCGGTCCAAGTACTTCACCTCGCCCGGCCCGTCGGCCTGCGGCAAGCACTGGTGCCCGAAGAACTCCAGCAAGTCGATGAGCGGCCGGCAGACCATGTGGAGCGGCTTCGGCAAGTCGGTGAACACGTACTTCGTCTGGCTCGAGCAGAAGGTCGGCTCGGAGAAGGCGGTGCGGATGGCCGAGCGGCTCGGGCTCAAGTGGCGTACGGACATCGACCGGACGATGGCCACGCCCGACCGCGCCGACGGCTGGGGCGCCTTCACCCTCGGGGTCAGCGACGCCACCCCGGTCGAGATGGCCAACGTCTTCGCCACACTCGCCGCGCAGGGCAAGTACTGCGAGCCGCTGCCGGTCCGCTCGATCGCCGGGATGGACGGCAAGCAGGCCAGATACAAGGGTGTCGAGGTCGCCAAGCCGCGCTGCCACCAGGCCGTCAAGCGCGAGGTGGCGCTGGCCGCGACCGACGCCGCCCGGTGCGTCACCGGCTACGGCGCGGCCAAGGGCGAGTGCGGCGGCTGGGAGACCTCGCCGATGGTGCACGCGACCATGCAGCGGCCGGTGGCCGGCAAGAGCGGCACCACCGACAGCAACAAGACGGCCTGGTTCTGCGGGTTCACGCCCCAGCTGGCGGCGGCCGGGTTCGTCGCCGACCCGGACAACCCCGACAACGTGGTCGGCAGCGGCCGCGGCACGATCTCGAAGTTCACCGTGGCCGAGACGCTCAAGGAAGCGCTCAAGGGCCAGCCGAAGGCGAAGTTCGCCGCGCCGTCCGGGAAGCTGGTGGGCAGCGGCCGCTCGGGCTCCGGCAACGATCGCCGCAACGGCTCCCGCGATTCCGACGACTCCGACGGGTCGAACGGCTCGAACCGCCGGAACCGGGGTCGCTAGCTCGCCGCCGTTCTCGTCGGGGAGTCGTCGCCCTGCCGCTGCGCGGTGAAGCCCGGGCGGCGGCGACGGCCGGTCTGCTGCCAGAGCGGGTCGCGGCCGGCCCGGGCCACCACCTGGTCGAGCAGCGAGGCCTCGTCGTCCGTCGTGACGGCCGGGCCGAACATGCCGGGCACGCCCTCGTCCGGGCCGCGCGACAGGAACTCCAGCAACGCCTCCAGGATCCGCGGGTCGGCGGCCATCTCCTGACCGGTCGCCTGGGCCAGGTCCCAGCTGTGCGTGACGACCTCGTCCATCGCGACCAGGCCCATCTCGGCCCCCGGCAGGGTGACGCCTCCGGCCATCGCGGTGCCGGTCCAGGCGGCCGGATCCTTCCAGGCCGTGGCCAGTTCCTCGAGCAGGACCGGCATCCGGCTGCGCCAGTGTGGTGGCAGGTCGGCGGCGGAAGGCTCCGGTGGCGGGCCGTCGGTGCCGGGCACGTCGGTCGCCTTCCGCGCGGCGGCGGTGAACGCGTACGACAGTCCCATGATGTGGTGCAGCAGGTCGCCGACCGTCCAGTCGGGGCAGGGGGTCGGTGCGGTCAGGTCCTCGTCGGCGACGCCGAGCAGCAGGGCCCGGAGCCGTCGCACCGGGGGGTCGAAGTCCAGGGGAACTTGGTCGGCCACGCGTCCGCCTCCTTCTCTTACGTGTGGAGGGCTTCTGTTCAGGTTACGGACGTGTCACGACATCCGCTGTGTCGGCCTCGGCCTCGATGGCCGGCCGGACGGTCAGCTCCGCCGTCTTCTCCTCCCTCGGTCCCGGTTTCCGCTCGATCGGCTGGCTCGTGATCTTGGGACGCGGGGCCGCGGCCAGCACGATGCGGCGGGCGATCTCGGGCGCGCCGGCCCAGTGGATGCCCAGCTGGGACGCATGCACCTGGCGCCAGACGAACCCCTCCGGCGTGCCCGACCAGATCCAGGCCGGCTGCTCGCCGGCGCGCGGCGTGACGATCGCCCGGACCTGCTTGTAACCGGTGATCCGGGCGCCGACCGGGGCCAGCGGCGAGGTGGCGGGCGCGGTCGCCTCGCGGTAGCCGGCCACCACCTGGTCGCCGGTGCGGGCGCCGGCGTCGAGCACGCCGCACATCGGCAGGCCGTCCAGGTCGCGGACCAGCCAGGTCAGGCCGGCGCCCTCGGCCATCACGGGCATGCCGTCGGCGGCGCGCTGGGCGACCTCGGCGGCGAGGCGGCGGTTGGCCGACAGCTCACCGGCGTACGACTCAGGAAGGCCGGCGCCGACAACGAGTCCGCGTACCCCCGCCGGAAGTTTCTCATCGCGCAACGGATCGACCACCGCGACCTCCGCACCCGCCGCGACCAGCAACTCCGCGGTCTCGGCGTAGGAGAACGTCGCGCCCGGGCCACCGGCCAGCGCGATCACCGGACGCGGACCGCCCGGCGTGGGCGCCACGACCGCCTCGGCCGGCGACCACACCGGACCGGGCAGCGCGGGCGCGGTCGACGCCAGCGCCAGCATGCGGTCGAGGTCGACGCCGCGGCCGACCGCCTCACCGAGCAGCTGGATGGCCCGCGAGGCGTCGGCCGTCCGATGCATGGCCGGCACCACACCCTGGGCCCGGCCAGGCAGAACGTTGGGCAGGTCGCCGCGCCGGAGCGCGCCCAGCACCGGCATGCCGAGATCATCCAGGGCGCTGCCCAGCAGCTGCTCGTGGCGGGACGACGCGACCCGGTTGAGGATCACCCCGCCCAGATGCACCATCTCGTCGAACATCCGGAAGCCGTGCACCAGCGCCGCCACCGAGTGACCCATCGCCGCCACGTCGATGACCAGCACGACCGGGGCGCGCAGGGCGGCGGCCACCGCGGCCGTGCCGTCGATCTCGGGCTGCCCCGTCAAGCTGTCGAACAGGCCCATCGCGCCCTCGATCACCGAGATCCGCGAGCCGGCCGCGCCATGCGCGAACAGCGGCGCGATGTGGGAGGCGCCGACCAGGCGGGGGTCGAGGTTGCGGCCCGGGCGTCCGGCGGCCATGCCCAGGTACGCGGCATCGGTGTGATCCGGACCGACCTTGAACCCGGCGGCGGGCACCCCGCGGGCGGCGTACGCGGCGAGGAGGCCGACGGCGATCGCGGTCTTGCCATGCCCCGAGGCGGGCGCGCTCACGACGAGTCGCGGCTGAGCGGTCACTGCCAGTTCCCCCTTCCGGTCTCCGGTGCGGATCTCGCACCCTACCCGGACCGCTCCCCCGCGCTGCGATCTTGGGGTGCCCGGTAGCCTCGCAAGGGTGTATCGGTTCCTGCTGACGCCGCGCTGGCTGGCCGCCGCGGCGCTCGCCGTGACCGCGTCGGTGGTCATGGTGTTCCTCGGCAACTGGCAGCTGCACCGGTACCACGAACGCAGCGCGATCAACGACCGCATCGACGCGGCGGCGACCGGCTCACCGGTTCCGCTCACATCGGTTCTCACCCGTCCGGGTGCCCCCGGCAAGACCGGCCCCAACCCCGGCGAGGCGCTCGCCTGGACCAAGGTCACGGTCACCGGGCGTTACGATCCCGCCCACGAGGTTCAAGCCCGCGGCCGTACGGTCGACGGCAGTGTCGGCTTCGAGATCCTCACCCCCCTGGTCCTCGCCGACGGCACCGCCGTGCTGATCGACCGCGGCTGGGTGCCGCCCGCGTCGGGCGGGGCGGTCGCCGCGCCCGTGGCGCCCCCGGCCCCCGCCGGCACGGTCACGGTGGTCGGCCAGGTGCACCGCTCGGAGAGCAAGCCGGCCCCGATCGGCCACCGCGACGGCCGGCTCGACACCCGCCGCGTGTCCCTGCCCCGCCTGGCGGCCGAGATGCCGTACCCGCTGTACGGCGCCTACCTCCTCGCGTCGTCACCCGAGCCCGGTTTCACCGCGATCCCGATCGACCACGAGGACGCGTGGCAGAACGGCGGCTACACGGTCCAGTGGTGGTTGTTCGCCTTGATGGCGTTGCTGGCCTTCGCCTGGCAGGCCCGCAAGGAGGCACACGGCGACACGCCTGGCGCCGCGCGCGACCGGGTCTCCGAGGCCGACCGGGCCGCCTCCGATCGGACCGCTTCCGATGGCTCGGCGGCGGCCGTGGTGCCCGCGGCGCGTCGGCCCGAGTGACGTTCTCACCTGCCGCGTCCTTCCTGAGTGGGGACTGCGTTGGCTGGTGTGCGCTGGGTAGTCTTCAGGAGTGACCTCCGCACCGAGCGATCCCTGGGGCGAGCAGACACCACCGCCGCCGCCGCCGAACGCCCCGGCGCCGCAGCATCCGGTCTCCAGCCAGCCGGATCCACTCGCTCCGCCGGTGTCCGGTCAGCCCGGTGCGCCCTCTTCGGGCTATCCCGCCGCGCCGACATCGGGTTATCCCACATCGGGCTATCCCGCCGCGCCGGCTTCCGGTTACCCCAGTGCGTCCACGTCGGGGTATCCCGCTGCGCCCACCGCGCCGATCACCGGCCAGTCGGCCGCCGGCGCCTATCCGCAACAGCCGGTGCAGCCCTATCAAACCCCGGCCGACCTGCTCCCGCCCGGCCCGGTCATCGTCCACGTCGGAGAGATGCGCGTCACCTCGACCGTGATCCACACTCCGGCCGGAGACATCCCCCTGGCCGGCTCGAACTGGCAGGTCCACGACTACTGGCACCACGAACAGCGCATCCCCCAGTGGGCGATCATCTGCGCGGTCGCCGGTTTCTGCGTGCTGACCGTCTTCAGCCTGCTCTTCCTGCTGGTCAAGGAGACGATCGCCCGCGGCACGGTCCAGGTGACCGTCACCAACGGCACCCGCCAGTACGTGGCCCGCATCCCGGTCACCGACCAGTCCCAGGTGGCCGCCATCCACCACCAGGTCAACTACGTCCGCTCCCTGGCCGCCATCTGATCCACCCGCGACCACCCGGGCCGCCATCTGATCCAACCCGGGACCGCCCGGACCGCCGAACCGGCCCGCCGAGCGATCAGGCCGGTGGCATGCCGATGGCCTTGACCATGTCGATCGTGTCGGCCGCCTCCGCCTTCTTGTCGTCGCGATAGCGCAGCACCCGCGCGAACCGCAAAGCCACCCCACCCGGATAGCGCGGCGACGTCTGCACCCCGTCAAAGGCGATCTCCACCACCTGCTCGGGCCGCACCGTGACGACCCAGCCGTTGTCACCGGTCGCCAGCTCCTGGAAGCGCTGCGTCTGCCAGCGCAGCAACTCGTCGGTCAGCCCCTTGAAGGTCTTGCCCAGCATCACGAATCCGCCGGTACGCGGGTCGCGCGCGCCCAGATGCAGGTTGGACAGCCACCCCTTGCGCCGCCCGTGTCCCCACTCGACGGCCAGCACCACCAGGTCGAGCGTGTGCCGCGGCTTCACCTTGACCCAGGCCGACCCGCGCCGCCCCACGTCGTACGGCGCCTCCTGCGCCTTGACGACCACACCCTCCTGACCGGCCGCCAGCGCCGCCGCGAACGCCTCGGCCGCCTGCTCCTCGGTCTCGACCACCCGGCGGCCCACGATCAACTCCCGAGGAACCGCGTCGGCGAGCGCCGCCCAGCGCACCCGCCCCGGCTCGTCGAGCAGATCGGCGCCGTCGACATGCAGCAGGTCGAAGAACCACGGCGTCAGCACCGCCCCGGCCGGCCTCTCACCCTTCGCGCCCCGGGTGGCGGCCTGACTCGACGTCTCCTGGAACGGCCGCGGCCGCCCACTCGCATCCAGCGCCATCGCCTCACCGTCGAGCACGATCTCGCGCGCCGGCAACGCCCGCACCGCCGCCACCACATCGGGCAGCCGCGAGGTGATGTTGTCGAGGCTCCGCGTGAAGACGGCCACCTCATCACCCGAGCGATGCACCTGGATCCGGATCCCGTCCAGCTTCACGTCGACGGTCGCCGGCACCCCGGTCGCGATCAGCGCGGCGGCCACATCGGGCGCACTCTGGGCCAACATCGGCGTCAGCGGCGTACCCACCCGCAAGCTGAACTCGCCCAACGCCGCCGCACCCCCACCGAGCGCCGCCACCGCGACCTGCTTGAGGTCTCCCGACAGAAGCAATGCGCGGCGTACGGCCGTGAGCGGCACCGCCGCGGCCTTGGCGATCGCATCGGCCAGCAACCCGGCCTGCGCGCCCTGCCGCAACTCCCCACCGAACAACCCGACCAGCAGCCGCTGCTCATCGGCCGTGGCCGCACCGAACAGCGCCCCCAGCAACTCCCGCCGCCGAGCCTGCGACCCGGCCCCGCCGACCACCGAGATCTCAGCGATCGCCGCATCAACCGCGGCCACGGTGAGCGTGGCCGCCTCAGCGGGCGGCGGCCGGTCACGCAAACTCGCATAACCCACGCCGGTCTGCCGCTGGCGCAACTCCCCGGCCAGGTAGGCCGACCCGGCCGCCAGCTCGTCCGGCCCCATCCGCCGAAGCGCCTCGGCAAGCAACTCAACCTTGGCCTTACGCCCCGAGGTCGCACTCACCGCCGCCGACGTAGCCGCCACATCCACGAAAAGCACCAGGTCATCCTGGCAGCTCCCTACGACATTTTCGCGACATGGACGACCGCCGAGACGCTCTCAGCCGCAGGCTTCGGGCCGACGGCGCAGGTCGAAAGGAACGTGGTTCAGAGCTCGTCGTAGTCCAGAAGGCCGTTCTCCATCACGTGTTGCCGAAAACCACCGCGGCCAAAGGGCAGGAAGTACTCACTCTCCAGGAGGTCGTCAGCCAGCGCTTCAACCATCACGGTTGTTAGTTTCCTCGCACGGATCGCATCGCAGAGCAAGGGAACGGTGGCCGTGACCAATACCATCTTCTTCTGCGACGCTGCGTGGTGTCGCGTCATCGATCACCACCTCACACTTGAAGATCTGCCCCATGGCCAGCACCCCGCATTCGCCCACATTCTTTCCGTCGGCCACGAGCCGATCGGCGTAGCGGGCAAACGCCTTGAGGAAGTCACTACTCGTCGACCGGTAGACCTGGATCCAGCCAGCATCGAGCACGGCGCGGGCCGCGGAAACATGTTCGATAGCCTGGTCGAGCTCGCGTTCGACGCTGTCCGGTATATACACCGGGCGCTCTCCGGCGAGAAAGCGCAAGACTCCGAGCCAACCCTGAATCGCGAAATGTCGCATGGGACCCGTGTCGAACACCAAAGCCTGTTCGGGCACCGTCACGAAACGAACTTCCAGATCTCATCGGGTCGCCGGTCGCGGATCTCCGGCAGGTCCACCTCGTCGAAGGTTCCCTGGAGCAGGTCCAGTGCACGCTCCCGGCTGATCCGCTCGTCCCGCACCAGCCGGAGTACGGCCAGAGTGAACGGCCGGGGAACCGTCGTTCCTCCCAAGCTCTCGAGGGAGACGTTCAGATTCATTTCAACGATGTCGGCTTTCGTGGTGCGGTATTCACGCACTGAGTTGGCTGTGCCGCCGTCGGCCAGCCCCAACTCCTTCAGCCGAGTCGCAAGCGTGGCCATGTCAACCCGGAATTCGCTGGCCATCCGAATAGCTGCACCGCGCACCCCTGAGTCGGAAACCTTCTCGCTCCACTTCCGTTCGACGGCCGTCCGCGGCAAGAGCAAGGCGCGCGCGAAACGATCGAGGCGCGACTCCATGGGGACGACCTGATCAGAGTGATCAGCCACTCGCCAGTCGACGGTGTAGTCGTCCGCGATCAGGTAGTGGCCGAGCTCGTGCCCCAATGCGAGCCGCCTACGGCCGACTTTCATGTGGCTGTTCACCAGGCTCACACCGCCACGACGCAACAGGATCGTGCCGGCATCGGCGGTGTCCTTGCCAAGATCGCGGGAGAAAGCCAGCAGCCCCACTCCGGCAACGCTTTCCGAGAGCCGGCGAATCGGCTCCTCGGGCGTAAGGTCCATCAATTCACGCGCTCTCCCAGCAAGCGCCTCAGCCTCTGTGGTGGTCGTCGGTCGTGTTATGCCTGCCTGCGCGACTGCGGCAGCGGCATCGAGTCCCAGTTCGTCGACACCGAGTGAGGCGACGAACTCGACCTCGCCGGCGAACTCGGCCAAGAGGGCGTCAATCTTAGAGTCCGTGGTATCAAGGCCCTGGCTGGATCGATGCGCGACAAGCGCCGGGACGGGCTCTTCGAAGAAGGTGGACATACGTACGCCGATCGCGGCAGCGATGTCGGACAGTTCGAGTGCGGTGACCTTGCGACCACCCGACTCGACCTTGTTGACGACAGTGCGCTCGAGGCCCACGGCTTTCCCGAGGTCGTCCTGGCTCAGATCCACTCGCTTACGGGCATCTCGGATGCGCTCCCCCAAGGTCCGCGCGTCGATGTCTGCCATAGTGTGCGATTCTCGCACACTATGGCGGCGAACGAGGCCCATAAAGCCGCCCTCGGCTCGAAGACCACTGGGGCGCGGGCCGGTCCCGGCGCACTCCCCCGTTGAGTGGCCGGGACCGGACCGCGTTCGGCCCGGATCGAAGGCCCGGACGATCCGGGTCGGGCCCGGAGCCGGAAAGGACAACGGCTCGCGGGCGTTCGGGGTGGGTGGCCGGTCCGCTCGTGGGCAGGTGGACGGGCCGGCCACCCATGAGGCGGAAGCCGCGGGGACACGCGGCCCCGCCAAACCCGGCCGGGGACAACGGCCGGGCGGTCTCAATCGGGGTCAGAAAACCGGTCGGGAACGAAGAAGTGGCGGCCGGAGCGGAGCAGGCGGCGGCACCTGTTCACGGGCCGGCGCTCATGCCGCTATCGGCTCGACCACCCGGAACCCACGCGCTCGGATCGCGTCGGCGACCCGGCTCAGCTCGGCGTCGACCTCGCAGAGGGCCGAGGAGAGTTCGGCCAGGTGGTCGTTGAGGGACGTGTCGTCCCAGGCGGAGATGTCGACATCGACGAGGGCACTCACCGCGGCACGGAGACGGAGGATCGACTCATTCGAACGCATGTTCGAATACTAGTGCCGCGATGATCACCCAAGCAAGCCCAGATCACCCATCCGGGCATGGAAAGGCCGGATGGGTGATGCGACCAGAGCGGCCAAGGTAGCGGAGAGCAGGTGGTGCGACGAAGGACGCCGCCGGCTACTGGCGGCCCAGGTTGCGGAGCAGCAAGGCCTCGGCCAGGCAGACGCGCTGGAACTCGCCGAGGTGCAGGCTCTCGTCCGGCGCGTGGGCCGCCGCATGCGGGTCCTCGACGCCGGTCACCAGGATCGACGCGTCCGGGAAGAGGTCGCGGAAGGTGGCGATGAACGGGATCGAGCCGCCGACGCCCATGTCCACCGGCTCGGTGCCGTCCCAGGCGTCGCGGAAGGCGGCGCGGGCCGCGTCGTAGGCCGGGCCGGTCGCGTCGATCACGCAGGGCTCGCCGTCGACGTCGAGGGTCACCTCGATGTGGGCGCCCCACGAGACGTGCTTCTCGAGGTGGGACTTGATGGCGGCGAAGGCGCTGACCGGGTCGTCGCCGGGCGCCAGGCGCGCGCTGATCTTGGCTCGGGCCGAGGGCTGGAGCGCGTTGGCCGCCTCGACCGAGCCGGGCGCGTCGATGCCGAGCACCGCGATGGCCGGCTTGGTCCAGATCCGGTCGGTGATCGTGCCGGTGCCGGTGAGCTGGACGCCGTCGAGCATCCCGGCCTCGCTCCGGAACCGGTCGGTGGGGTAGTCGATGGTGGCGCCCTCGCGGCCGACCAGCCCGTCGACCGCCACTTCGCCGGTCTCGTCGTGCAGGGTGGCGATCAGCCGGGCCAGCACGGTCAGGGCGTCCGGCACGGGGCCGCCGAACATGCCGCTGTGCACCGCGCTGCGCAGCACCTTCACCTCGGCGAAAAGGCTGACCATGCCGCGGAGCGAGGTGGTCAGGCCGGGTACGCCGATGTCCCAGTTGCCGGAGTCGGCGATCACCATCACGTCGGAGCGCAGCTCGTCCTGATATTCGCGGAGGATCGCGTCGAGCGACTCGGAGCCGTACTCCTCCTCGCCCTCGGCGAAGACCGTCACGCCCACCGGCAGGTCGTCGCCGAACGCCCGCAACGCCGCGACGTGGGCCATCACGCCGGCCTTGTCGTCGGCGGCGCCCCGGCCGTAGAGCCGGCCGTCACGTTCCTCGGGCTCGAACGGCTCCCCGGTCCACAGCTCGGGGTCGCCGGCCGGCTGGACGTCGTGGTGGGCGTACAGCAGAACGGTCGGCGCGCCGGGCGGCGCCGGCTTGCGACCGATCACGGCCGGATGGCCGCCGCCCGCACGGACGATCTTCGTGTCGAGGCCGCAGCCGCGCAGCAGCTCGGCCACCGCTTCGGCCGAGCGCTGCACGTGCGAGTGATCGAAGCCGGGGAACGCGACGCTGGGGATGCGGACCAGCCGCTCCAGGTCGGCGCGCACCCCGGGCATCTCGCGCCCGACCGCGGCGCGCAGTTGATCGTCAGAGAGGCTCATGCCCCGACTCTAGAACCTTTCCAATTTCGGGCGCAGCCCTATGCGGGCGGGGTCTCCCCCTCCGGCCGGTCGCTCCGCGGCTGGCCCCAGGTGCGGGCGCTGCGGGCGGCCGAGCCGGCCAGGTCGGCCGCGCCGTCGCCGAACTTGCGCAGCAGCCCGACCAGCGGGTCCTGCGACTCCTTGAAGGTCTCCCGGTACGAGCTGGCCGCCGCCTTGACGTCGTCGGTGACCGAGGCGTTGCCGTCGCCGTCCCGGCGCGGGTACTCGCCGGCGAGGATCGCGGCGTACTCCCCCGAGTCGACCCACTTGCGCAGCGCCGCGGCCCGGGCGACCGGGACCGGGTGGCTGGAGTACAGGGTCATGCCGAGCTTGAGGAAGCTGTCGCGCAGGTCGCCGCCGCTCTCGTACTCGGCCGCCTGCTCGAGGAACGCCGCCGTGTCGATCTGGGTCAGGTCGCCGCCGCCGGCCAGCTTCATCAGCAGCCGGATCGAGGCGGACGGGTCTTGCCCGGCGAGCAGGCCGGCGCGGTCGGCGGAGAGCTCGGCCTTGCGCCACCACTCGAACATGGCCGCGATGATGGCCCGCAGCGCGATCGCCCCGATCGGGAGCCACGAGAGGTTGGCGGCCCACTTGGTCAGGATCATCATGATCGTCTTGTAGACGGCGTGACCGCTGCGTACGTGGCCGATCTCGTGGCCCAGCAGCGCCCGCAGCTCGTCCTCGTCGAGCTTGTCGACCGCGCCCGTGGTGATCACGATGAACGGCTTGTCGATGCCGATCGCCTGGCCGTTGATCATCGGGTCCTGCGACACGTAGAGCTGAGGCAGCTCGGCCACGTCGAGCGTGGTCGCCGCCTCGGTGAAGCGCTGGTAGACCGCCGGGTACTGCCGGTGGTCGACGCGGATGGCGTTGGCCAGGAAGGCGAGCCGGAAGGCCCGCTCGTTCCACATGCCGAAGAACGCCTTCACCACGTCGTCGAACCCGCGCAGCTCGCGCAGGGCGGTCAGCGCGCCACGGTCGGCCGGGTGCTCCCATGCCCGGGAGCTGATCCCGGTGAGCGTGACCCGGCGCCGGGCTGGGCGGCTGTCGTCCTCGGTCGTCATCGTCCACCCGCTTCCCTCGCCACGGTCTCCGCGGCTGATCGTCACCTACCCCGGCGAGCTTCGCCAGAGTCGTTCGTACCGCTCGTCGTCACCGTTCACCGCACCGTCGACCAGCAGGTCGGCGTGTGTGGCCGTACCGTCGGCGGCGAAATGCCGAGCTTCGGCACGCCGCCACCGGCCAAGGTACGCCGCGAACGCAACGTCGTGTCCCCCGTCGCGCTCGACGACCCGGGCCACGCAGAGCTCGGGCGGCGCGCTCACGAACACGCCAAGGCTCAGCTCGGGCCGGATCACCTCGCGCGCCGACGACACGCCTTCCACGATGAGCACGTCCGGGGTTTCCACCCGGACGACCTCGTCGCCGAAGCGTCCGCACGTCCAGTCGTAGCGACGGTATTCCGCGGCCACCCCCCGGCGCATCGGGGATAACACTGATTCCTCCAGCCGGCGCCAGAACGCGAACTGGTCGTCCCAGCCGTCCAGGAGGTCGTCGGTGTGCACCACGGGCGCGCCGGTCGCCTGGCCCAGCCGGTCGGCGAACCAGGTCTTGCCGGCGCCGCTCGGTCCGTCCACGGCGACCAGCCGGGTCCGGCCCAGGCGCGGGAGCACGGCATGCACGGCGACGGCCAGGTCGGCGAAGCGTTCGCTGGTCACGGCGCTCCGGGCGGCAGCACGGGCAGCCCGGCCGGCGCGCCGTTCTCGATCAGGCGCCACAGGGCGGCGGTGTCCAGATGCTCTTCGATCAGGTCGCCGAGAAGATCAAGGGCCTTTTCGCGTACGCCGTGAAAGCTCGTTCCCGGCGCCGGTCGCCAGCCGGTCCGGCCCGCCTGCCGGGCCGCCGTGGTGAGGAAGAGGCGGCGGAACTCGTCGGATTCGAAGGCGCCGTGCCAGTGGGTGCCGCTGACGGTGGCCGCCACGGCACCTTCCGGCCGCCCGTCGGCGTAGGTGAGGAACGGCTGCGGGGCGTCGTCACCGGACACGTACCCGTGGCGGATCTCGTAGCCGGTCACGGGCGTGCGCCGGGCGTACCCCCGCGATTGTCGAACTGTCTTTCGCCGGCCGAAAGTGACCTCGACCGGGAGCAGGCCCAGGCCGGGCACCGTGCCCAGGCCGGATTCGACGTCGTCGTGGATGGCCCGGCCGAGCATCTGGAAGCCGCCGCAGATGCCGAGCAGCGGTTTGCCCTGTCCGGCGTGGCTCACCACCGCGTCGGCCAGGCCGGTCGCGCGCAGCCAGGCCAGGTCGCTGACCGTCGCCTTCGAGCCGGGCAGGACGACCAGGTCGGCGTCGAGCAGATCGGCGGGTTCGGTGGTGATCCGCACCCGCACGCCCGGTTCGGCGGCGATCGCCTCGGCGTCGGTGGCGTTGGAGATGCGCGGCAGCCGGATCACCGCGACGCGCAGCCATTCGGTGCCGTGCGGCGGGCCGGGGCGGCCGAGGAGCCGCCCGTACGCCAGCGAATCCTCTCCATCGACCTGAACATCGCTCTCGTAGGGCAGGACGCCGAGCACCGGCCGGCCCGTCACCTTGGTGATCATGTCGAGGCCGGGCCGCAGGATGGACCGGCTGCCACGGAACTTGTTGATCACGAAGCCGGCGACGCGCGCCTGGTCGGCCTCGCTGAGCAGGGCGACCGTGCCGTGCAGGGCGGCGAACACCCCGCCGCGGTCGATGTCGCCGACCACCACCGCCGGCAGGTCCGCGGCCGTGGCCAGGCCCATGTTGACGAAGTCGCCGTCCCGAAGGTTGATCTCGGCCGGGCTGCCGGCGCCCTCACAGATCACCGCGTCGTACTCGGCGCGCAACTCGGCCAGCGCGGCGTACGCGGCCTCGGCCAGCCTCGGCTTGATCGACCGGTAGTTGCCCGCGGTGACCGTGTCGACCGCCTCGCCGAGCAGCACGACCTGGCTCGACCGGTCGCTGCCCGGCTTGAGCAGAACCGGGTTGAAGCGCAGGTCGGGGGCCACCCCGCAGGCCGCCGCCTGCATCGCCTGGGCCCGGCCGATCTCGCCGCCCCGGCCGTCCGGCCCGGCGACCACGACCGAGTTGTTCGACATGTTCTGCGCCTTGAACGGCGCCACCCGCACACCGTTGCGCCACAGCCACCTACAGATGCCGGCCGTGACCACGCTCTTCCCGGCGTCCGAGGTGGTCCCGGCCACCAGCAGTCCTCCCCCGTCCACCCCTGAAAGCTAGCCGCAACCCGGCCGCCAGTCCGACCGCCACCCCACCGGCCGCCGCCGAGAGCCGCGCCGCCCGCGCCACGTCCCGATGGCCCGGCTTGGGGCCGTCGCCCAGGAACGGCCGCGTCTCGCTGCGACCGAAATAGACATTCCGCCCACCCAGGCGTACGCCCAGAGCGCCCGCCATGGCCGCCTCGCACTGCCCCGCGTTGGGCGAAGGATGGTCGTCGCGGTCCCGCCGCCAGACCCGGAAAGCCTCTTTCCGGTCCCGCGCGAACGCGATGGTGAGCAGCCCGGTCAGCCGCGAGGGCACCAGGTTGAGCGCGTCGTCGAGCCGGGCCGAGGCGGTGCCGAACCGGGCGTACCGGTCGGACCGGTGCCCGACCATCGCATCAAGCGTGTTGGCCGCGCGGTAGCCCAGCAGCCCCGGCAGCCCCGCGACCGCACCCCAGAACAGCGGCGCGACCACGGCGTCGGAGGTGTTCTCGGCCACCGACTCGACCGTGGCCCGGGCCAGCTCCCGCTCGTCCAGCGCGCTCGGGTCGCGCCCGCAGAGATGCCCGAGCCGTCCCCGCGCGGCGTCGAGATCGCCGTTCGCCAGATGAGAGCTCATCGTCGTCGCTTCCCGGCGAAGCGTCCGCCCGCCGAGCACGGTCCAGGTCGCGGCGGCCACCAGCACGGCCCGCGCCACCGGCTGTCTCCGGGTCAGCGCGGCCAGCCCCGCCCCGGCGAGCACCGGAACCCCGACCGCCACCGCCGTGAACACCACCCCGTTACGGCGCCGCGGCGCATAGACCTTCCGCTCCAGGAGGCCGGCCGCCCGCCCGAACCCGGCCACCGGGTGCCACCGGCGCGGATCGCCCAGAGCGAGATCGAGCAGATAGCCCGCGACCAGGCCGGTGGCGTCGGGTGCGGAGATCACCGGGCCATTCTGCCGCCGGGCCTCGAGTCCGTGACAGCCGCGTCCGCCCGGCAACCTCATTGAGGTCGCCGGCGTCGGCTCAACGCCCTCCGGCTGGCACACTCCCACCCGTGACCTGGTCCTTACGTCCCGCCGAGCCCGCCGACATCGAGCCGCTGGCCGACCTGCGCGCCGAGGTGATGCGCGCCGACCTGACCCGCCTGGGCCGCTACGACGATCACCGGGTACGCCAACGCCTCCGCGACGCGTTCACCCCCAGCCACACCTCGATCATCGAGATCGCCGCGGCTCTCGCCGGATCCATCACCCTGCGCCCGGCCGCCGACCGCCACTGGCTGGAGCACTTCTACCTGGCCCCTCAACACCAGGGTCAGGGCCTCGGTTCCGCCATTCTCGCCCGCGCTCGCCACGCAACGGTCAGCCTGATCGTCCTCCAGGGCAGCCCCGCCCGCCGCCTCTACGAACGGCACGGCTTCCGCTACGAGTCCGAGGACCCGATCGACGTCACCATGACCCGTCAGCCCTTGTAGTAGGGCCCCACGACCGCCTCGATCTGCTCGGACGACAACGTCGCGTAGACGTGTTTGGTCTGATCGACCCCAGCCTTCGGAACCAGGCTCTTCGGGCAGGAGCCGGCCGTCGTCAACGTCTTCCGGGCGATCCGCTTGCCGGTGGCCAGCGCGAAAACCTCGACCGTGAACCGCTGCCCGTCCACAGTGGTGACGAAGGTGTCATCCGTCGCCACGTCGTGGTAGCTGCACCGCCCCACCCGCTTGCCCTTGCTGCCGGTGACACAGGCCAGCAGGCTCGCGTCCTCGGGATAGGCCAGCTGATATTTCCGCTCCAGGCCGACCCGCGAGTACGCCTTCTCGCCCGCGTCCTTACTGAAGACCACCGTTGGGTACGGCCCCGGCCCCGCGAACGCCGCCGCCCCCGCCGCCTGCCGTTTCGGCATGCCACACAGCTTCCCGAGATCATCGACGTCCCGGGCCTTGAACCCTTGCGGCGCCGGGCCGGCGCTGACCGTCGGGCTGGGCGCCACCGAACTGACCGCCGGCGTGACCACCGGACCGCCCGACGGCGCGGCATCCGGCTGCTCCTCGTTCCCGCAGCCCCCCACCACAAGCGAAACCACCAGCAACCACCCGAGCCGTCGAACCATGCGCTCATCGTAGGACGAGTCTCGATCAGGCCACCCGGCTGATCCGAACCAGCCACTCGGCCCACGCCGGACGAGTCGCCTGTGGACGATCAAGCGATGCCGCGCCGCCCCGCCCAGGGCCACCCTGACGAGGTGACCTACCAGCCGTCCCACCCGCGCCGCGGTTCCGTGCGCCGGCTGTGGGCCCGCCTCAGCCCGCTCCAGCGTGTCGCCGTCCTCGTCGCCGGCCCGCTCGTCCTCTGCTGCGGCGGCGTCACCGGCGTGGGCGCCATCGGAGCGGCCCTCGACCCAATCCCCTCCGCGACCCCGGCAACCGACCGGGACGAGGCCGCCGACATCGCGCCGCTCACTCAGCCCCGCGACTCCACCACCCCCGCCCCGCCCACCACCTCAACCGTCCCCAGCTCAACGGTCCCCGCCCCGCCCACCACAACTGCGCCGCCCACTCCTGCCGTCCGGAAACGCACCGTCCAGGAGAAGCGGGCGATCCCGTTCAAGACACGCACCACCACTGATCCGGACATGGCCGAGGGCACCAAGGAGGTGCGCAAACAGGGTGTCGCCGGGGTGCGAACGTTGACCTACGAGCTGACCCTGACCGACGGCGCCCAGACCGCCAAGCGCCTGATCAGCTCCAAGGTCACCAAGCAGCCGACGACCAGGGTGATAGCGGTAGGCACCAGATCCGACGAGCCCGACTGCGACCCCAACTATTCCGGCGCCTGCGTCCCCATCGACAGCGACGTCGACTGCGCCGGAGGCAGCGGAAACGGCCCGTCCTACGTCGACGGCGTGGTCAAGGTGATCGGCACCGACGTCTACGACCTCGACCGCGACAACGACGGCTTCGGCTGCGACTAGCCTGACGCCTCCGAACGCCGAACAGAGGAAGGGCACGTTGCCTTGGCCTGTTCAGGCCTGTTCAGACTTCAGACCTGGTGGGCCGCATGGCGATTCTTCGATGGCGAGGGTGAGGCGGTGCGGCAGGATTCTCGCAGGTGACTGCTGGCGGTATTGAGGCGTCCGTCGACGACGCGAGGAAGGTCGCGTTCCAACGCCTGCAGTGCTGTGTCGGCACCGATATGACACCCAGGGTGGCGAAGCTTTCACACCAGGTCGTGGACCATGCCGAAGATGCCGGTGATGGTGCCGATGATGGTGGCGATGGTGGTGGCGATGGTGGCGAAGACGGCCGGTCCGCCGGACAGCATGCCCCTGGTCTTGTTGCGCCAGCTCTGCTGCCACCACAGTGTCTTGAACTTCTGGAACTTGTGCTGGCGGACGTGGCAGCCCAGCAGCATGCCGCCGCAGTTGTTGCGGCAGTAGTCGACCTCGCCGGTGCGCTGGGTGATTCGGTTGATCGCGGCACAGGTGGCGGGGGCCTGGAAGAGGATGTAGAGAATGACCACGCCGGAAAGGACGGCGTAGGTCGCTGGTCCGGCTGCGTCGTTGACGAACCGGGGCGGAAGCCTGCCGGCAGCGTGAAGATCGTTGATCCGGCTGTCGTGACCGTGAAGCGCCGCGTGGCCTCGGCCACGCGGCGCCACTCACTGGGTTGCGCCGTCCGGACGTACGGTGCGGCCCGCTTGGGCCACGATCTGCTGCAAGGCGCTGACATGCTGGTCGAAGGCGGCCCGGCCGACCGTGGTGAGCCGCGCGGACGTGCGAGGCCGTTTGCCGACGAAGGACTTACGGATCTCGACGTACCCGGCCTCTTCCAGGGTGGTGAGCTGCTTGGAAAGCGCCGAGTCGGACAGGCCGACGCTGTCACGGATGAAGCGGAACTCCGCGTCCTCGGCGGCGGCCAGCAGCGCCACGATGGACAGTCGGGTCGGGGCGTGGATGAGCTCGTCGAACTTGGGCGGGATCATCGGCCGTCGTCGGCCAGCCGACGGAGGTAGCGGGCCACGATCGGGCCGCCGACAATCATCACCACCCCGCCGGCGACCGCGCCGACCGTCGCCGGAAGTGGCGAGCCGGCGGCCTGCAGAAGGAACGTCGTCGGCAGGTTGACCAGCAGGACCAGACCGACGAAGGCCACGATGACCAGCCCCGCGCGTGGACCCAGAAGGTCGTGGCGGGGGGTGGCCCGGCTCCAGCCGCGCCCGAAGATCACACCCAGGGCGATCAACAGGCCGAGTACGAACACGGTCGTGCCAACGCCGATGAGCAGGGGTCTTCGGCTGTCGAGGCCGGCGGCCAGGACGACCGCGAGAAGCGCGACGGTCCAGCGGAACCAGCCGGGAATCCGGGACAGCGCAACGATCTGTTCCTTGCGGCGCCGAACCTCGGCCAAGGATCGTGCCGCGTCGTCCGGGTGGATGTGCTCGTTCATGTTCCCTCCTAGCAACAAGTTTCCTACTAGGAAAGTAGCAGTCACTTTCCACCCAGGCAAGTACTTGCCTAGGTGGAAGAAGCTGACCTACGGCTGGGTGCGTTCCGCTACCTTCGCCACCGACCTCACCACGACCGGAGCCGTTGGCAACCTGGCCAACGGCGCGGTCAAGATGACGAAGCTCGTGGGTGTCGCGGCGTGGGTGTCCGCACCGGGGGTCACAACCTCCACAGCCGGACGGTCGAGTCCGCCATACCCGCGCTGATCAACGTGTCCCAGGTCTTCCCGCAGCCCCAGACGAACGTCGCCAGTCTTCCGCTGTGCCCTTTCAGCTCGATCGCGTCGCCGTCGGCGAGATCCCACACCTGGATCGCGTCGTGCGCCGCGGGCGTGGCGAGGAACCGGCCGTCCGCGCTGAAGAGTGCCCCGATCGGGCCGAAGTCGGTGTTGGTGTCGTCCTCGCTCGGCGACGGCGGCGGCACTGACCGAACCAGCCGCCGGATGAGCACGCCCGTCCTGGCGTCGTAGACCGCCAGGCCGCGGTCGCTCCTCCCGGCGATGACCGTGCCGAGCGGGTTCTCAAGGTGGTCCACCCAGTCGACCCGCCCGTCGGGGCCCAGCTTCTGCCCCGTCACAGCGTTCCATGCCATGCGGCCGTTCGCGGTGGTGGCGACGATCGGGGGTGGCTGGCCCTCGTCGGCACCGGACCCGGGGGTCCAGCCGTCGGCCTGTTCGAGGTCGCCGGAAAAGGCGATCGTGTGGTTCGTGCTCCCCGAGGTCGCATCGAGGATGTCGACCTGCTGGCCGCCCGACGGGCCCGACCGGAAGCGCGGAACGACCAGGATCGGTTTCGGCCGGGTCTGGTACAGGGAATAGCCCGTGGCACCGGTCACCGGCGGCGACGCAGGGCCGCCGTTCACCGGCAGTAGCTGCAAGGTGCTGTAGTCCGACTCTGGCTCAGCGGTCTTCACCAGAAGCGTGGGTGCGCCAGGGACGAAGTCGAAGTCGACAACGTCCCCGCCGAGTGGCCAGGAGCGCCGTTGCCGGCTGTCCGCCGCGTTCCAGACAGTTACCGTGAAATCGTCGCCGTCGTCGTTCTCCCGGTTTCCGCTCGAGCCGGCGAGCCACGTGCCGGTCGGATCGAAGCGGAGCTCGGACTTGGTCTCGCGGAAGGGAAGCGTGACCGACGTCCCGCTCGCCAGGTCGAAAAGCTTCGCACCGTTCTTGGTGCGCACCACCACGCGTTTGCCCGCCGGATCCACCATCGCTTCGTTCGGTCCGCCACCTGGCTGCGCGATCGTCCTCCGCGAAGGCGGGTCGCCGGCGGTGTCCCACACGGTGAGGGAGCCATCGTGACTTCCACTCAGGACGAAGCGCCGCCCGACTAGATCCATGGGTGCGCCGTCGGCGTCGTATTCGGGCGGATCAGCGTCGCCGAGATCGACGGCGAAACGGCCGGGGATCGAGAGGGCACTCTCGCTGTCGGCGGAGTAGACGTTGAGGGTCGCGTTCGCCCGCCCGTCGCCGGCGGACAGCAGGCCGACCTTGGCTCCGTTGTCGAGAAGCACCACGCTCTCGGGCGGCCAAGCTGCGCCGAGCTGCTCCCAGCCGCGCGCAGCCCAGCGCCACACGCGAACGCGGGGCTCGGCATCCGCGTCAGGGCCGGGCGACAAGGAGACTTCGTCGCGGACGAAGAACAACTGCCCGCTCGGGTTGAAGTACGGGCGGACGTTGTCGCCGGCGGTTCCGACGAAATAGGGCTCGTGGTCCTCGTCGCCGGCCTGGTCCAGTCGCCACAGCCGGACGCCATCAGCGGACGAGGTGGCCAGAGTCTCGCCGTCCGGGCTGATCACGAGGCTCTCGGCAAGACGGCCGTAGGGCAGTCGCAACACCTTGTCGGCGTCGTCGCGGGGCACTACCGCCAGCGGAATGACGAGACTGGCCAGGAAGGCTCCAATCAGCGCCGGCACGAGAATGCGGTGCCGCCGCCGGGCCCGCCGCCGTGCCGTTTCCAGCTCAGCGCGGTAGGCGGCCGACTGATCGTCCGCGAGCCGCTCCTGGAGCCGCAGATGCCGGAACTGGTAGGCCCCGCCGGACTGCCGTAGCAGTTTGCGCCGGCAGGCATCCTCGAGCAGTCCGAGCATCCGCAACGGCAACACTCGGGTGCCGGCCAGGACCAACCGCGCGATCTGGAAGCGGAACCATGCCCGGGACAACAGCAGATAGGTGCCGACGAGAAGTCCAGGCACCACGACGAGCAGCCACACCACGATCGCCCAGGTGGAGAAGTAGCCGGGCACGACATCGACCAGGCGGGCCCCAGCGATCTCCGTCAGGGAGGCGTTCTGCAGCCAGCCCGCTCCGCCGGTCGACCAGCCGTAGACGGCGCTGCCCAGCACGGCCGTGGTCAGTCCCAGCGGCATGAGAAGCAGAGCGAAGACAAGCCCGCTCACGACCGCGCTCACCAGTGCCGAGGTGCGGTCCTGGCGCACCACTTCCCGCGGTGAGTCCAGGCGAGCGGCGGCGGGCACGGCCAGCAGCCATCGGTAGGCCACCAGCGCGAAAGTCAACGTCACCAGCAGGGCGAGCGCCAGCCCCATCGACCCGAGGAACAGCTCGCCGCTGGAGATCGACCAGCCGTCGATCGCCATTGTCGCCACCCCGGAGCCGAGCGCCAACGGGATCCACATCAGCACGCTCGGCGTCGGCGCCACGGCGAACGCCTCGCGGAACGCCGCCACGGAGAACAGCCGAGCCGGCAAGCGTCCGGGCGGCGCGCTCTCCAACGACCACCTTGTCACGATCAGGACGAAGAACAGAAAGCCGACCAGCGCGCTGGCCCATAGGCCCGAGCCCGCCCCACCGCCACCGATCGCGAAGCACGCCAGCGACGCGACCACCATCAGGAGGCCGACGGCGGTGCCCAGGAGAGCCCCGGTCCCGGCCGACAGCATGCGGTCGGCGAGGTCCCACCAGCGCAGGTCGCGCTCCTGGGCGTCGTAGAGGTACCGGGCCAGGACCGCCAGATGGCGGGACGCTTTCTCTCTCGGCCATCGCCCGGCCGACCGCTCCGGCGGCTGCGGTCCGTCCGGCTGGGCGTAGGCGGTGTCAACCAGCCGATCCAGCAGGTTGTTCTCCACCGCGAGCCGCGAGTCCAGAGAGGCCTCGAGCTGCTCGCGGGGATCACGGCCGGCCCGCCCGTACACCTCACGGGCGATCGAGAGCATCAACGGCGTCGAATACGCCTCGGCGATCGGAGAATCGGCCCGCTCGATCTCGGCGAAGACGCTCGCCCAGGCCGAGGCTCCGGCACAGCAGCCTCCAGGACAGGTCACTCATCGTGGCGTGACCGACACTTCAGGAGAGTCGCTGTGGGAGGTCGAGGGCCTGCCGTCAACACCACGCCAAACGATGGGGCGGCCGCCCGAGATTGCCGGGTTCGGGCGGCCGCCCCGAAGGTGCCGCCGCCCCGGGTGCGTGCGGGGGCGTTTGCCCGGGGCGGCGGCGGTCTAGGCGGCGGTTACGCCGGGATGGGCTGGCGGCGGCTGCGGCGCGGGCGGCGCTGGTTCACCTCCTCCTCGAGGCGCTCGACCTCGATCTCGATCTCGGCCGCGGCCGGCGACGGGGCGGGGGACGGGGACGGCGGGGTCGGCGGCTCGGGGTCGTCGTCGCCGTCGCCCTCGTCGGACGGTTTGGTGTCCTTCTCGAAGGGCTCCATGCCGCCGCCGGGGAGGACGGCCGCCGTCACCGGGTCGAGGGCCGGCGGCTGCTCGACGAAGGCCGGCTCGGTGGTGTCGGCGGGGATGCCGTCGCCCAGGGTCACCGGCTGGTCGTCGAGGGACGGGGCCGCCTCGCCCCGGACCACGCCGTCGGACTCGGGGGTTTCGGCGGCCGTGACGCCGGCGGGGCGGGTGCGGAAGAGCTTCGTGCGGCCCCGGGCCAGGTCGTGGCCGACGGCCATGGCCTCCATCTCGTAGGAGGTGCGCGGGTTGTTCTCCGAGTCGATCCAGTCGCGGGTGTAGAGCCGGCCCACCACCATGATCGGGTCGCCGACGGCGACCGAGGCGCCGACGTTCTCGGCCAGGCGGCGCCAGCAGTTGACGCGTACGCGGAGGGTGTCGCCGTCGACCCAGCGGTTGTTGTCCTTGTCGTAGCGGCGGGAGGTGGACGCCACCCGGAAGTTGGCGACCAGGGTGTTGCTCTTGGTGGTGCGCCGCCACTCGGGCGCGGTCAGCGCGTTGCCGACGACGACGATGGGTGTGTCGTACATGATCATGGGCCTTTCTGATCGGAGAAGCGCTTGTGCGGCAACTGAACCGAAACGGCCAAGATCGAAAGCCGGGCCTGTGGACAACGAAAGACTGTGGATAACCCGGCAACCCGTTTAGCCTGGGTGACGTGGAAACGGACGTTCTGGGACCGCCGTACGAGCGGCACACCATCGACCTGGGCACCGACGACGAGGGCAAGGTCGTGGCGACGCTGGTCCGCCGGCGTACGGATCAGCCGAACCCCAGCCGCCGCGCGGTGCTGTACGTCCACGGCTTCGTGGACTACTTCTTCCAGACCCATCTGGCCGACTTCTTCGTCGAGCGGGGCTGGGACTTCTACGCGCTCGACCTGCGTAAATACGGTCGCAGCCTGCTCGCGCACCAGACCCCGAACTTCTGCCGCAGCCTCACCGACTACTTCCCCGAGCTGGACGAGTCGGCCCGCATCATCCGCAGCGTCGACGGGCACGACCAACTGCTCGTGGTGGCACATTCCACCGGCGGCCTCACGACGTCCCTGTGGGCGCACGCGCGGCAGGGTCAGGGCCTGGTCGACGGGTTGTTCCTGAACAGCCCGTTCTTCGACTTCAACAGCCCGTGGCTGGTACGCCGCCCGCTCATGGCCGCGATCACGGCGACCAGCGCGAAGCGCACCCCGTACCGGATCGTTCCGGTCAAGGCCCTGGGTCTCTACGGCCAGAGCCTGCACGCGACCGAGCGCGGCGAGTGGACCTACGACCTCAACTGGAAACCGGTGCTCGGGTTCCCGGTGACGGCGGGCTGGCTGCAGGCGATCACGCGCGGTCAGTCGCGGCTGCGGCGCGGGCTGCAGATCGACGTGCCGGTCCTGGTGGCGTGTTCGACGCGGACCTTCCGGGGCAAGGACTGGGATGATGACGTACGCCTGACCGACGCGGTCCTCGATGTCGAACACATCGCCCGCTGGGCGCCGCGCCTCGGCCCGCACGTGACGATCACCCGGTTCGACGGCGGCATGCACGACCTGACGCTGTCCGGCAAGCACGTCCGCACCGAGGTGTTCCGGGAGCTGGCCCGCTGGCAGGACGCATTCCTGCCGGCGCCGGGCGAGCCCGAGATCGAGGTGCCGCCGGCCCCGGAAGATCGGAGTAGTGCCAGCGGTACCACCGTCGGGTAGCTGGCGGGCTGTTCCGGAACCGGCGCCGAAAATAGCGTCGAAGCATGTCAACGACCTATGCCGTACGGGTGGAACAGCTCGTGCGAACCTACCGTTCCGGACGCGAGACCGTGACCGCCCTGGCCGGCGTCGACGCCGGCTTCGCCCGCGGAACCTTCACCGCGGTGATGGGGCCGTCGGGCTCCGGCAAGAGCACGCTGCTGCAGACCGCGGCCGGGCTGGACCGGCCGACGTCGGGCCGGGTCTGGATCGGTGACACCGAGCTGTCCCGGCTGTCCGAGACCAAGCTGACCAAGCTGCGCCGCGACCGGATCGGCTTCGTCTTCCAGAGCTACAACCTGATCGCCGCGCTGACCGTGCGGGAGAACATCGAGCTGCCGCTGCGTCTGGCCGGCGCCCGCCCCGACCGGCGCTGGCTGGACGAGGTGGTCGAGCGCGTCGGTCTCGGCCCCCGGCTCCGGCACCGCCCGGCCGAGCTCTCCGGCGGCCAGCAGCAGCGGGTGGCGATCGCCCGCGCGCTGGCCGCCCGCCCCGACGTGATCTTCTCGGACGAGCCGACCGGCGCCCTCGACTCGCGGACCGCGGCCGAGGTGCTGACGCTGCTGCGGTCGGTCGTCGACGCGTACGGCCAGACCGTCATCATGGTCACCCACGACGCCGGCGCCGCTTCGTACGCCGATCAGGCCCTGCACATGAGCGACGGCCGCATCGACCGCGCCCTGGCCCCGGTGGGCTGACCGATGACAAAGCTTGCTCTGCGCCTGTTGCGCCACCGCCCCGGCAGCGCCACCGCCACCCTGATCGCCCTCACGCTCGGCGTGCTGATCCTGATGGCGATGGGTTCGCTGGTCGACGCCGGCCTCCGCCACCAACCCGCACCGCAGCGTTACGCGGCCGCCGACATCGTCGTCGCCCGCACCGAGATCACCTTCACCGACAAGGAGTTCGACGGCGAGACCACCACTTCCCGGGTACGCCTACCGGAGCCGGGAACCGTTCCCGCGGCATTGGTGAACCAGGTGCGCGCCGTGCCCGGCGTGACCGCGGTGGCGACCATCCCGTCGACCCGTCCCGGCCAGGTCGAGGCGATCCTGGTCAAGGCCGGACCGGAGGTGGACCGGGCCACCCTGGACCGGCTCGCCGCCTCCGCCTCCGCCCGCACCTTCGCCGCCTCCGCCCGCGGCCGGGCCGAGAGCTCCGCCGCCACCACGGCCCTTGACCTGCTGGTCCAGGTCGGAGCGTCGTTCGGCGGGTACGTGGTGCTGCTGGTCATCTTCGTCGTGGCGGGTCTCATCGGCCTGTCCGTCCGGCACCGCCGCCGCGACCTCGCCCTGCTGCGGGCGATCGGCGCGACCCCCGGCCAGGTGCGCCGCATGCTGGTCGCCGAGGCCGGCCTGATCAGCGGCGTCGCCGTGGCGCTCGGGTTGCCCGCCGGCCTGCTCGCCACCGGTTGGCTGCACGGTGAGCTGCTGTCGCGGGGCTTCGTGCCGGCGTCCGTACCCATCGGGCCCAGCCCTTTCGCCGCCCTCGCCGCCGCGCTCCTCATCACCTTGGTCGCCATGCTCGCGGTCGTCGTCGCCGCCCGCCGGGCGACCGCGATCCGCCCCACCGAGGCGCTCGGCGAGGCCGCGGTGGAACAGTCGAAGCCCGGCATGGTCCGCGCCGTCGTCGGCGTCGTCACGCTGACCGGCGCCTTCTCCGCCGGCGGTTTCGCGGCCGGCACCGGTGGCATGACCGCGATCACCGGCGCGCTCGGCATGCTCTACCTCTTCGTCACCGCGGTTGCCCTGCTCGCCCCGTGGATCAACAGTGGCGCGGCGCGGTTGCTGGCCCCGATTCTCACAATGTTCGCGGGTACGAGCGGCTACCTGGCCGCCGCCAACCTGCGCGCCAACTCGCGTGGCATGGCGACGGTGCTGACCGCGCTGGTGCTGTCGGTGGGGTTCGGCGGCTCGGTCTGGTTCCTCCAGGACAACCTGCAGCGGGCCACCGTCACCCAGACCCGCGACGGCCTGCTGGCCCAGCAGGCGATCGCCGGTCCCGCCGACCTCGACGAGGTCCGCAACCGGCCCGGGGTGACCGCCGTGACCGGCGTACGCCACACCTCGGTCTTGATCAAGATCTTCGACAGCGCCGAGCCGGTCTCCGCCCGGGCGATCACCCCCGCCGGCGCCACCGACACCATGGACCTGGGCGTCGTGCAGGGCGACCTGGCCGCCCTGGCCCCCGACAGCATGGCGGTCTCCGAACTGCAGGCGTCCTCCAACAACTGGAAGGTGGGCGACCGCCCCGAGATCTGGCTCGGCGACGGCACCCCCGCTCGCCTGCGGGTGGCGGCCATCTACACCCGAGGTCTCGCCTTCGGCGACGTGATCCTGGACCAGCGCACCCTGGCCCCCGCTCCGTTCGACGAGGTGCTGATCCGCGCTGACGCCCCCATCCCCGGCGCCGTGCCCGTGGACGCCCTGACCAGCCAACTCGCCACCGACATGGCCACCAGCGCCTGGCTCAACAAGCTCCTGGTCGCCGTGATGATCGGCTACGCCGCCCTGGCCGCCGCCAACGCCATGATCCTGGCCGCCCTGGCCCGGAGCCGCGAACTGGCCACCCTGCGCCTGGCCGGCACCACCCGCCGCCAGGTAGGACGCATGGTCAACGCCGAACAGGCGGCCCTGCTGGGCGTAGCCCTGGCCATCGGCGGCGTGATCGCGGCGGTGACCCTGACCGTGGTGGTGCACGCCCTGACCGGCTCCTTCCTCCCCTACGTGCCGCCGCTGGGCTGGGCCGCCATCCTGGGCGGGGCCACGTTGCTGGCCATGACCACAACCATCCTGCCGGTCCGCCGCCTGCTCGGCGTTCCCGCGGTCAAGGCCCTGGGCAGCCGCGAGTGACGCCCGCCGGCATTTCCCTGGTGACACGGCTGCGGTGGGTGGGCCACACTAGGATGCCGCCGGGCCTCACCGACGGCTCGGTGTAGGTAAGCTAAGCCGTCGTGCGCTCGTAGCTCAGCGGATAGAGCAACGGACTTCTAATCCGTCGGTCGCAGGTTCGAATCCTGCCGGGCGCGCTCAAAAAGAGCAGCCTTGAGCTGCTCTTTCTTCTTTCTTGGCAATCGGTCTTGCTGCCTGTCCCCACGCGTGAGCCCGATTAGGCGGGAGCAACCTCCGGCGGGACGCTGGAGTTGTCGTCGGCCGGCCCAACCTGACCCTACGGACGCTGCCTTGCTCCCAGCACGGACGGCTGGTCAGGTGCCCCCGCGGAGTGTCCCCACGCGATCAACACGTCGCGAACATCCGCGGCAACGCACTTGAGCGCCCCGAACTGGTCCTCGCCCCAGACGATGACCTCCGCGATGTCGAGATGGTCATCGCCGATCTGAACCCCGACATCGGCATGCTCTGGCAGCGCGGCGATCCGCTGCAACAGCTCGTCCCGCATCATCGCGGAGTGATCCTCTCGTAGGAGCCGGTCCCGGCCCAGCCCAGAAACCGGCCGTACAGGTCCGGCCCTATCCCCAGTTTGGCGAAGTCGGCGGCAGCGTCCGCCAGGCACAAGGCGAGGTAGACGAACACGGCAGTACGGCAGGTGAGGGACTGCATGACAAGGCCGATCCGCGCTTCAAGACACGGCCACTCATCACCGCAGGTATGGCAACGCCACTCTGGTCGACAAGGTAGATGCTCGACGACGGCCATCTCTGTCGCGGTCACGATGCCGGAGGCCGCTCGGACGCCTGGCCGTCAGGACACTCAGGCAGCGCAACGAACGTCAACGAGCCGCAACGCGGGCACCATCGACTCTTCGTCCTGAAGGCGAGTAAGCCGGCCAAGAAGCCGAGCACCAGAGCTGCCGTTACCGCACCAATCCCCATCGACCCTCCACTCAGTCATCCCGTCGGCATCCCGAGAGCGATGCGACGGCCGTAGGCATCGATGGTTAGTCGTGGGACTACCCCTCGCAATGATTACGCGGCAGAATGCTCAAAGAAGGGGTCGAACGCCCGATGAGCATTACGCGGCGACGCGGAACCCGGTTACGCGCCGAGCGGCGAGGGAGTTACACGGTGACGAATGAGCACATCGGATCGACCGTTCCCCGGCGTCAGCTTGGCCGCAGACTCAGGGACTTGCGTGAGGGCGCTCGCCTCACCGTGACCCAAGTGGTCACCGCACTGGAGTGGTCGAAGCCCCGACTGTGGCGCTACGAGACCGGCCAGGTCCCCATCCACCCGAACGACGTCGAGGCAATGTGCCGGCTCTACGGCGCCGACACCGAGCTGACTAACGCTCTCAAGACCTTGGCCCGCGAGACCAAGTCCAAGGGCTGGTGGCACGCCTACTCCGACATCCCGGAGTGGTTCGAACTCTTCCTCGGTATGGAAGCAGCAGCGTCACGCATCCGCCAATACGAGGCCGAAGTCATCCCGGGTCTCGTGCAGGCCGCGTCATACGCCCAAGCAGCCACCGTCCGCTGCATCACCAGAGAGCCGACGCCTGAAATCTTGGAACGCGGAACAGCCGTCCGAATGCAACGACAGCAGATCCTGACCCGCCGAGCGCCGACGGCGCCCGACCTGGAGATCTTCCTGAGCGAGGCTGCCCTACTGCGCGGGTTCACCGCAGAAATCATGATCGACCAACTCACCTGCCTGCTGACGCTGTCCGAACGCCCGAACATCTCCATCCGGGTAGTCCCACTCGCCGCCGGCCCACACCGCGCGTTCCACGGATCCTTCGTCATTCTGGACTTCCCAGAGGAGACACCCGTCCGCGGCCCAGAGCCCACCACGGTCTACTCGGAGCACCCAACTGGAGCCCTTTACCTGGACAAGCCCAGCGAGGTCAAAACGTACGCCAGGATCTGGGCAGACCTTGGTAGCGTGGCACTCGATCAACCCAGGTCATACCAGCTGATCCAGCAGAAGGCGAAGGAGTGGTCGTGGTGACCCAAGACCTCGACGGAGCCGTATGGCGCAAGTCCAGCCGCAGCGGCGGCGAGGGCAACTGCGTAGAGGTAGCCACCAACCTCCCCGACCTGGTAGCCGTCCGAGACACTAAGAACCGCGACGGCGGAACGTTCGTGTTCTCCCAGCAAGAGTGGACAGCCTTCATCGCAGGCGTGCGTCGCGGAGAGTTCGACCTCTGACCTAGGACTTTATCTCTCACGTTCTCCGCCTAAGGACGACCGAGCGTCAACTCGGCATGCAGCACTCCTTTTGTTGAGGCCGAAAAAGCCAAGGTTCAACCTAACCGGGCTCAGTGACAGCTACGAGTTGCACATAGCCGCGCACGCGGCCGAGTACACAACGGACATCGGCACGCGCTGCGCGTATCCTCGATCATCGTGGTGAGATCCGAGGAAGCAGAGTCAGCGCGCGCAGCGATACGCGACGAGCTTACGCAGATGCAGGATGATCTTCTCTATACAGAGAAGACACATTTCGCATCAGCGGAACATTACAGGCGGATTCACCGGATCCTCGGCATCATCACGACAGTGCTGTCGACTGCGGCCGCAGCCACGATCGTGGCGGATCTTGGGAAAGCGCTCGCTGGGATACTTGCGTTGCTGGCCGCCATCATGTCCGCAGTGTTGACGTTCATGTCGCCTGAAAAATCGGCAGAGCAACACCTCGGCGCTGGCCGGCAGCTCGGTGCGCTCCGGGTCAGGCTTCGGCAAGTCATCGGTCTTGATCTTCCCACGCTGCCCCTTAAGGAACTTCGAAGATCCATCAGTGATCTTGCGGCGGAGAAGGCAGCCATCGATGGCGCATCTCCTGGTACGAGCAGTAAGCATTTCGGCAGTGCCAGGAAGAAGATAAAATCTGGGCTATTCGACAAGGACTCGGTAGAGTCTCCACCGCCCGGACCAGGGGCCGAAGCTCGAAATATTGAGCTAAGTTCAGAATCATAAGAACAATGAGGACTAATGTTCATGTCACGCACGATCGGCCCCTACCCTCCGGAGACGCTTCGGACTCTTAGGGGTGAGGCTGCCGAATGAAGGTCTCTGAAATCTTCGACAGTCTTCTTGTGAATCTGAAGGTCGGCGATGCCAGCACCACGATCGGCGCTCGTCGGGATCAGATCACTAAGACGCTGAACAAGGACTTCAGGTCGGTTGAGGGATCTACCTCGAACCGGCTTATGGTCGGCTCCTATGGACGCCACACGGCAATCCATGGGGTGTCCGACCTCGACATGATCTACATCCTCTCGGCCAACCTTCGCTCAAGCTACAAGAGCGAGACTGGGCCGCGGAGGGTCCTCGAGCGCGTTCGGGATGTTCTGAAGGCTCGTTATCCCAACACTGAGATCCGAGTCGACCAGTGTGTCGTGCGGGTGCAGTTCACCAGTAACAAGTTCAAGTTCGAGGTTCAGCCGGCCTTCGAGAACACTGACGGCAGCTTCGACTACCCAGACACGAAGTCCGAGAGTTGGAAGGTCACTAAGCCACGCGAGGAGATCGCGGCGACCAAGGTCTGCAACGACCGCACGTCGAGGAACATGCGCCACCTCGCTCGGATGGCTCGGGCCTGGAAGGACACGAACGGCGTAGTCATGGGCGGCCTGCTTATAGACACGCTGGTACATCGATTCTTCTCGACCAACACTGAGTACGACGACGAGGGGTCAGACTGGTTCGACCTTATGGTCCGGGACTTCTTCGAGTTCCTCGCGGACGAGCCTGATAAGGACTGCTACCTCGCACTAGGCAGCAACCAACGTGTGACGGTGAAGAAACACTTCCAGTCGAAGGCGAAAAAGGCGTACAACCGCTGTCTCGACGCTATCGACAGCGAGGGGAAGGCATCTGCGAACAAGAAGTGGCGCAAGGTGTTCGGCACGGTGGTTCCGCTTGAGATCACCGAGTCCACCCACTCGTTCAACGACACGGAAGAGTTCGTCGAAACCCTGTTCCCCGTTGACATTAGGCATTCGGTGACGATCGACTGCGAAGTCGCGCAGAACGGCTGGCGGCCGGCCCTGCTACGAACGATGCTCCGCGACCGAACCCCGCTCCTCGCGAACAAAGGCCTTGACTTCAAGATCATCGAGTGCAGCGCCCCAGAACCCTATGAGGTCAAGTGGAAGGTGCTAAATCGAGGGGATGAGGCCGAACGCCGGAACATTATCCGCGGCCAAATCATCTCGTCAAGCCGCTCCGGCGTGAGACACGAGCGAACCAGCTTCCGCGGAGAACACGTCGTCGAGTGCTACATCGTCAAGGACGGGATCGTAGTCGCACGGGATCTCATCGACGTGCCGATCAGCACCAACGCGGTATAACGCCGCGGGCCGGTAGTGGTCTTCGTTACGGCTCGATGGTCGGAATCGGGCATACCGACGTTCACCATTAACTAGGCCGCTCACGCATTCATAGGATACCGGCCTGGTAGGACGGAGACAACGGGATCTCGAAATCGAACGACCCGTGGACGTGCGCGTTCTGGGGCGGCTTGGATGACGGTCAGAGGAACACGTGCTCGCGAAGTGGATGCGCGAGGTCATTGGGCCGCTGCCGATGGAACGCACCACCAGCCGAACAGGCTTCCATCTACAAGAGGACGGTCATGCGTACGCGAGCGTCGACGAGACGCCCCGGGCTTCGAAGAACTCGGCTCCTGACCAGGTGACCCGGTCAGTCTGCACCACAACCGCAACGGATGGACGAGCAACTTGGAGATGGCGGCCAAGCCGATCGCCGGCGCAGATGAAGCTGATCTTTCGTGTTTACGTCAACAGTATAGACCCATTTAGAAAGAAGGACTCATGATCTTGCGCTCACGCCTTAGGTGCGAAGGATGCGGTAAGCACTTTTGGCTCCGCCTGGAGTTGCTTCCAAGCGAACTGACCCGAATAGCGATTCCATGCCCCCATTGCTCATATCGAATTAGAGGAAGATATCAGGGCATGGAACTCGATCAAGTGAAGCTTGAGTGGCACGACGCCACCGCCGAGACAGAGCCTGCAAGCCAGATACCAGACGGGGAGGTCGTACTAACGGCCGGCACCGCAGTTCCGTTGAAGCCGGACGCTCGGATTTTGACCGATTTCGGCGGCGCACCCAACGCGACCTTTGGACAATTGATTGGTGACAACCTAGCAGCCAATGCAATTCATCAACGAATGCAATCCATAGGCCCTACCTGGAGATCGTACGAAAGGTTCCTTCACTACTACCTCACGGAACAGTCGGACAACTTCGAATCGACCGGAAGGCACCTGTTCCCTGACTGGAAAACACCTACTTCGGTTCAGGCTCGGCACATAATTGCACTACAACCTGCACTCATACTTCTCCTGCCCTTAATTCCAGGATCGCGACAGGCCGGACTCTTTACTTCGGTTCTCGATCGAATAGAAGGCGTGACAGACTGTGGCCCGTACGTTATGTGGGCAAAGGATGCTGAGCGCTCAGGCTGGGCAGCGAAAGCGCAGAAGTCACTATTCGAACAACTAAGGGCGTATATCAGTGTTTGGGAGTCTTGGTCACCGGGCCTTGTAGTCCGCTACACAGACCCCGCGAATGCTCATAAACTCGACCTTTTGCGCGTATACCGTGATGATTTCGAAGTATTGCGAGACGCATACGTACAGATTTACGAGACGTGTTGCCGAACCTTACCGTTCGCTATAGCCCTAATGAACGCGCATGCACGAGGCAACCCCAATTCTTTTGGGCCGATTCCTCCGAGAATCCTCGAGACGAATGCCAGGGCGACCGCACCATCAAATATTTCGGCATTCGAGAAAATGCCAAACGCCCATAAGATCCTGTGGTGTCGAGAGTGGCCGGGGTGGGATAACAACCTTCCAGAAATTCTAAGCAACAAGTTACGGAACTCAATCGGTCATGCGAGTGCGCACTATGACATTGTTAGCGGTGTCGTGGAGAGCGATAGCTACAGCTTAAGCTACTTGAATTTTGCCGCCCGCTTTTTGGACCTCTTTCACCCAATCCTGGCGCTCCTACAACTTCTGAAAAGCACACGCCTGATAGCTGCTGATGCAGCGGCAACAGGCTAGCTGCAATATGTCCAGGCGGTCCCCTGCGCTGGTCGCAGCTAACAGCCGGCCGCCTGGGAATCAAACATACGAACTCCATCAGGTGAGCCCGCTGTGAGCCCGGATGCCCTCAGACTGATCATCAGCCCCTACTGCGGACCAGGCCTTGGAGGGTTGCCTACCAGGACTGATAGGCAACCCTCCGGACCGTGGACCGATGGCCGGGACGTACTACCCGGATCTTCTAATCCGTCGGTCGCAGGTTCGAATCCTGCCGGGCGCGCTCTTAAAGAGCAGCCTTGAGCTGCTCTTTCTTGCTTTTCAGGCGGGCCGCGGTTCGGCCTCGCCGGCTCCGGTGAGCCCGCGAGTGCCAGCGACCGCGGGGCGGTGGCTCCGGCGTCGGAGCGAAGGGACGGTCTCCGGCATCACTCCCACGGGCACTCTCCGGAACCCGTCCCGGCCGGCCCATCGACCACCGGAGAGGTGGCCGGTACCGGACATCACCCGCTCCGCCACCTGACTGCGCCGCGTACGGTCACGCCATGGCCGAATGGTTCCGGCTCGACGTCCCCGCCGACTCCGCCCAGTACGTTGAGGCATGCCTGCAACCGCGGTTCCCGGAGCGGGACGAGCCGCGCAACCTTCGGGCGATGGGCGGGTTCAGCGAGATCGTGGAAGCCAGCCGCACCGGCGGACGGGCCGGCAGCCAACGCGCCGCCGCGGAACTGCTGGTTCGGCCCGAATACGCCGATCATGACGTGCTCTACATGTGGATGCTCGACGACGAGCATGATCCGCACGGTGCGCTGGAGACGCTACGCGAGGGCCTGGAACGCTGCCCCCGCAAGCGGTTCCTCCTCGATCGCCTCGGCCTGGTCATGCTGCGGCTCGACCATGGACCAGAGGCGTTGTACTACTGGGCGCAGGCGACCGGCTGCGCCGTCCGGGCGGGCGACGCCGACGGGTTCTCGTCGTACCTCTACCTCGCGAACGTCGCCCGGGTGCTCCGGGCCTGGCGCGCCGGCCCCCGGCTCGCCCGCAAAGCGAACCCCGAGGGCGCCGGCCCGCCGCTGGAGCTGGAGCCCGAGCTGACGTATCTGATCGACCGGGTGTTCGGAGCCCAGCGGAACCGGCGGATGAAGGCGGTTGTCAAAGCCCTGGCCTGAGGCGGCTGGAGCATAGGCCCCCCGTGCAAGGGCGGGCCGCACCGTCCATCCGGACAGCGCGGCCCACCGATACACCGTGAGAGCGCGTCACTGATAGGGCAGGGTCACCGTCGAGAGTGAACCCAGCGACACCGTGCTGGGCGCCGAGCCGATAGCGCTCCAGATCTCCAGCTTGACCGTCCCGTTGGCCAGGTTGCCGAACGCCCCGGTGGTGGTGATCTGGCCGGCCGCCTCGGAGTACCGCTCCCACCCGGTGACCGGGTCGGTGGCGAAGTAGCGGAACGTCTCGACCCGGTCGAAGCTGCCGTTGCCGGTCAGGTCGTACGAGACGCGGACCTGGGTGGCGTTGCCGACCGAGGTGGCCGAGTCCACCGAGAGGCCGAAGGCGGTCGCGCCGCCGGAGCGGTAGGCCAGGTTGAGCCCGGTCGCGGTGAACGTGGTCGGCGAGTGCGGCTGGTTGTCGTTGGCGCCCGTCGACTTGGCCACGGTAGCGGTGCCGGCACTCCCGGCTTCGGCGGTCAGGGCGCCGCCGGCCTGCAGATGACGCACCGGGGAAGAAGGCGGGTCCGTCGGAGGATCGGAAGGCGGATCGGAAGGCGGGTCCGACGGCGGGTCCGACGGCGGCGTGATCCCTCCGCCGGTGGCGTTGCCGCCCGACCACGAGAGGGCCCCGCTGGCGACCGTCCGACCGGCGGGCGCCGCGAGCACCCGGCCGTCCGAGAAGGTCACCGTGAGCGCTGAGTTGGTGATGTTGGAGGCGACGTACGTCTTGGCGCCGTTCTTGGTGAAGACCCGGGCCAGCGGATGGTTCGCGGTGACGGTGAGGTCGGTCGTGCCCAGGGCGGCCAGGTTGCGGATCCAGTGGAACGTGTGCGCCTTGGTCTCGCCCTCCTCCGGCGTGTAGCCGCTGTTGGCCCGGAACTTGGTCAGCGCCGCGTCGCCGTCGCCGAGGGCCAGGTACTGCCAGGCGATGTCCTGCCAGAGCGCCGGTTCGTGGCCGGCGTTGGTGACCATCTCGGCGTAGTTACGCCGCACGTACGCGGGGTCGTTGCCCAGGTAGAAGTGCCCGCCGGTGACCGGCAGCATGTTGATGCCGTGGATCTGCTCGGGCGCCGAGGCGAACCAGGTGGCGTACGCGCCGCCGTCGCCCCAGACCATGCCGACCGTGCCGTGGCCGAACGCCGCCGGGAAGTTCTCGTTGCGGGTGTCGAACCAGTACTCGTTGATCGCGGCCGACTGGGTCGTCCAGATGAAGACGCCGGCGTCGCGGATCGCGGTGTTGCCGGTCGCCTGTCCCCATTGGATCAGGGCGTTGGCGAAGTTCATCCCCTCGGACGAGGACTCCTGGTTGTTGCCGGCGAAGAACGCGCCGTGCCCGGCCGCCCAGTCGTGCCCGGCGTAGATGTCGAAGTCGCGGAGGTACGGGAACCGGTTGTCGCCGCGGTCATAGTTGTTGGCGTCGCGGATCAACAGATCAACCATGCCGCCGTACGCCGAGTTCGCGGCCCATGACGGGTCGAACTTGGCCAGTGTCGCCGCGGCGGCGATGTAGTAGCCGTAGTGGAAGTGGTGGTCGTTGAGCTCGGCGTCGGACCCGTACGACGCCGGGTAGCCGATCAGCGTGCCCCAGTTCCGGTCGTAGTAGAACAGCTTCTGCGTCTCGCCGGGCGTGGCGGTGAGCCACTGGTTCAGCTGCGTGCGGATGGCCGCCAGCGCGGTGTCGCGTACGTCGGTGCGGCCGAGCTGGTCGGCGATCTCCGCGATCCGCGAGCCGATGCCGAGGGCCTTGCCGGTCCAGTAGGTGTCGTTGTTCACCGGGCTGACCGGGTTGTTCTTGACCTGGTCGAGATAGCCGTTGAGGGTGGCGAGGTCGGCGCCGGCGCTGTCGGCCACCGCGGGCACCTCGGGCAGAACCCCGTTGAAGACCGCCGAGGTGGTGTACGAGGAAGCGCCCACCAGAACCTTCATGGCTCCGCGGGCGGTGACGTAGGTCGGTGTGATCGGGGTGGACCCGGTCAACGCCCGCCACTGGTGCGGGTACAGCCCGATGACGGTTCCGCTGCCCGAACCCTCGCGGGCGGTGGTGGTGTAGGCGTACGTCGTGTTGACCCGGCTGGTGGCCTGGTTGTACGAGTACGACACCCGGGTGCCCGTGACGTGGTTGTGCGCGTAGGCGCCGTAGCTGGTCGCCAGCGCGACCTTGTCGGCGACACCGCTCGGCAGCACCGCGATCGAGAAGTAACCCTTGCCGCCCAGCGTGGACGTGATGACGTTGCCGCTGACCGACCAGGTGGCGCCGGTCGGCGCGTACGCGACGTAGTCCTTGCCGGCGACCGAGTAGCCGATCCGCGATCCGCTGTTGGACCAGATGGTTGGGGTGCTCTTCGCGGTGATCTGCGCGTTGCCCCCGGTGACCTGGAAGTACGCGAACGGCAGCCCGTGTCCGATGGTCGCCTTCATGGTGCGGGTGCCGTCACTCCAGTACGGGGTGACGGTCCAGTCGGTCCAGGAGTCGACCAGGGTCCGCGGGGCGTTCAGCCCGGCCACCCCGGCGGTGAAATCCTCCTGGTAGATGTAGTGGTACTCGCCCACACCGGTGGACGAGCCACTGATCTGCGGCGTGGTGTTGTACGAGAAACCCAGCCCGCCCGACGTGGTGTCGTAGCTCGTCGGGTGCGCGTGCAGGTTCTCGCTGTACGCGCAGTCGAACTTCTTGTAGACCAGCGACGACCACCAGTCGTTGGTCGGCACCGGGCCGGCCGGCGCGTTGGCGGTCATGAACTGGCGCGGGTTGGTGGCCAGGTCACCGCAGCCGACCGGCAGGCTGGCGCCGGCCGGCAGGGTCTCGGTGTAGCTTCCCGAGCCGACCGTGCCCGCGTCGGCCGTGCCGCTGAGGGCGACCGCTCCGACGCCGGCCACGACGGCCGCGGCGACCGTCAGAACGAGAGTCCGGAAAGACCGGAGAGGACCGCTTGGTTCCATCACGCCTCCACTGATTGCGACCGGCCTGAGCCGTCAGAGAGAGCGCTCTCTCGTGCTGAAACTGTAGGTATGAACAGTGCGTTTCGTCAATGTTTCGATTCTGAACGCTGGCCACCAACCCCGCGGACGGGCCACATTGCGGCTGGTGGCGTTGACCGGACATCCGGTTCGCCGCGAGTTCAAGGAACTCGGCGAACCGGATGTCGCCCATCCCGCCGGCGATCACACGTTGGCCAGGGCCTCCGTCGGGGAGAGCCGGGACGCGCGGACCGCGGGGTAGAGCCCGGCCAGCGCGCCGATCAGCACGGTCGCGCCGACGCCGCCGGCGAGCACCCAGACGGGTACGACCGCGGGCCAGCCCTGTAGCACGGCGTACCCGGAGGTGACCACCGCTCCGAGCACCCCGCCACCGATGCCGCCGAGCAGGGACAACAGCAGCGACTCGGCCACGAACTGGGTGCGGATCTGGCCGCGGGTCGCGCCCAGCGAACGGCGCAGCCCGATCTCGGAGCGGCGTTCCAGCACCGAGATCACCATGGTGTTGGCGACCCCGATGCCGCCGACCAGCAGCGCCACCGCGCCCAGGCCGAGCAGCAGCGCGGTGAACGTCTGGTCGGTGGCCTCCCGGGCGGCCAGCGCGTCGGACGGCCGGGACACCTCGACCTCGTTCGGCGCCGACGGGTTGGCGGTGGCCGCCAGCACCGCCTGCACCGCGGTGACCTGGGCGTCGTCGGCGCGGGTGTAGACCGTGGTCGGGTGCCCGTCGAAGCCCAGCAGGTCGTGCGCGACCGGCCAGCCGATCAGGACCGCGCTGTCGAGTTCGGACGCCAGCGGGACCGGCTCCAGGATGCCGACCACGGCGAAGGTACGGCCGCCAAGCAGCACGTTCACGCCGACGCGGCCGATGCCGAGGCGGGTGGCCGCCTCGGCGCCGAGCACCGTCGCCGGGTATCGCGCCGTCGCCGCGTTGAGCCAGACGCCGGATCGCAGCGAGGCCCCGACCGTGCCCGGCAGGGTCAGGCCGGCCGCGCGTACCGAAAGACCGCCGGTCTCGGCCGCCGGGATCCGGTCGTTGCGGTACGCCTTGGTGTCCGGCACCGCGCCGGTCGCCGCGACCTGCCGGACCGGGCCGATCCGCCCGATCATGGCGACCGACTCGTCGGGCAGGTAGGCGTCGTCGCCGAACATCGTCCGGCCCGGCCCCACGGTCAGCAGGTTGGTGCCGAGCGCGGCCAGCTTGCGGTCCAGGTCGGCGGCGCTGGAGGCGGAGATGCCGACCACCGAGACCATGGCCGCGATGCCGATCGCGATGCCCAGCGCCGACAGGACCGCGCGCGTCGGCCGGGCCCGCAGACCGGTCGCGCCGACGAGCAGGACGTCCCTCGGCCGCATCTTTCTCAAAACGATCATGCGATCACCCGCCCGTCCATCATCGGCACCTGCCGCGGCAGCGAGCCCGCGATCGACAGGTCGTGGGTGATCACCAGGACCGTGGTCCCGGCCGCGTGCAGCTCGGTGAGCAGCTCGATCACCGACGCGCCGGACGCCGAGTCGAGGTTGCCGGTGGGCTCGTCGGCGAGCAGCAGCGTCGGCTCGCCGACCACCGCCCGGGCCACCGCCACGCGTTGCCGTTCGCCGCCGGAGAGCTCGTGCGGCCGGTGGGTGAGACGGTCGCCGAGCCCGACCCGGACCAGGGCGGCCTCGGCGGCCAGCTTGCGCTGCTTCTCGGGTACGCCCGAATAGAGCAGCCCGTCGGCCACATTGGAGACGATGTCCCGGCCCGGCGCCAGGTGGAAGTGCTGGAAGACGAAGCCGATCCGCTGGGCGCGCAGGGCCGACAACTGTCGGTCGGACAGCACGCTCACGTCGTACCCGTCGATGCTGACCCACCCGGACGAGGGCCGGTCCAGCGTGCCGATCAGGTGGAGCATCGTCGACTTGCCTGAGCCGGACGGGCCGACGATCGCGACGAACTCGCCGCGCTCGATCCGGAGGCTGACGTCGTCCAGCGCGGTGACGCCGCCGGCGTAGGTCTTGGAGACGCGCTCGAGCTCGACGACGGCCGGCCCGGTCATGCCGGAACCCCCACGACGGTGCCCTCGGCGATCCCGTCGCCGGTGATCTCGACCTTGCCGTCGGCGAACATGCCGGCCTTGACGGCGACGATCTTGGTGGCCGAGCCCTCGACCACCTCGACGCCGTAGCCGCCCTCGGCCAGCGCCAGCAGCGCGCCCACCGGGACGGTCAGCACGTCCTTGGCCTGCGACGCGGTGAACGCCACGGACACCGCGGCCTCGTTCAGGCCCTTCGGCTGCTTGCCCTGGGCGAAGGCGACGGTGACCTCGATGGCGGTGCTGTCCGGTTCCTGGCCCTCGCCCGGCACGACGACGGTCTCGGCCTTGGTGATCTTCCCGGCCACCGTGCTGTCGTCCGGGAGCGTGATCCGGGTGGCCGCGCCGACCTTGGCCAGCCGCTGGTCGGCCAGCTCGAGCCGCACCTCCACGACGCGGGTGGTCGAGGTCAGGTTGAGCAGGGCGGCGCCGCGCTGGGCCAGGTCGCCCTTGGCGGCGCTCAGGCTGTCCACGCGGACCGGCCCGGGGGCGATCACGACCTGGGCCGGTTCGACCGTGCCGGTCTCGGTGAGGCCCAGGTCGTCCTGCCACTCCTCGACGGCGCCGGCGGTGGCCGAGGTGTACTCCTTGTCCACCGTGAAGCCGCGGTAGCCCAGCGCCCACAGGTTCGTCTCGAGTTGCTTGACGTCGTTGCCGTCCAGACCGGAGCGAAGCGTCCGGTACGCCGGCAGCGTCCCGTAGAGCAGCACGACCGGCTTGTTGTCGAGGCGGTACACCGGTCGGCCCCGGGTCAGGGTGGTGCCCGCGGCGGCGATCGCGGTGAGCGTCCCGTCCGACCGGGCGGAGATCGCCGTCGTGTCCCCGTACCCCAGATCGCCGGATTTCTCCTCGCGGTCGATCAGCGTGCCGCGCGTGACGGAGGCCGTGGCCGGTGGCATCGCGTCCGTCTCGCCGCCGCTGCCGCCCTCCGCCTCCGGCAGCCCGACCATGACGGCGGCCGCGGTGGCCGCGCCCACGGTGACGACCGCGGCCACGACCACCCCCGCCCGCTTCACGAACCCGCCTTCTGCTCGACGTCCTTCTGGCCGTTGCCGTCCGGCGGTTCCGGCCGGAACTGCTTGCACGCCTCCTCGGCCTTCTTGAACGACTCGCTCTCGGGGTCGATGCCGCCGCCGTCCTTGTCGTTCTTGATCTCGATGCCGCCGTCGGCGCTGGGGTCCGGGAAGTCCGGCACGCCGTTGGCCCGCATGCACTTGGACAGCTCGCGCAGCTTCGCGGTCATCGCCGGGTCGGCCTTGCCGGGCTGGCCGCCGTTCGGCTGGAACTGCATGCACGCCTGCATCGCCTTCTCGGCGACTTCCCGGCGTACGCCTTCGGGCATCTTGATCGAGATTCGACCCCCGTCCACCTCGGGGTCGGGGAAGTCCGGGACGCCGTTCTCCCGCATGCACTTGGCGAGCTTGGTCGGGTCGAAGCCGCCGTCCTTGCCGGTGGCGGCGGCGCTGGCCGTCGGGGTGGCGCCGCCGTTCGCGGTCGCCACCGAAGGATCTTGCGCGGGCGGCGCGCAGGCCGCGAGCGCCAGGACCGGGATGAGAAGCAGTGTTCTTCGCATGCCGCCCAGTCAAGGACGTGTCGCATTTCCCGGGCGTCAGCGAAAACGGTGACGCCCGGATGACGTAACCGTGGGTCACCATATGGGGATGCGCATCCTGGTGGTCGAGGACGAGCCGTTGCTGGCCGACGCGGTGGCGGCCGGACTACGGCAGCAGGCGCACGCCGTGGACGTGGTCTACGACGGTGGCGCCGCCCTGGAACGCACCGATGTGCACGACTACGACGTGGTGGTCCTCGACCGCGACCTGCCGGTGGTGCACGGCGACGAGGTGTGCCGCCGGATCGCCGACGTGGGCGGGCCGATGCGGGTGATCATGCTGACCGCGGCGAGCAGCGTCGACGACCGGGTCGACGGGCTCGAACTTGGCGCCGACGACTACCTGCCGAAGCCGTTCGAGCTGCGCGAGCTGATCGCCCGGGTGGCCGCGCTGGGCCGCCGGTCCCGGGCCGCCGCTCCCCCGGTGCTGCGCCGCGCCGGGATCAGCCTCGACCCGCACCGGCGCGAGGTGTTCCGGGACGGCCGCTATGTGCCGTTGTCCCGCAAGGAGTTCGCGGTGCTGGCCGAGCTGCTGCGCGCCGACGGGACCGCGGTCTCGGCCGAGTCGCTGCTGGAGAAGGCGTGGGACGAGAACGCCGACCCCTTCACGCACGCCGTCCGGATGACCATCCTGAAGCTACGCCGCAAACTCGGCGATCCCGCCGTGGTGCTGACCGAACCGGGAGTGGGGTACCGCATCCGATGAGACTCCGGCTGACCCTCGTGTACGGCGGGTTGTTCCTGCTCGCCGGTCTGATCCTGCTGGGCGTCACCGCGGTGCTGGTGTCCCGGGAGCTGCCCTCCAACCTGATGGTGCGGGCGAAGATCCCGGACCCCGGCCTGGTCGGCGGCGACACCACCGTCATCCAGCGGTTCACCGAGGAGGCGCGGGAGAGCACGGTGTACACGCTGCTCACCCAGGGCGGTCTCGCGCTGGTCATCGTCGCCGCGGCGGCGATCGCGCTGGGCTGGCTGATCGCCGGCCTGCTGCTGCAACCGCTGAACCGGATCACCGCCACCGCCCGCCGGATCGCCGACGCGCCCGCCGCCGACGGCCGCCTGCGCGAGCGGATCGCCCTGGAAGGTCCCGACGACGAGATCAAACGGCTGGCCGACACGTTCGACCTGATGCTGACCCGGCTGGACCACGCCTTCGACGGGCAGCGGAGGTTCATCGCGAACGCGTCGCACGAGTTGCGTACCCCCCTGACCTTGAACCGGACCTTGCTCGAGGTCGCGCTGACCCCCGAGCGGGTGCCGCCCGAGATGCGCCAGCTCGGCGACACGCTGCTGGCCATCAACGACCGGCACGGCCGTCTGATCGACGGCCTGCTCATGCTGGCGAAGTCGGAGCGGGAGCCGGCCGCGCACTCCTACGTGGACCTGGCCGACATCGCCGACCACGTGGCCGACACCGCCGACACCAAGCTGGCTGAGGCGCCCGTGCACGGCGACCCCGTGCTGCTCGAACGCATGGTGCAGAACCTGATCGAGAACGGTCTGCGGCACAACGTGCCCGGCGGCTGGGTGTGCGTGGTCACCGGCACGCACGGGCCGAACGCGTTCGTCGAGGTGGGCAACAGCGGACCGGTGGTGCCGCCGTACGAGGTCGAGGGCCTTTTCGAGCCGTTCCGCCGGCTCGGCACGGAACGCCTGGCCTCCCCCGGCGCCGGCCTCGGCCTGTCGATCGTCCGGGCGGTCGCGCGGGCCCACAACGGCGAGGCCCGGGCCATGGCCAGGCCGGACGGCGGCCTGGTGGTCACGGTGACCCTTCCGCGGGTGGCCGACCCTATGTAGGGTGCGTACATGCCCAGGATGACGGCATCGGTGCTCAAGGTCGTGGCCGCGCTGCTGGCGGCCGGCGGCGCCGAGCGCTACGGCCTGCAACTCATGCAGGCGACCGGCCTGCCCAGCGGCACGCTCTACCCGGTCCTGGTCCGCCTGGAACGCGCCGGCTGGGTCGAGTCGCGCTGGGAAGAAACCGATCCGGCCGCCGAGGGCCGCCCCGCCCGCCGCTACTACCTGCTGACCGCCGAGGGCGCGACGTCCGCCCGGCGCGAGGTGGCGGCGATGCGACAGCAGATGTCGGGCGCTCCCGTCCTGGGCGAGTCCCCCGCATGAGGCTCTGCCTTCTTCTGCTGGCCGTGGCCGCGCGCCGCTGGCCCCCCGACATCGCCGCGGACCTGCTGCGTGAGTGGCAAGCTGAGTTGTCCGTCCTGCGCTCATCGCGCTTTCAAATGCTGATGTACGCGGGCAGTCTCGCCGTGGCACCGACAGCAGACGGCCCGTCCTGGTCCCACCGCACAACAACCGTGGCAACCGCCGCCGGTGCCACCCTCCTGGCCGCGACCTTGAGCAACGCCGTCCACACCACAGCCCCCTGGCTGATCCTCCCCGCGGCAGCCCTGATGGCCGTGGCGGCCACCCGAACCCGCCTCTCCCCCCTCGCGGCCACCGCCCTGATCACCCCGCCGCTCTTCGCCTTCCTCTTCCTGGGCAACGCGGTATCCGTCATGCCCTTCATGGGCTTCCAAGACGTGGCCCCCGCCATAGCCACCTGGTCCACAACCCTCCTGACCACCCTCTTCCTCTCCACCCGCCGCGCCGCCGCACTCCCTTCCCCCGCTGGCTCGCCCACGTCCCGCCGCGCATCCCGGCGGCCGGCCACCGCCTTCCGCGGACCGGGCGTCGCCACTCTCCTGGCCGGCAGCGTCATTTCTTTGATCGCCGCCACGGTCGCCGGCTCCCTCAACGCCGCGCACACCCTCGGCATCAGCCCGTGGTCCGCCCCGCTGTGGTTCCCGCTCTCCTTGCTTCCCGCCGACACGACCGCCTTCGGCCCAGTCCTGAGCCCAGCCGCACTCCTGCCGGCAGACGCCGCCCCGACCCACGCCTCAGCCGTACTCCTGGGCAACGCCACCGTCCTGACCGCACCCCTGCTCCTCTGCACGGTCTTCGTCCTGGCCCTGGCCTTCTCCCGCCGCATCCAGGCAGCTACCTCGACAGAACCCCAAAGCCGCGCCTCCACCGGCCGCGCCTCCACCGGCCGCGCCACCGCCGACCGTGCTTCCACCGCCCGCGCCCGCCGCGCCGTCACCATCGCGCTCGGTCCCGCGGGCTCACCCCGGCGCCAGGCGACACTCGGCGGCACGGCAGCCCTGACCGCGGTCGCCGCCTGCCAGGCCACCCTCCTGGCCGCAGCCGATCCCACAGCCCTGGCCCACCGCGTCCTCGACCATTCCGCCGTCTTCGGCTTCGGCTTCGCCACCCACCCCGCGGGCCTGGCCGCCACCGCCCTCCTGGCCGCCGCCCTGACCCTCCGCCTGACCGAACCCACTCCCACATAACGGCTTCACCACAGCCCTAGCCCGCCGCCAACCCCCTATGTAGAGTTCCTACCATGGGACGCAGTCAACTGGCCTGGGCCGGAGCACTGACAGCAGCAGCCGTGACGGCCTGGGCCGCCCTGTCCCGCCCCGTCGAAGACCGCCTGTCCGACCTCCACGTCTATCTGGGCGCGGTGAGTTCCCCCAGCCTCTACGACTTCATCCGAGGCGACGCGCCTTTCACCTACCCACCATTCGCGGCCCTGCTGTTCCGCCCGCTGGCCGACCTCCCCGTGGCAACAGTGCAATTCCTCTGGACCGCAGCCACCATCGCAACGGTCGCCGCCCTGGCTTTCCTGGCCGCCCATTCCCTCTCAGCCACCGCCTCCACCCCGAATCTCCTGACCAGAAACGCAGGTTGGCCGGCCCTGGCTTTGACGCTGTCCGCGCCATTCAGCTCAAACATCCGCTTCGGCCAGGTGAGCATCTTCCTGACCGCCGCGGTAGCCACCGACCTCCTGGCGCTGAGAAGAACCAAGTGGTCCGGCGTCCTGATCGGAGCAGCCGCAGCCATAAAACTGACCCCTCTGATCTTCATCCCGATGCTGTTCCTGGCCGCCAACCGCCGAGCCGCCCTACGCGCCACCGCAACCTTCGCCGCCTGCACCACCGCAGCCGCCATTGCCACCCCCACAGACACCTGGCGCTTCTGGACCGAAGAGATCTTCCACGTAAGCCGCCTAGGACACATCACCTCACCAGGCAACCAGTCCTTGAACGGCATGCTCCTACGCCTGGACCTCCCCCCAGACCCAAGAACAGCAATAACCATCACCGTCGGCGGCGCCATAGCCGCCGCAGCCTTATACCGAGCCTCCCAAGCAGCCAGAAACAACAGTTGGCTAACCGCAACAACAATCACCGGCGCCGCCAGCGTCGTCCTCTCCCCCGTCTCCTGGACCCACCACCAAACCTGGCTGGTCCTGGCCGCCTTCCTCCCCTTGACCACCCGCGTTCCCCAGCCTCAGACCACCGGCGTTTCCAGCCCACCACCGCCGGCCCCCACCACCCGCGAAATGCCGACCACCACCACCCGCAGACTGCCGGCGCCCACCACCACCCGCGGACTGCCTGCCCCCACCACCACCCAGCAGCCGCCAGCCGCCCCGGCGCCCAACGGCCGAATCGTGGACGCCACGCCGAACGGGAGGTCGACGCCGGGCACGGTCAAATCACGCTTGAGCGCATGGTCGCCGATAAGCGGCCGCCTACCGCGCATCACCCCGTCCCAAGCCGCGTGGCCCATCACCGTCCTGGCCGTAATGCTCCTCCCCATAACGGCCCTAGGAACTCCCCTGTGGACAAACGCCCGCCTCTTCCTGGCAATAGCAATAGCGGCCCTGATCCCCTTCTCTTCAACGTCCCGCCGCGACCCCAAGCGCAGACCTTCAAGCCACCATCCGCTTCCACCCCGCCCTTCCAGAACCCGTCGCCCAAACGCGTCCGCCCCGCCCCACCACCCCATCCCCCGAGCACGTCACCGGTCACCGCCCTACTGACCGAGAGCCAGGCGAAGCCTCCCCACCCACAGCCCACACGCCCTCCACCCCGCCCTCGAACGAACCACTTCCCCGCTCTCCCGCTTGACCTGACCAGGAGCAGCCCGTCGTCCTAGATCAGGAAGGTGTCGGCGAAGAAGCCCCACCGGCCAGGCACAAGATCCGCCCAGGCGAAGACCACCCATCGGGGCAGATCTGATCGCCCAAAGACCCCACGAGGCATAGACGCTCAAGCGCGGGGAACGCCAAACCAAACCTGCACGCCAGCTCCCCCGCCGGCCCCGCCGACGCCCCGAGCCGCCGACAAAGAACGGCGGCCGGCCAAGAACGGGCGCCGGCGCGGAGGGGCGTCGGCGACCAGGGCGGCTCACGTGGCCATCAACAGGCCACGTGAGCCGCCCGCCGATCCCCAGCAGTCTCGATGCACCAACCGCAAGCTGGTCAGCTGTCGCCCCGATCGGGCCGCATCGACCTGACACACCGCCCTGCACCGCGCCGCGAACCTGACACACGCGCCGCACCGCGGACCGGACACCAGCCGCGCCGCGCTGGCGGCGCCGACCTGGCACGACTGGACCAGCCACCGCGCGGCCGATCCGTCGCGCGGGATTGCGGAGTGGCTCGACGTCAGTGCGGGGGACGCCGATCGGCGTCGGCTGCTCGGGCGTCGAGGTGAAGCTGGCGCCAAGCGTGACGGGACGCCATGCCGGCCTTGCGACGCTCGGCCTTCTCGCGCCGCTCCGCCGCCCGGGCCGCCCGGGCGCGGTTGGACTCCTCGGCCGCGGCCAGCAGCTGAGCCTGCCACTCGGTGATATCAAGCGCGGGCAGAGCGGCTCGGCCAGCCTCGACATCAGCCGCCCGGCCAGAAGACGCGGCGGAGGGGGCGTGAACGCCGGCGGCGGCTGGACGGCCGCGGCGGGAAGGGGTGGCGGGGTGGTGCGGGGCGGGGGTCATTTGCGGTTGTAGAAGCGCATGGTCAAGGTGCCGAAGACGGCTACCAGGACGGCGCTGGCTATCAGGGTCCAGGTGATCTCGCTCATGTCCCAGCTGCCCTCCATCGTGGAGCGGACGGCGCCGACCAGGTGGGTGATGGGGTTGATGTTGACGAAAGCCTGCAACCACCCGGGCATCGTGCGCGGCTCGACGAAGACGTTGCTGAGGAAGGTCAGGGGGAACAGCACCATCATGCTGACGCCCATCACGGATTTCTCGGAGCGGAGGATCAGGCCGAACATCGTCCACACCCAGGAGAAGGCGAACGAGAAGATGACCAGCAGCACCATGCCGGCGATCACGCCCATCGGGCCGCCGGCGGGGCGGAAGCCCAGGATCAGGCCGACGGCCAGGATGACCGTGGCGGCCAGCAGGTAGCGCATCACGTCGCCGAAGATCATGCCGATCAGGGCGGACGGGCGCCACACCGGCAGGGTGCGGAAGCGGTCGAAGACGCCCTTCTCGATGTCGGTGTTGAGGCCGACGCCGGTATACATGGTGATCATGACGACGCTGGTGACCATGATGCCGGGGAGGAAGAACTGCAGGTAGTCGCCGGTCGAGCCGGCCAGCGCACCGCCGAAGAGGTAGGTGAACATCAGCGTCATGATGATCGGGAACGCCGTGACGTCGAACAGCTGCTCGGGGACGTGCTTGATCTTCAGCATCGCCCGCCAGCCGAACGTCACCGACGCCGACCAGGCGCTCGGGCGGCGTGGCCGGTCGCCACGGGTGAGCACGGCGGCCAGGGTCTCGGGCGACGGCTTGTAGGCAACGGCCTCGGCGGCTGTGGTGGTCATGATTTCACCTCGGTCAGGGCCAGGAAGACCTCGTCCAGGCTGGGCTGGCCGAGGGAGAACTCGTCGACGACGATGTCGGCCGCGGCCAGCGCGGCCAGGGCCCGGGACGCGGGCTCGGCGGCGTCGACCCGCGCGGTGAGGGCGACCGGGTCGGCGTCGAGCGACACCGCGGAGCCCAGGGTCGAGGAGAGCACCCGCTCGGCCTCGGGTCGCTGTTCCGCGTCTCGCAGGCGCACATGCACCGTGCCCGCCCCGATCGAGGACTTCAGCTGCCCGGGCGTGCCCTCGGCGATCACCTTGCCGTGGTCGATCACCGCGATGCGCCCGGCGAGCTGGTCGGCCTCGTCGAGGTATTGGGTGGTGAGCAGCACCGTGGTGCCGTTGGCCACCACCACCCGGATGATGTCCCACACCTGGTTGCGGCTGCGCGGGTCGAGCCCGGTGGTCGGCTCGTCGAGGAACAGCAGCTCGGGGGTGCTGAGGATGCTGGCGCCGATGTCGAGCCGCCGGCGCATGCCGCCGCTGTACTTCTTCACCTGCCGGTCGGCGGCGTCGGTCAGGCCGAACGCCTCGAGCAGTTGGCCGGCCCGGGCGCGCGCCTCGGTCTTGCGGTAGCCGAGCAGCCGGGCCAGCAGGATCAGGTTCTCGTGGCCGGTCAGGTCTTCGTCGACCGACGCGTATTGCCCGGTCAGGCTGACCTGGGCGCGGACCGCGTCGGCCTCGCGCACGACGTCGTGGCCGAAGACCCGCGCCGAGCCGCCGTCGGGCCGGAGCAGCGTGGCCAGCATGCGGACCACGGTGGTCTTGCCCGCGCCGTTGGGACCGAGCAGGCCGTACACGGTTCCGGCGGGCACGCTGAGATCGACCCCGTCGACCGCGCGGTTGTCGCCGAAGGTCTTGACCAGTGCGTCGGTCTCGATGGCGGGTGCGCTCATGGCAGACACCTTGCCATCGGGCTGTGACACTTTCCGGCCGTCCCGGATGACCTGGGAAAACCCGTTTCGTAATCGAGACGGGACTGCCAGGGTTCTCTCATCTGGGGACCCGGCACCACAAACGGAGGTGAGAGGCATGATCCCGGCGATCGGCGGCGCACGCCTCGGCTGGCGCGATCTGCCCGGGGAGGTTCAGGGGGCGGTGGCCGCGATCCTGAAGAGCCCGGTCACCGAGGCTGTCTCCCAGAGCGGCGGTTTCTCCCCGGGTACGGCCGACCGCGTCACCACCGCCGCCGGTGACCGTGCGTTCGTGAAGGCGGTCAGCCCCGACCAGAACCCGCGATCGGCCGAGCTGGCCCGGCAGGAGGCGGAGATCTGCGCCGCCCTGCCCGCGTCCACGAACGCGCCCCGCTTGCGAGGGACCTTCGACGACGGCCACTGGGTCGTGCTCGTGTTCGACGACATCGACGGCCGGCACCCCCGTACCCCCTGGGTGAAGGACGAACTCGACGCGGCCGTGAGCGCGGTGACCGACCTGGCCCGCTCCCTCACGCCGTCGCCGTTCCCGCGCGGCCGCACCGCCGCGGAGACCCTGGCCACCGACTTCGGCGGGTGGAGCCGCGTCGCGGCCGACCCGCCGGCCGACCTCGACCCCTGGCTGCGGCCCCGGCTGGACGATCTCGTCGCGACGGCGGGGCGCGGCCTGGCCTCGCTGACCGGCGACACCCTGGTCCACCTCGACATCCGCCCGGACAACATGCTGATCACCGCGGCCGGCGACGTCTGGTTCGTGGACTGGCCGCACGCCTGCAACGGCCCGGACTGGCTGGACCTGACCCTGCTCGCGATGAACGTCGAGGTGCACGGCGGTGACGGCGACGCGGTGCGGCCGGCCGAGGGTGTGGACGTGGTGGTGGGTTTTGTCGGCTATTTCCTGGACCAGTCCCGCCTGCCGCCGCCCCCGGGCCTGCCGACCGTACGCGCGTTCCAGCGCGCCCAGGGTGACGCACTCCTCCCCTGGATGCGGCGGCATCTCAAAGGTTGACACGACTACCCTGGAAGTTCCCCTGTTGAGATCGGAGCCATGGTGCGAGTCCTGCTGCTCGAGAACATCCACGCCGACGCGGTCGCGCGGCTCGAGGCGGAGGGCTACGAGGTCGAGTCGGTCAGCTCCGCCCTCGACGAGGCCGAGCTGATCGAACGCGTCAAGGGCGTGGCCCTGCTCGGCATCCGCTCGAAGACCAAGGTCACCGCGGCCGTGCTCGACGCGGCCGACAGCCTGGTGGCGATCGGCGCGTTCTGCATCGGCACCGACCAGATCGACCTGGTGTCGGCCGCGTCGCGCGGCACCGCGGTGTTCAACGCGCCGTTCTCCAACACCCGTTCGGTGGTGGAGCTGGCCGTCTCCGAGATCATCGCGCTGACCCGCCGGCTGACCGAGAAGAACACCGGCATGCATGCCGGCGTCTGGGACAAGTCGGCCGACGGCAGTCACGAGATCCGCGGCCGCAATCTGGGCATCGTCGGGTACGGCAACATCGGCACCCAGCTGTCGGTGCTGGCCGAGAACCTGGGCATGCACGTGTCCTTCTACGACACCGCCGACAAGCTCGCGCTGAGCAACGCCCACCGCTGCGCCAGCCTGGAGGAACTGCTGGCTACCGCCGATGTGGTGACCCTGCATGTCGACGGCCGCCCGGGCAACGCCGGTTTCTTCGGCGCCGAGCAGTTCGGCCGCATGAAGAAGGGCTCGATCTTCCTCAACCTGTCCCGCGGCATCGTGGTCGACCACCTGGCCCTGCGTGACGCGCTGGCCAGTGGCCACCTCGCGGGCGCGGCGGTGGATGTCTTCCCGTCCGAGCCCAAGGGCCGCGGCGACGAGTTCGTCTCCGAGCTGCGTGGCCTGCCCAACGTCATCCTCACCCCGCACATCGGCGGGTCCACCGAGGAGGCGCAGTCCGACATCGGCGACTTCGTGGCCAACAAACTGGTTCATTTCGTGCAAGAGGGCAACACCACGCTGAGCGTCAACCTGCCCGGTGTCGCGCTGCCCCAGCAGGCCGGCATGAGCCGCGTCGTCCACGTGCACATCAACACGCCGGGCGTGCTGGCCCAGGTGAACAGCATCCTGGCCGAGCACAAGGTGAACGTCGAGGGTCAGCTGCTGAGTACCCGCGGCGAGTACGGCTACCTGATCACCGACATCAGCGGTGGTTACTCCGACGAGGTTCTCGACCGGCTTCGTGCGATGGAGCAGACGGTACGCCTGCGCGTACTGTCCTGAAGTTCGCGCTTACGCGGCGTCCTTCACGGTGAGCAACGTCAGCCGGGACTCCGCCGAGACGTCGTAGCGATTGGCCGCCTTCCAGTCCTTCGGCGTCAGGGTGGAGCCCGGCTCGAGGTTCTTCAGCGTCCGCTCGCCGGCCGCGACGGTCTTCACCCCGCCGTCCACCCGCACCCGCACCGGACTGCCGGAGGACAGCGACAAGTCCTCGATCGCGCCGGTGATGCGTACCTGCACGGTGCCCTGCGGCGGGGGCAGCGTCAGGTTGACCCGGCGGCTCGCGCCGGTCAGGTCGATCGCGCTGAGCTTGCCGCCGGTGAGGTCGACGAGTTGCTCGTCGGCGCCGCCGGTGAACAGCAGCCCCCAGGTGACCTTGTTGGACAGCAGAATCTCGACGTTGCCGGGCGCGGCCGCGCCCTGGGTCTCCAGCAACAGCTGCACCTTGTCGCCGACGATGGCCGGCCGGGGCGCGGCGCCGGTCTGGCCGAGCGCGGAGATCCGGTACAACTCGTCGCCCAGATCCTGCGTCTTCACGGTGGCCTTGCGGGTGGCCGCGACCAGCTCGAAGGTGGCGCTGGTGCGCCGGCCCAGCGGCGCCGTGGCGACCGAGGAGTCGGGCTTGTCGCTGACCTCGTTGCCGAGTTGGAGCACCGAGCCGAGGCTCTTGTCGTCCCCGGTGAAGTAGCGCACGCCGGCCGCGACGCCGCCGAGCAGCACCAGGGCGCTGAGCGTGACCGTGGCCACGGCGAGACCCTTCGACCGCCGGGGCGGACCCTGCTGGTGGTGCCCGGCGGGAGCGGCCCGGTGCGGGCGGATCTCGTGCTGCTGGGCCTCGTTGAAGAACCCGGCGCCCGCCTCGGCGGCGGCGGCGTAGTCGGCCACCTGGTAGGTCGGCCGCGGCGACGCCTGCGGGGGAAGCGGCATCTGCGTCTGCCGGTGGTTGCCGGTGTGCGTCGTCGGCTCGGGCAGGCGTACCGGAAGCTCGACCGCGATCGGCTCGGGCTGGACCGGCGCCGGGAAGGCCGGCGCCGGCGCGGCCGGGGAGACCGGCGACGGGTCGCGGCCGAACCAGTTCCCGCTGATCGGCTCGTCGGTCATCCCGAAGGAGGCGCGGCTGCGCGACCCGGTGTCCGAGACGGCGGCGTCCGAGACGGCGGCGTGCGAACCGGTGTCGGTCCCGAACGCGTCCCAGGGCTGTTCCGCGGAGCCGGCGGCCTCGGGCGAAGACGGGCGGTACGGATCCTCGGCGGACGAGGTGCGGTATGGATCCTCGGAAGAAGAGAACGAGGACGCGGCCGGTGGACGTCGGAACATCGCTTGCTCCCCGGTGTTGCGCAGGCTGTCACGGTTGGCCCAGTGCGCGCCCGAGCTGAACGGCAGATCAGCCACGGCCACATCGGACGCCATGGCCTCATCGGCTGGTGAACGTTCCACGCGATGTCCTCCCGATCGCGTCGGCGCCGACGATGCTTCGCCGAGGCGCTTCCGGGGTGTGGTACGGATGGCGGCCCGCCGCGGATGAGTGTTGAGGTGAATTACTCTCCGTCACTCATCGCAGGTCAGCCGCCATCCGAAGGTGCACGGACAGCGCAGAAATCCCGGCTACGAGATGATGCCGCGCTGGCGGGCGACCGCCACGGCCTCGAGCTGGCTGTGGGCGCCGAGCTTGCCGAGCAGCGCCTTCACGTGACCACGGCAGGTGTGCACGCTGATGCCCAGCCGCCGGGCGATGGCCCGCGGGTCGAGACCGGCCGCCATCAGCTCGAGCACCTCGTGTTCCCGGGCGGTCAGGCCACCCGGGCGCGGACCCGCCACCGGCGCGGTGCTGCGCAGCAGCCGGGCGAGGATGTCGGTGGAGACGGTCATGCCGCCGCCATGCGCGGTGTGCACCGCGTTGAGCACGTCGCCGAGCGGTCCGTTCTTGGTCAGGAAGCCGGCCGCGCCCGCGGCGGTCGCCCGGCCCACCAGAGCCGCCTCATTGCTTGCTGTGAGGATCACCACTCTGGTGTCGGGATAGCGGTGCCGCAGCAGCTCGGCGATGGCTATTCCGTCTGAATCGGACAGCTCCGGGTCAAGCAGGACGACGTTCGGACGCAATTCGCCGACCAGACTCAGCGCCTCCTGCCCGGTCCGCGCGTGGCCCACCCAGCGCAGGTCAGCCTGGCCGTCGAGGGCCACGCCGAGCAGGTCGGCGAAGGTCTGGTGGCCGTCGACGACGAGCACGGTGATCGACCCGTCACTCATCCGCCACCTCCTTCGTACACGATCTTTGGAATCGGACCCCCGCGGAAACGTAGTCGCCGCAGTCTATGTTCGCGCATCAAGATTGCTCGCCGTATGAACAGTCCTATCCGGTCCACGCACCGGGATCGACTCGGATGCCCGCCCGCCGAACGGATGAGGCCGACCGGTCGTCATAACAGGTCTTTCGGTCGAGGGAACCCCCTCACGTCACGGGAGAATCAGCAGCGTGCTGACACCCGTACCCCTTACGCCGGAGATCTCCCTGCACCTGGCCGCGCCGCATCGCGGGTTGTTCCAGGGCGACTTCACCAGCGACCGGCCGCCACCGTTCTGGGAATTCGCCTGGGCCGGCGGGCAAGGTCTCGCCCGCTACGTCCTGGATCATCCCGAGGTGGTCCGCGGCCGGCGGGTGCTCGACGTGGCGACCGGCTCGGGACTGGTCGCGATCGCCGCCGCCAAGGCGGGCGCGGCCGCGGTCGCGGCCACCGACGCCGATCCCGAGGCGGCCGCCGCGGCCCGGCGTAACGCGGAGGTAAATCGGGTCGCGCTGGCCGGCGACATCGGGCAGCCTGACGTGGTCCTGGCCGGTGACGTCTTCTACACCGGGCGGGTGGCCGAGCAGATGACCGCGACGCTGCTGGCCGCCCGGCGGGCCGGCGCCCGGGTGCTGGTCGGTGACGCCGATCGGGGCTTTCTCCCGGCGCGGCTCTTCGAGCGCGTGACGCAGTACGAGGTTCCGGTTCCGCCCGCGCTGGAGGAGACGGAGACTCTGACCGCGATCATCTGGGAGATGCGGAACACAATGCGTTCACCAACCAACAACTTGTAGGCTGCACGCAACTATGGAAACGGACCAGAGCGCGGCCGGCCGCCTCGCCGGCGAACTTGTGCGATTCGCCCGACTGGGTGTTCGCGTGAAGGGCATGCTCAATGTCGGGGAACTCGGCGCCGATTTCTCCGCGCTGATGCTGTTGTTCCCGCTCTGTCACCGGGGCCCGATGCGGGTCACCGACCTGGCCGAGATCAAGCAGGCCGACCCGTCGACGGTCAGCCGGCAGGCGGCGCAGCTGGTCAAGGCCGGCCTCGCCCGGCGCGAGGCCGACCCCGCCGACGGCCGGGTCTCCCGGCTGGCGGCCACCGAGGCCGGACGGGTCGCGGGCAGGCGGCTGAGCGAGGCCCGCACGGCCCTGGTCGGACGGGTCATGCAGGACTGGCCGCCGGAACGGGCCGACCTGTTCACCGGCCTGTTCGCCGAATTCAACAATTCAGCCGAGGCGCTCCTGCGCAGTGACTCGGCCGCGACATCACGGGAGATCGCGTGAGCAACATCAGCACCGCGCCGGCGGGCGGCCCCGCCGCCCGGTCGGCCGACTTCACCCACCGCCAGATCCTCACGGTCCTGGGCGGCCTGATGATGGGCATGTTCCTGGCCGCGCTCGACCAGACGATCATGGCCACCGCCACCCGGACCATCGCCGACGACCTGAACGGCTTCGACCTCCAGGCGTGGGCCACCACGGCATTCCTGATCACGTCCACGATCTCGACACCGCTGTACGGCAAGCTGTCCGACATCTACGGACGGCGGCCGTTCTTCCTCTTCGCCATCGGCATCTTCATCGTCGGCTCGATGCTCTGCGGCCTGTCCGAGAACATGTACCAGCTGGCCGCGTTCCGGGCGATCCAGGGCATCGGCGCCGGCGGCCTGATGTCGCTGGCCCTGGCCATCATCGGCGACATCGTCCCGCCCCGCGAGCGCGCCAAGTACCAGGGCTTCTTCCTCGCCGTGTTCGGCACCGCCAGCGTCATCGGCCCGATCCTGGGCGGCTTCTTCGCCGGCGCCGACAAGCTGCTCTGGATCGACGGCTGGCGCTGGGTGTTCTACCTGAACGTGCCGATCGGCGTCGCCGCGATGATCGTGGTGGCCAGGGTTCTCCACCTGCCGCACACCCGGGTCACCCACCGCATCGACTGGCCGGGCGCCCTCGCCTTGATCATCGGCCTGGTGCCGCTGCTGATCGTCGCCGAGCAGGGCCGCACCTGGGGCTGGGACTCCGGCCGGGCGATCCTCTGCTACGTGATCGGCGCGGTCGGCCTGGTCGCCTTCGTGCTCGCCGAGCGGGCCTACAAGGAGGAGGCGCTGCTGCCGCTGCGGCTGTTCGGCAACCGTACGGTCGGGGTGTCCTCGATCGCCAGCACCATTCTGGGCATGGCGATGTTCGGCGGCCTGATGACCGTCCCGCTGTACCTGCAGATCGTGAAGGGCTCCTCGGCCACCATGGCCGGCCTGCAGATGATCCCGTTCGTGTTCGGCATCATGTCCGGCTCGATCCTGGCCGGTCAGCTCATCTCCCGCACCGGGCGGTACCGGATCTTCCCGATCATCGGCAGCACGCTGATGGTCGCCGCGCTCGGGCTGTTCGCCACCATCGACGCCGACACCCCGCTCTGGCGGACCATGCTGATCATGGTGCTGATGGGCCTCGGCCTGGGCGGCAACATGCAGCCGATGATCACCGCGGTGCAGAACGCGGTGAGCCCCCGCGAGATCGGCGTGGCCACGAGTTCGGTGGCGTTCTTCCGCTCGATGGGCGGCACGCTCGGCACCGCGGTGTTCCTGTCGGTGCTGTTCAACGTGCTGCCCGGCAAGATCAGCACGGCCTTCCAGTCGGCTCAGGCCACGCCGGAGTTCCAGGGGGCCCTGGCCGCCGACCCGAGCGCGGCCCAGACCCTGCAGAAGGCGACCGCCGGCGGTGGCGACCTCGGTGACACGTCGTTCCTCAAGACGCTGCCCGACGTGATCGCCCACCCGTTCAAGGTCGGCTTCTCGGACAGCATCCAGATCGTGTTCCTGCTGGCCTTCTCGGTCATGATCATCGGCCTGATCGTGGTGCTCTTCCTGCCGGAGATCCCGCTCGCCCAGCGCTCGGCCCAGCAGCAGCGGGCCGACGCCGACGCGGCCGAGGCAGCCGCGGCGACCGGCGCCGACCCGGGCACGCCGGAGTCGGGCGGCGGCTCGCACGAGTCGGGCGAACGCGCGCCGGACACACAGCACGAACCCACGCACAGCGCCAAACGCTGACAGCGGGAACGAGTGATCGAGGGGCGCGGAGCGATCCGCGCCCCTTCTGCTTACGAGCGGTCGCGCGCGGCCGCGGCGATCAGGCGCTCGGCCACCGACTGACGGTCCATGCCGAGGCGCTGCGCGGTCTCCTGCAACACGTCGTAGGCCTCGCGTACGCCACACCCGCGCTGCGCGATGATCACGCCGATGGCGCGGTCGACCGTGGCGCCCTGGCTCAGCGCCGCGCGGCGGGACAGCTCACTGAGCAGGATCTCGGCCTGGTTGACGATGGCCATCGCGGTGAGCAGCAGCTCGGGGCGGATGCTCTGCGCCTGCCGGACGTAGATGCTGAGCGCGCCGACCGACGTCCGCCGCACGTCCAGCGGGATGGCCGCCACGGCGTGCACGTCCTCGTCGCGGGCGGAGTCGCCCAGCGCCGGCCAGCGCGGGTCGTTCGGCAGGTCCTGGGTGAGCACCAGGGTGCGGGTGCGGGCCGCCTCGAGGACGGGTCCTTCGCCGGTCTCGAACTGGCAGTCGTCGACCCCGCGGCCGTCGCTGCCCGACGCGGTCAGGCTCGGCCCCTCCCCCTCGGTGATCAGCGCGACCGAGCAGCGGACCGCGCCGGGGATCGTCCCGGCGGTGAAGACGGCGAGCCGCTCCAAGGCCCCGGCCACGTCGTCCGCGGAGAGCAGCCGCTCGGACAGCTCGTGCAGGAGCCCGGCCACCTCGACCGTGCTCGTCTGCGGCAGCGCCAGGCCCCCGGCGCCCGGCCGGACGACCTCGGAGGGGATGACGACGGCCGATCCGGGCCGGGCCACCTCGGCGGGGGCGGGATCGGCGGCGTCCCGCGGAGCGGGCAGGGACGGGCCGATGGCTGGGGCGTTGGGGTGGGCGGCGATGACGGGTTCCGTCTCGGTGTGGTGGACCGGGCCCGCGTTCGGGGCGCCGGCGCCCTGTCCCGGGTGGCGGGGACGGGCTGTGCGTCGGGTCTGATTGGGGGCGGAGGAAGCGGCCGCCGGCGGCGTGGACCGCTGACCGGCGCGCTCAGCGCTCCGTCGGGGTGCGGGCACGCGTCGGATCCTCCCACGTCCTGAGGTGGACACGAAAGTTTTGTGCCTCTACCGGGTGCCTTCAGCCCTTTCGGCTGGTGCGACCGTCTCTGCCGAGGTGCGGTTTTCCCGCGAAAGGTCCGAATTGTGCTCCCGATCGTCCGAATCCGCGAGAATGGCCGCGGCCTGGGCCTCCGGGTCGGCGCTGCCGGCGGCGCGCTCCTCGGGAAGCAGGTCGGCGGCGCGCTCTTCGGTACGAGGATCGTTCATGAAGATCGGGTACCCACAACCGGCCCAACATAATGCGCCGCCCCCGAGAACCTCGGAGGCGGCGCATAGGTGTCGGTGTGCATGTCGCCTCTCGGCGAGTGGCTCAACACGGCTCCAGCCGAACGGTATTCCGTGAAGGCAATGGGTGAGGCCCGGGGACACTGGACACACCGACATCTGTTCTCAACTGTCGGTCGCCCGCCCTGATTCCAGCAGGCATTGTGACCCAGGACACACGTCAGAAGTCCTGCGTGAGGCGATGCGGATCCACCTCACGGCCCGGGTGCCGGGCCAGGTACTCGGTCTCCAGTTCCGCCGTCCGCCGCAGGTGGTTGTCCAGGGCGGCGTCCGGCCCGTACCGCAGGGTGTCCAGCCGGGTCCGGTGCAGGCTGGCCAGTTCACGGATCAGGTCGTCGTCACCCAGTCCCGCCGGGTCGATGCCGATCTCGGAGATCTCCACAGGCTGGTCGCTCATACCGTTCAGCCTTGCCCGCGCGGGTCGCCCTGAAACCCGCGCGACTACCCTGACAGTCATGAAAGGGCTGCTGACCCCGGCGTGGATCCTCCGCCATGTGGTCGCGCTCGTTCTGATCGTGGCCTTCCTCCTGCTGGGCTGGTGGCAATACACCCGCGCCACCGGCGGAAACGCACTGAGCTGGGGGTACGCGTTCCAGTGGCCGGTCTTCGCCGGCTTCGTCGCGTTCCTGTGGTGGCGCGAGGTTCGGCTGGCCACGAAACCGGCGGCGGAGCCGGCGCCGGAACGGGAAAAGCTCCCAGATTCGGCTGTTACCGTCGGCCGCCCGGTCCGGGTCCCGTCCCGCCCGGCGCCCGACCCCGGCGCCGACGACCCGGAACTGGCGGCCTACAACGACTACCTCGCCTGGCTCAACGCCCATCCCGGCGCCCGCCCCGGCGACTACCCCGGACCCAGGAAGTAAGGAAAGCACCGTGCAGGGAGCTCTCACCCGTTACCGGATCATCGCCTACATCGTCGGCGTGGTCCTGATCGTGCTGGTCCTCGTGGGCATGCCGCTGAAGTACCTGGCCGACAACGACACGGTGGTCGCGGGCGTCGGCCCGGCGCACGGCTTCCTCTTCATCCTGTACGTGCTGGCCACCTTCGACCTCGGCCGCCGCGCCCAGTGGCCGCTCAGCCGCATGCTGCTGGTGATGCTGGCCGGCACCATCCCGTTCCTGTCCTTCTGGGCCGAGCGGAAAGTGACGCGCAATTGGATCAGCGTCAATCCCGAAAAGTCCGATTCCGCGTCCGGGGATCACGCGCTGAATTCCTAGAATTACGCCGCGCATTCATTGGCTTAAGGTTTTCTTGCCGAGCTTGCTTTTCGGAGATCCATCGATAAGTTAATGCGGTTGGTTCGGTCCGCAGCCACACCCTCCGGTGGCGCCGAGCCGGCGCTGCCGAGTCTGCACGGCGGCCTCGACGCGGTCACCCCCATCCGGCCGCGCCCGGGCCCATCGTGACGAACCGGGGAACCGAGTTCTCGGGGTGAATCCGCGCACCACCGCGGTAGGGCCTTCTTCCCGCCCGAACCCGTCAGCTAACCCGGTAGGCGGCACAGGCGGAAGAAAGGCCTCTCAGCGTTGTCACACGCCCGCACGAGGTTCCGGATCGCGGCCGTCGCCCTCATGGCGCTGGCGCTGACCGGGCCGGCCGTGACGGCCGCTCACGCGGAACCGTCCAAGACCGAGATCACCAAGAAGATCGCCAAGGCATCGGACGATCTCGAGGATGTCGTCGAGTCGTACAACGGCATGAAGATCGATCTCAACAAGACCAAGGCCGATCAGGTCGCGCTGACGAAGTCGCTGGGCCCGGCCAAGGAGGCCCTCAAGGTCGCCCAGGCCGAGATGGGCCAGATCGCCAACAAGGCTTACCAGCAGGGTGACATCGGCGCCATGAACGTGATGCTCGAGGGATCGGGCACCCTGATGGACCGGATCGGCATGCTCGACCAGCTGACCCGCGATCGCCAGCGCAAGATCGACAACTACACGGCGACCACGCAGAACTACGACACGCGTCAGGCCGCCCTGAAGACCGCGCAGAACAAGCAGAACGCGCAGCTGAACGAGTTGGCCAAGCGCAAGAAGAAGATCGAGAACGACATCAAGAAGCTGTACGCGATGCGGACGGCGGCGTACGGCACGCCGACCAAGTCGGGCAGCAAGTACAGCGGCCCGATCCCGCAGATCGCCGGCTCCGCGGGCAAGGCGGTGTCCTTCGCGTACAACGCCATCGGCGTGATGTACAAGTTCGGCGCCGACGGCCCGAACGGCTACGACTGCTCGGGGCTGACCTCGGCGGCCTGGCGTGCGGCGGGCAAGAGCCTGCCCCACAAGGCCTCCGCCCAGATCAGCGCCACCACCCCGATCAGCAAGGGTGACCTGAAGGCGGGCGACCTCATCTTCTTCCGCAACGGTGGCCATGTCGGCCTCTACGTCGGCGGCGGAATGATGATCGACGCTTACCGTACCGGCGAGCCGGTGACGAAGCGCTCGATGAACTCGATGACTCCGACCGGGTACGGCCGGGTCAAGTAACTCAGCACAGTGAAAGGGCCGGTTCCCCTCGCGGGGAACCGGCCCTCTTGTATGACCTGATCGGTCAGGCGGCCTGCAGGCCCTCGGCCCGGGCCAGCTCACGCAGCCGGCCGAGCGCCTGGATCTCGAGCTGACGGATCCGCTCGCGGGAGAGCGAGAACCGGGAGGCGACCTCGGTGAGCGAGTGCTCCCGGCCGTCCTCCAGGCCGTAGCGGGCCCGCATGATGCCGGCCGACCGGTCGTCGAGGTGGTTGAGCAGACCCTCGATGCGCGACCGCTCCAGGGCGGTCAGCACGATCTCTTCCGGCGACGGGGCGTCGCTGTCGGCCACCAGGTCGCCGAGGTTGGTGTCACCGTCGTCGCCGACCGGGGTGTCCAGGGACACCGTGTCCTGCGCCCAGCGGGTGAGCTCACCGACCCGCTCGACGGTCACGCCGAGCGCCTTGGCGATCTGGTCGGGCTCGGGGTCGGCGCCGAGCTCGCGGACGAGCTGGCGGGTGACGTTCCGCATCCGGTTGACGTCTTCGACCAGGTGCACGGGCAGGCGCACGGTGCGCTCCTGCTGAGCGATGGCCCGGCTGATGGCCTGACGGATCCACCACGTCGCGTACGTCGAGAACTTGTAGCCGCGCTCGTAGTCGAACTTCTCGACCGCGCGGACCAGGCCGGTGTTGCCCTCCTGGATCAGGTCGAGCATCGGCATGCCCGAGCGGACGTACCGCCGGGCGATCGACACGACCAGCCGCAGGTTGGCGCGGATGAACAGATCCTTGGCCCGCTGTCCCTCGGTGACCACGCGCTCCAGCTCTTCGCGGCTGGTGCCGCGGCGGGGCTGGCCCTCTTCCAGAAGGTGCTCGGCGTACAGGCCGGCCTCGATGGCCTTCGAGAGATCGACCTCCCGGGCGGCGTCGAGCAGCGGCGTCCTGGAGATCTCGTGCAGATAGACTCCAACGAGGTCGCGCTCCTCGGCGACCTCATCGGTCCGCATCACGGTGTTCTTCTCCACGTTGCCCACGGTCCCCTCATTGCCTTCGCTAACCCAGTTACGGGCGTTACCTGCGTCCATCTGGTTCCTCCCCGTAACGTCCGCAGTAAGGTGCGTTGCCGAACTGCCACCTGCACAACAGATGGCGCCCCGCAGTCATTCCGTTTGCCGTGCTGGCTGGTGAAACGGCCGGCGGCTGGTGAGTCGAAAGTGTCACGACAGTCTGAGCGCTGGCTGGGAGCCCGTTGCGTACTTACTGAAGAACGCCATCGGGGAGTCATTCGGAGCCGCACCCGGCGCTGGATGCGTGACAGCTCGCATACCCATTGCCCACGTCATCACACCATCGGCCCCTCGTCGGTCGCAGCGACGGGCATCACGACCTGCCCTGCGATGCTCGTCACTACCCTGTACGTCCTGGTTGCCAGCAGGGTTCATACGCAGGATCGGCCGGTTGCCACGTGGCTTGACGCAAACGCCGCCGCAAAGGCGTGACGGAACGGGACCACCGTCACAATGCGCCACGCTGCGCCGCAGTTCACTCGCCCGGAGGGGTGACTTCCGTACGGGTGACCATCCTTTCGGTAAACCACTGCCCCGTCGAGTCGATTCGATGGCATGACGTGACAGAGAACACAAGGAGAAGGGCTCTCTCATGGCACGGACGGCAGTGATCACCGGCGGCACCGGCGGGCTCGGGACGGCCGTGATTTCGACCTTCCTGGAAACCGGGTGGCGCGTGGTGGCCCCGGTGCGAGCCGGCTCACAGGAGCGATTGCCGGCCGGCGCCGAGGCGGTTGTGGCGGATCTCACGTCACAGGGTGACGTCGAGGCGGCGATCGCGGCCGCCGGACCGCACTTGTCGGCGGTGGTCAATCTGGTCGGCGGGTACGCCGGCGGCGGACGCGTCCACGAGACGGCGGTCGACGACTTCGAGGCGATGATCCGGACCAACGTGCGGCCGACCTTCCTGGTGACCCGGGCCGCGCTCCCGGTGCTCGTGGCCAACGGCGGCGGCTCGGTGGTCTGCGTCTCGTCCCGGGCCGCGGTGGCGCCGTTCCCGGGCGCGGCGGGCTACGTGACGGCGAAGGCGGCGGTGCTGGCCTTCGCCAACGCGGTGGCGGTCGAGTACAAGGGGCAGGGCGTCCGCTGCAACACCGTGCTGCCGAGCGTGATCGACACCCCGGCCAACCGGAACGGGATGCCCGGCGACCGGAGCAAGTGGGTCAACCCCGCCGAAATCGCCAAGGTCATCCTCTTCCTGGCCAGCGACGACTCCACCCCCATGAGCGGCGCCACAATCCCGGTCTACGGCCAGGCCTAGAAAGCTTCGAGGAGCTGGTAGCTGAGGGCGGCCACGCCGGCGAGCAGGGAACCGAAGGCCAGCACGGCGCTGCGGGAGCCGGCCAGCAGAGCCGACGCGCGCGGGTGCGGGATCGCGGACACCGCGGCCAGGGGCAGGTGGGCGCGCAGGGCGGCGGCCACCTCGTCCTGGGTGCCGTCCGCGTCGATCACCACGAAGGCCGGGAACTCCGGCAGCGACCGGTACGCCGCGTCCGCGTCCTGGAGGAACGTCAGCTCCTCCCGGTCGTACCCCCGCGCATCGATCCTCTCCTGAGCGACCTTGGGGCTGACGGCCAGCAGGAACGTGACGTCGGGCGGCGGGAACAGGCGGTAGGCGAGGCGGGCGCGGCGCTCGGCCCGGGGCTTGGCGTGATGTGACCGCATGCTGGCGTACTGGCAGTAGGCGTACCGGTCCATCACCACGGTCTCGCCGGTGAACGCCTGGAAGAACAGCGTGCGGACGATCGCCCCCCAGCGGAGCACCGCCTCGATCACCAGCATCGCGCGGCGGCCGACCAGGGCCTCGGCGTCGGGGCGGCCGAACCACTTGGCGATGCGGGCGACGAAGTGCCGGCCACCGGCGTTCTGCCGGTACGACGCCCGCAACCCCTCGGCGGCCAGCATTTCGGCCAGCCGGTGGGCCTGGGTCGTCTTGCCGGAGCCGTCGATCCCGATGAGCGCCACGGAGCGCGGGAACGGTGAGTTCAGGGGCACACCATCGACGGTACTCAGGGGTGTCACGCGTTCCGTTCCACCGAGGGCTCCACGGGGTACCAGAATGCGACTGAAGCCGCACATCACGACGACAGGAGTTGCCATGCCGCACCGGGTGGACGAAGGACTCGCCACCACGTTGAAACGGGTCGCGTCGGTGCTGAAGCAGGCCGAGATCCCGTTCGCGCTGGGTGGGAGCTTCGCGGTGTACGCACATGGCGGCCACTCCAGCGACCACGACGTGGACTTCCTGATCCGTGAGCAGGACAAGGAACGGGCGCTCGACGAGCTGGCCGCGGTCGGCTTCGAGACCGAGCAGCCGCCGGAGGACTGGCTGGTCAAGGTGTACGACGAGGGCCGCATGGTGGACCTGATCTACCGCCCGGTGGAGTCGCCGGTGACCGACGCCACGCTGGCCGACTCGGTGACCCGGCCGGTCGAGGCGATCGCCATGCCGGTGATCTCGGCCACCCAGCTGATGGTGCACAAGCTGCTCAGCTACACCCAGCACCACTGCGACTTCGCGACCGGCCTGCCGGTGGCGCGGTCGCTGCGCGAGCAGATCGACTGGGAGCGGGTCCGCAAGGAGACCGCCCAGTCGCCGTACGCGGAGGCGTTCCTCGTCCTGCTCGACCGCCTGGACGTGGTGCCCGACGCGCTGACGACCAACGGGGGGAACGCATGACACCTCAGGTGGACGACTATCTGGAGGCGGAGATCCAGCGGCTGCTGGCCGAGGACGACCGGGTGGCCGAGCAGGGCATCACGGTGCAACGCCGGGAGCAGGCCGTGGTGCTGGGCGGCGAGGTGGAGAGCCCGGAGCGGCGGGACGAGATCTGCCGCCGGATCACCTCCCGGTTCCCGCACGTGCAGATCACCTGCGACATCGGGATCACCCGGACGACCGTGCCGGCCGACGCCGAGGAGATCTCGTGATCCGGGTCGCGGCGGTCGGTGACGTGCACGTCGACGCCGACGTGGTCGGGCGCTACCGCCCCGCGCTGGAACAGCTGCCCGAGGTGGCCGACGTGCTGCTGGTGGCCGGCGACCTGACCCGGCACGGGACGGTCGAGGAGGCGCGCAGCTTCGTGACCGAGTTCGGCGGGCTGGCCGTGCCCGTGGTCACCGTGCTCGGCAACCACGACCACCAGAGCGACCAGGCCGACGCGGTGTGCACCGTGCTCACCGACGCCGGGATCACCGTGCTCGAGGGCGCCTCGACGGTGCTGGAGCTGAACGGGCACCGGCTCGGCGTGGCCGGGGCGAAGGGCTTCGGCGGCGGGTTCGGCGGGACCTGCGCGAGCAACTTCGGCGAGCGCGAGATGAAGGATTTCGTCCGCACCGGCGAGGATGCCGCGAACCGGCTGGAGGCGGCCCTGACCGGCGTGACGTGCGACGCCCTGGTGGCGCTCACCCACTACGCCCCGGTGCCGGAGACGCTGGCCGGCGAGCCGCCCGAGATCCACGCGTTCCTGGGGTCGTACCAGCTGGGCCGGGCGATCGACGCGGCCGGCACCACGCTCGCCCTGCACGGGCACGCTCACCACGGCACCGAGCGTGGGCGTACGCCGGGCGGCGTACCCGTCCGCAACGTGGCGCACCCGGTCATCAAGCAGGCCTACAACGTCTACCGCCTGCTCTCGGAAGAGATCCAGGCGACACTTGTGCACGCGTGAGGTTTCCGTTTTTCCGGGGTCGGGTATCCGCTGAGCATGGACCTGTTGCTCTGGATTATCGCAGTCATCCTCGTGGTCGCCGGCATCCTCGCGTTGTTCCGGCGGCAGATCCTCTGGGGCGTCGTGCTGATCATCGTCGGCCTGCTCGTCGGCCCCGGTGGCGTCAGCCTCTTCACCTGATCCCGCCCCGGAACCCTTGTCCCTATCCCCTGACTAACGGCAAACCCCGAACCGGGACTGCCGTATGGCCATCTCCACTCCCCCGAGGTGGCCATACGGTGGCCCCGGTTCCCTGCGTTCCGGCTCCGTGTCACCCGCACACGATGTGCGATGGATGTGTACCGATAAGTGACTGAATACCCCGCGAACAAGTCCACTCGACGTATTCGCGAGGTGCACACATCGTGGCTGAGGTTCATCACTTCACGTACGGCGCCTTCAACCCGATAGCCGCGTTCCTGCTGGCCTTCCTGGGTTCCTTCCTCGGCCTGATGTGCACCGACCGTGCCCGGGCCGCCTGCTCCCGGGGGCGCCGCAACCGGTGGCTGATGATCGCGGCCTTCGCGATCGGCGGCGCCGCCATCTGGCTGATGCACTTCACCGCCATGCTCGGCTTCGACGTGCCGGCCAGCCCGGTGCGCTTCGACATGGTGCTGACCATGGTCAGCCTGGGCCTGTGCGTGCTCACCGTCGGCGTCGGCCTGATGGTCGTCGGCCACGGCCGGCGCAGCTTCGGCAAGACCGTGGTGGCCGGTGTGCTCACCGGCGCCGGGATCGTCGCCATGCACTACACCGGGATGGCCGGCCTGCACGTCTCCGGCCGGCTCGTCTTCAGCATGCCGCTGGTGGTGGCGTCCGGGATCATCGCGGTGGTCGCGGCGACCACGGCGCTGTGGTTCACCCAGTCGGTCAAGGGCTGGGCGCCGATCACCGGGGCGGCCGTGGTGATGGCCATCGCGGTATGCGGCATGCACTACACGGCGATGGCGGCGACGAGCGTGGAGCTGGAGCCGGTCGCCGCCGGCGGCGTCCGCGGGATCCGGCCACTGCTGATGATCGTGCCGATCACCGTGGTCACCGCGGCGACGATCCTGGCCATGGCGCTGAGCGCGCTCCAGGCGATGACCGAGGAGGTCTTCACCGACGGCGCCGGCATGCCCAAGCGCGGCGTGCACGCCGAGAACCCGTGGTCGCTCAAGCAGGCCTCGGCGATGCCGATGCGCCGCAGCCGGCCCTCGCCCCGCCCGGTTCCGACCCGGCCGGCCCCGCAGAAGGCCACCGAAGTGACCACCGCTTCCTGACCATCGCTGGTATATCTACTCGGCATGGCCACGCGCATGCTCCTGTCGATGCCACTGCACGCGATCACCGAGGTGTACGGCGAGGCGGGACTGCGCGACCGGTTCCGGTTGGAGCTGGAGAGCTTCCCGGCGGACGAGAGCGAGCAGCTCGTCCGGGCGCTCGACCTGGCCGCCACCCTGCACGCCGAGGACCGGCGGGTCCGCGAGCCCTACCTCAACCACCTGCTGCGGGTGGCGATCCGGATCATCCGGTACTACGGGGTGCGGGACGTGGACGTGCTCATGGCGGCGCTGCTGCACGACGCGGTCGAGGACCACCCGGCCGAGCTGTCCGGGCTGCCGGCCGACCTCGGCCACGCGCCGCTGACCGACGCCGCGGTGGCCGAGCTGGCCCGGCGGTTCAACCCGCGGGTGGCCGAGCTGGTGCGGTCGGTGACCAACCCGGAGTACGACCCGGAGCGCGACCGGGACGAGCAGTACCGGGTGCACGTGGCCGCCAGCCTGGACCGGGACCCGTGGGCGCGCGTCATCAAGGTGTCCGACTTCACCGACAACGGCGTCGGCGTGGTGCACACCACGCCGGCCAAGGCCGAACGGTCGGCCCGGAAGTACCGGCCGCTCGTACCCAAGCTGAGAGAGCTCGTCGGACGGCCCGACACCCCGCTCTCCCTGCCCGCCAAGGACCACATCCTGGACCAGCTGGATCTGGCCGAGGAACGCTTCGCCGCGATTCTCGACGGGTAGGGCCGGGCCTGGCCGGATAGCGTGGGTCAATGCCTGCTGACACCCACCTCTGGTGGCACGACGCCGTCATCTACCAGGTCTATCCCCGATCGTTCGCCGACTCGGACGGCGACGGCATGGGCGACCTGCCCGGCATCACGTCCCGCCTCGCCGACCTGCGCGAACTCGGCGTGGACGCGATCTGGCTGTCGCCGTTCTACACCAGCCCGCAGAACGACGCCGGGTACGACGTGGCCGACTACCGCGACGTCGACCCGCTGTTCGGCACCCTGGCCGACGCGGACGAGATGATCACCGAGGCGCACGCCCGGGGCCTGCGGGTGATCGTCGACCTGGTGCCGAACCACACGTCCAGCGAGCACGAGTGGTTCCGGGCGGCGCTGGCCGCGGCGCCGGGCAGCCCGGAACGCGCGCGCTACCTCTTCCGGGACGGTCGCGGACCGGGCGGGGAGGAGCCGCCGAACACCTGGCGGAGCACGTTCGGCGGGCCGGCCTGGACCCGGGTGACCGAGCCGGACGGCACGCCCGGCCAGTGGTACCTGCACCTGTTCGACGTCACCCAGCCCGACCTCGACTGGGACAACCCCGAGGTCCGGGAGGAGTTCGTCGGGATCCTGCGGTTCTGGCTGGACCGGGGCGTGGACGGCTTCCGCGTCGACGTGGCGCACGGGCTGGTCAAGGACCGCGACCTGGCCGACTGGGACTACCCGGACTTCGGGCCGTGGTCGGTGCCGCCGGCCGACAACCTGCCGCCGATGTGGGACCAGGAGGGCGTGCACGAGATCTACCGGCAGTGGCGGGCGGTGCTCGACTCGTACGGGCCGGACCGGATGCTGGTCGCCGAGGCCTGGGTGCAGCCGGTCGAGCGGATCGCCCGGTACGTGCGGCCCGACGAGATGCACCAGGCCTTCAACTTCCCGTTCCTGTTCGCCGCCTGGACGGCCGACGACCAGCGCGAGGTGATCGAGCAGTCGCTGGCCACCAACGCCACCGTCGGGGCGATCACCACCTGGGTGCTGTCCAACCACGACGTGCTCCGGCACACCAGCCGGCTGGGCTACCGGGAGCCGCTCAAGCAGCTCAGCGGCATCGGCCCCGGCGACCCGCAGCCGGACGCGGCCCTCGGCCTGCGCCGGGCCCGCGCGGCCACCCTGCGGATGCTGGCGCTGCCCGGGTCGGCGTACCTCTACCAGGGCGAGGAGCTGGGGCTGCCGGACGCCACCGAGATCCCGGACGAGGCTCGGCAGGACCCGACCTGGTTCCGGTCGAACGGCGCCGAGCGCGGCCGGGACGGCTGCCGGGTGCCGATCCCGTGGGAGGCGGACGCCCCGTCGTATGGCTTCGGCCCCTCGGACCACAGCTGGCTGCCCCAGCCGCCGGTCTGGGCCGAGTACGCGCGGGACCGTCAGGTCGGCGTACCCGGATCGACCCTGGAGCTCTATCGCTCGGCCCTGCGCCTGCGGCGGTCGTATTCCCTCGGCACCGGCACGATGACCTGGGACGACTCGAGCTCGTTCCGGAACGGCGACGTGCGGGTGCTGACCAACTTCGACGAGAGCCCGGTCGCGCTACCGGTCGGCGCGGGTGTCCTCCTGAGCAGCGAGCCCCTCGACGCCGACGGCCGGGTCCCCACCGACGTCACCGTCTGGTTCACCGTCTGACGGCGACAGGGCGGACGCGCGCGCGGCCAGCAGCGCCTCGTGCGTGTCCGCCATGTCCTTGGCCACGGTGCGGCTGGCCAGCCAGTACATGACGCCGGTGGGTATGAAGAAGAACTGGAACGCGGCCAGCCCGACGGCATAGTTGAGCGGCGGCGGGAACGCGCCGGAGAGGCCGCGGAAGGCGACACCGACCAGGGCGTTGCCGCCGGCCCGGCCGAAGCCGTTGACCAGGTTGCCGAGGCTGTAGACGGTGCCACGGTGTTCGGGCGGGTTCACGTCACCGATCATGGCGAACCAGTTCGGCGAGTTCGCCGAGGTCAGGGCCAGGGCGAAGATCGCGGTGGCGAGACAGGCGGCCACCGTGGGCTCGGTGAAGACGTTCTTCAGCACGGCCGGGATGATCTCGCCCGACCCGGCGCCGTCCGGGACGTTGATCCGCATCGGCACGAAGAACAGCACCACGTAGAACGGCACGGCGGCGAGGATGCCCACGGCCGACACCAGGGCCCGCCCGCGCGGGGTGCGCCGCTGCAACCGGTCGCCGGCCAGGCCGCCCAGGATGGACAGCGCCCCGCCGGCCTGGAAGATGGTCGCGAAGATGCTGCCGACCAGCACGGCCGTACTCGCCGTGTAGCCCTGGTCTTCGGCCCGGGCCCGGAACAGCACCGGCAGCCAGACCAGCGACCCGAACGCCACCTGGGCCGAGAAACCCTGCAAAATCAGCCACACATTGGTACGCCGGCGCAGGATCACCGGCAGGTGGTCGTGGTGGATCCGCTCGTCGTAGTCGATGCCGGCCAGTTCCGGCTGGCTCTCGCCGCGCGGCACGTTGTAGGTGAACAGGTAGGCCAGCCCGGCGATCACCCCGGCACCGGCCGTGACCAGGAACGGCCGCCGCCAGTCGTCGTGGCCGAGCAGCCCGCCGACCATCGTCCCGGCGATCGTGCCGACACCCTGCGACAGCCCCCAGAAGCTCATCACCAGGCCGCGGCGCTTGGGCGAGATCAGGTCGCTGACCACGGCGAAGCTGACCGAGGCGACCGCGCCCAGCCCGAACGCGGCCAGCACCTGGGAGCCGAGGAAGGCCGGGTAGCTTTCCGACAACCCCGACCAGACCGTGCCGGCGACCCAGACGACCGTGCCGATCAGCAGCACCGGCTTGCGGTCGGTGCGGTCCCCGATGTAGGCGAAGCCGATCGCCGCCACCGCGCTGACCAGGAACATCACCGTGGTGGCGAGCGCTATGCGGCCCTCGCCGACGCCGAGGTCGGAGCCGATGAAGCCGTAGAGCGGCGGCACCAGCCCGATGGCCACGTTGTCCAGCGACGCGAGGATGACAAACACGACCACGCTGTACGCGCGATGCGCCGTCCCGCCTCGCAAGGTCACGGGAAGAGGTTAGCCGTCCCTCCGGTCGATCACCGCGTCGCGGGCGGCCGCGTACTGCTCGCGGATGAGCGGGACGCTCGTGTCCTCGTACACCTCGGGGGTCTCGGCCGACCACGACGGCGGCGCCGCCCCGCCCGCGGTGACCCAGGCGGCCTGACGGGCCGCGCCGTCGGCGACGTATTCGCCGGGCGGCGGGACCAGCACCGGCAGGCCGAACAGGGCCGGGGCGATCCGGCGGACCGCGTCGCTGCGCGCGCCGCCGCCGACCAGGACGATCCGGTTGGCCGTGGAGCCGTTGCGCTCGAGCGCGTTCAGGCCGTCGGCGAGCGCGCAGAGCATGCCCTCGACGGCGGCCCGGGCCAGGTGCGCCGGGTCGGACGTACGCAGGGTGAGGCCGTGGATGGCGCCGGTGGCCCGCGGCCGGTTCGGCGTGCGCTCGCCCTCGAGGTAGGGGATGAGCACCAGGCCGTCGGCGCCGGCCGGGGCGGACAGCGCGAGGCGGGACAGCTCGTCGTGGTCGACGCCCAGCAGCTTGGCCGCCGCGTCCAGCACCCGGGCCGCGTTCAGCGTCACCACGATCGGCAGGAAGCGGCCGGTGCAGTCGGCGAACCCGGCCACCGTGCCGGTCGGGTCGTTGGGGGCCACGTCGCTGGACACGAAGACCGTGCCGGACGTGCCGATCGAGATCACCACGTCGCCGGGCTGGGCGCCCGCGCCGAGGCCGGCCGCCGCGTTGTCGCCGGCGCCGGGGCCGAGCGGCGCGCCGTTGGGCAGGTGTCCGGCGATGCCGGTCGGGCCGAGCACCTCGGGCGTCCGGATGGCCCGGCCGAAGCCGAGTTCGAGCAGGTCGGGACGGTACGCGTTGTGCTCGGCGGACCAGTAGAGGGTGCCGCTGGCGTCGCTGCGGTCGGTGCGCAGCGTGTCGAGCCCGGTCGCGCCGCTGAGCTTCCAGGTGAGCCAGTCGTGCGGCAGGCACACGGCGGCGACCCGCTCCGCGTTCTCGGGTTCGTTGCGGGCCAGCCAGCGCAGCTTGGTCAGGGTGAAGCTGGCCACCGGCACGATGCCGACCGCGTCGACCCACTCCTGCGGCCCGCCCAGCTCCTTGATCAGTTCGGAGGCCGCCCCGGCGCTGCGGGTGTCGTTCCACAGCAGCGCCGGGCGGACCACCTCGCCGTTCTCGTCGAGCACCACCATGCCGTGCTGCTGGCCGGCGACCGAGGCGGCGGCGACGTCGTCGAGCCCGCCGGCCTCCTCGATGGCCTGCTGAAGCGCGGTCCACCAGGCCTCCGGATGCACCTCGGTGCCGTCCGGGTGACTCGCGCGTCCTTGCCGGACCAGTTTCCCGGTCTCGGCATCGCGGATCACGACCTTGCAGGACTGGGTGGAGCTGTCGATTCCGGCGATCAAACTCATGAGCTCAGCTTGCCCTGACAACGTGGTCGATGGCGAGCTGATGCAACTTCACGAATCCGTATCCCTGTGCGCCGGCCGCGTCGGCGTCGAAGTCTTCCCAGGCGCTGCGGTCGGCCAGCAGGTCGGCGTACGTCTCGCCGGGGTTCAGGGTCGGCGTGGACAGGTCCTTGACCTTGCTGTACGCCAGCGCCTCCTGCACCGCCGGGTCGGCCCGGAACTCCGCGGCACGCTCCTTGAGCAGCAGGTACATCCGCATGTTGGCGGCCGCCGAGTCCCACACGCCGGCGAAGTCCTCGGTGCGCGACGGCTTGTAGTCGAAGTGGCGCGGGCCGTCGTAGCCTCGGCCGCCGCCCCAGCTGCCGTTCTCGAGCAGGTCGACCAGGGAGAACGCGTTGAGCAGGTCGCCGTGACCGAAGACCAGGTCCTGGTCGAACTTGGGGCCGTGCTGGCCATTGAGGTCGATGTGGAACAGCTTGTCGTGCCACAGCGCCTGGGCGATGGCGTGGGTGTAGTTGAGGTTGGACATCTGCTCGTGGCCGACCTCGGGGTTGATCCCGAACAGCTCGGGCCGCTCCAGCTCCTGGGTGAAGGCGATGGCGTGGCCGGCAGTGGGCAGCAGGATGTCGCCGCGAGGCTCGTTCGGCTTGGGCTCGATGGCGAACCGGAGACCGTAGTTCTTGTCCTCGGAGTACTGCGCGATCAGGTTGAGGCCCTCGCGGTAGCGGTCGAGGGCGGCGTAGATGTCCTTGGCCACGTCGTACTCGGAGCCCTCACGGCCACCCCAGAGCACGAAGGTCTTGGCGCCCAGCTCGGCGGCGAGGTCGACCTGGCGGAGGATCTTGCGCAGCGCGTACCGCCGGACCGAACGGTCGTTGCTGGTGAACGCGCCGTCCTTGAACAGCGGGTGCTCGAAGGTGTTGGTGGTCACCATCGGGACGACGATGCCGGTCTCCTCCAGCGCCTTCTTGAAGCCGGCGATGATCCCGTCCCGGGTCACCGCGTCCGAGCCGAAGGGCACCAGGTCGTCGTCGTGGAACGTGATGCCGTACGCGCCGAGCTCGGCGAGCTTGTGCACACCCTCGATCGGGTCGAGCTTGGGGCGGGACGCCTCACCGAAGGCGTCGCGGGCCCGCCACCCGATGGTCCACAGGCCGAATGAGAACTTGTCCTCGCGGGTGGGTTGGAGCGACACGGTTACCTCCGGGAAACGTCGTGGATTTGTTCAATGGTTGAATTATTTGAGCGCGGTATGGCAATGTCAAGGGCGTGACCGCGCGCATCCAGGCCTCCTCGACGGTCCCCGTGCGCCAGTCCAGCGTCCGCGCCCATAATCTCGCGCTCGTCCTGCAAACCGTCGCGACCAGCGAAAATCCGATCTCACGGGCCTCCACCTCGGCGGCCACCGGGCTCACCCGGGCCACCGTCTCGGCGCTCGTCGACGACCTCATCGTCCGCGGGCTGCTGGTCGAGCGCGAGCCGGCGCCACGGTCCGGCGCCGGGCGGCCCGCCGCGGGCCTCGCGCTCGCCCCGGACGGCGCCTTCGGGCTCGGCCTCGAGATCAACGTCGACTACCTGGCCGCCTGCGTGATCGATCTCACCGGTCAGGTCCGCCACCGGGTCGTCGCGCCCGCCGACCAACGGAGCAGTTCGTGGGAGGAGACGCTCGCCCGGCTCGTCCGGCTGACCCCGGCCGGCGGCGTGTCCGGCGCCGCGCTGGCCGTTCCCGGGCTGGTCTCCGCGGACGGGATCGTGCGGGTCGCCCCCAACCTGGGCTGGCAGGACGTCGACGCCGGCCGCTACCTGAGCGAGGCGCTGGGCCTGCCGGTGGCCGTGGAGAACGAGGCCAACCTGGCCGCGCTGAGCGAGCTGCGCGCGGCCGGGGGCCGCCCGACCTTCGGCTACGTGTCCGGCGAGATCGGCATCGGCGCGGGCCTGGTGCTCGACGGCGCGCTCTACCGAGGGGTACGCGGCTGGAGCGGCGAGATCGGCCACCTGCCGGTGCATCCGGACGGCCGGCCCTGCCGGTGCGGGGCACGGGGCTGCCTCGAGCAGTACGCCGGCCAGGAAGCGCTGCTCCGGGCGGCCGGCGCGGCGACGCTCGCCGGCCTGCCGGACGACGCCGACCTGGGCGAGGCCGGCGCCGCCCTGGGCATCGCGCTGGCCGGCGTGATCAACCTGCTCGACCTGGACACCATCGTGCTCGGCGGCATCTACGGCCCGTTGCTCCCCCGGTTACGCCCGTCGATCGAGCACGAACTGGGCCGGCGGGTGCTGACCGCCGGCCTGGCCCCGGTCACGCTGCGGGCGGCGGCCCTGGGCGCCGACGCGGCCATGCGGGGCGCGGCCGAGTCGGTGATCCGGTCGATCCTCGACGACCCCGCGACATTCCTGACCCGGACGACGTAGTTTCAGGCCGTGCGCCGGGACGTGTCGCTCGGGCTCTCCGCGGCGGCCACCGCGAACTCGGACAGGCCGCGGACCAGCCCCGCCCGGCCCGCCGGGGACATCCGGTCGAGCGCCGCGCCCAGCAGCGCCAGCCGTGACGCGCGAAGCTCGTCGAGCAGCTGCCGCGAGTACGGTGTCAGGTACAGCGCGATCTCACGACGGTCGATGCGCCCGGGCGCCCGATCGACCAGGCCGGCGGCCACCAACCGGTCACACAGCCGGCTCGCCGAGGACAGAATCATGCGTAACCGGCCGGCCAGCGTACGCAGATTGATGCCCTCGTCCTTCTCGACCACGATCAGCGCGTTCAACTGCGCCGCGGACAACCGGGGCGTGCTCTGTTCGCGGGCCGCCTCCCAGGTGGCCAGCAAGGTTTGCGCGGCGTCATCAAGCGCCGCGGCGCGCATCGGGTCCGGTACGACCGGCCCATGGTGTTCGCCCATGGTGCCTCGGACACTACCCGTACCGTCCACGCAGCCGAAGGGATGAAACCGTGTCCAGGCGAAGTGTGTCCGTCCGGCGGGCGCTGACCGGCGCTCCGGCCGACCGGGTCGTGGAGGCGATGACCGACGCGCTCCGGGCCGAGTACGGCATCGAGGACGCGGACCTGCTGCTCGTCGACTACCGGCTGGCCGCCCTGCTGCCGCTGGCCGGGGGCGCGCCGGTGACCCGGCCGGGCGATCCGGCCTGGCGCTGCTTCGACCACCAGACCGAGGTGCTGGCCGGCAGCGTCCTGCACCTGCCGGTGAACGTGCGCGGCGAACGGATCGGGGTGCTCCGCTGCCGGCCCGCCCCCGACCCGGCCGAGGACCGCGCCGAGCTGGCCGAGCTGGCCCTCGCGCTGGGACACGAGCTCCAGGCGGCGGTCGTCGGCACCGACCGCTACACGATGGCGGCGCGGACCCGGCGGCTGACCCTGGCCGCCGAGATGCAGTGGGAGCTGCTGCCCGGGCGGTGCCGGATCCGGCCCTCGTTCGGCCTGGCCGGACAGCTCGAGCCGTCGTACGCGGTGAACGGCGACAGCTTCGACTGGGCCGAGGACGACGGGCGGCTGTCCCTGGCCGTGCTGAACGGGATGGGCGAGGGCATGACCGCCGCGCTGCTCACCTCGCTGGCCACGTACGCCCTGCGCAACGCGCGCCGGGCCGGCCTGCCCCTGGCCGACCAGGCCGCCCTCGCCGACCAGGCCATCTTCGCCCAGCACGCGGGCGCGTGGCACGTCTCCGCCCTGCTCCTGGAACTGGACCTCAGGTCGGGCGAGCTGACCGCGGTGGACGCCGGCTCACCGACGCTGATGGTGCTGCGCGACGGCGAGGCCCGCACCCAGGACTTCGAGGCGCAGTTCCCGCTCGGCATGTTCGAGAGCACCGAGTACCACCCCGAGAAGGTTCAGCTGCGCCCGGGCGACCGGCTGCTGGTCGTCAGCGACGGCATCACCGAGGCCGCGGCCTACGGCAACGTGGCGCTGGGCCGTTTCCTGCGCCGGATCGGGCCGATGGCCCCGCTCGAGGCGGTGCGGTCGCTGCTCGGCGACCTGCGCATCCACCTCGGCGAGGCCGACCTGGACGACGACGCCGTGGCCGTCGTCCTGGACTGGTCCGGCTGAGCTGAATGGCTGAGTTGAATGGCCTCGCTCCGCTCGGCGGGCGGTCGGCACCGAGTCCCGCAGCGGCTCGCAGTTCGTAACTTTTTACCCGTTGGCGCCGTTCCGGCTGGAGATGGCCTCGAGGAAGATGTCGCTGATCTTGGCCGGGTCGGGGGCAATGAAGACGCCGCCGGCGCTGGTCGCGTTGGTGATCGCCTCCAGCTCCTTGCGGTTGACCTCGCCGCCGATGCCGATGATGACCATGCGGACCGGGCGCTTCGGGTCGTTCGCCTTCTTCAGGGCGTCCACCAGCTGCGGCAGCTCGAGCCCGCCCGGGTTGTCGTTCTCGCCGTCGGTGAACAGCAGCACCGAGTTGATCCGGCCGTCGACCCAGTCGTTCTGGACCTCTTTGTAGGCCGCCAGCGCGGTGTCGTAGAGACCGGTGTCGCCACCGTCCTTCGGCACGATCGCCCCGGTGGCCTGGAGGAGTTCCTGACGCGACGAGGTGAGCGGGCTGATCGGCACGATCTCCTTGTACGGTCGCTTGCCGACCATGTCGGTGGAGAACACCCACACGCCGACCGACCACTTGTCGTCGAAGAGACTGAGACCCTGCTGCGCGGCCTTCTGCGTGACAGCGGCGCGGCTGAGGCCCCGCGCGGTCGGCACCGGCTTCTTCATCGAGCCCGAGACGTCGAACACGGCGAGCGCGCGGCCGGGCAGCGTGATCGCCGACCAGCTACCCAGAGCCTGGCTGATCGCGCCGGCGTCGACGCCGGACGCGGCCGCGCCGCCCTTGGAGGGGTCGGCCGGGGCCGAAGCGGCCTTGCTGGCCGCCGGAGCGCCCACCGGCATGCTGAAGCCGTCGCCGACCGTGCCGTCCGGCCCGCGGAGACCGGCCTTGGCCAGCAGATTCTTGAAGTTCGCGCCGGACAGCTGCCCGCGCAGGCCGGTGGCCGCGGCCTGCCGCTGCAGGTCGACCCCCGGCATGATCGCGAACGGGTAGCTCAGTCCCGGTGGGGACGGGTCGAGGTAGAGCGCGGCCAGTTGCACGGCCGGCTGCTCGGCGTTGAACGCGATCACGTCTTCTTCGGACAGCGGCGCGGCGCTCAGCGAGCTCGAGAGATCGGCCTCACCGGCCGACCGCGGGAACTTCTGGAGCAGGTCGTCACGAAGCGCCGAACTGCCCAGAGCCAGCGCGCGGAGCGCGCCGACCTTGGCCTGCTGCGCCTGCGCGCCCTCACCGGCCGAGGCCCCGAGGGCCAGCAGACCGGCCAGACCGGCCGCGTCCCGGTTCGGGTCGACGATGCCGGTGCGGATGTTGGTGTCGGTCAGCATCTTGCCGAGCAGGTCTTTCCAGGTCAGCTTGCGGTTGGGCCAGCCGAACCGGCCCTCGGCCACCGGGGTGGGCATGGCCACCACGATCGGGCTCTGCGCGATCGGCGTGCCGTCGGACGGCGTGAAGCCCGACGCCTCCTTCTTGAGGCGGAGCAGCCAGGTCTGTGAGTCGGAGACCCAGACGTCCGGCACGGTCACCGACTGCGGGGCGTTGCCGAGCCCGTTGATCGTGACACCGTGCTCGCGGGCCACGGCGGCGGCCATCGTCGCCGGGTTGACCCCGGAGACGTTGACGGCGACACATGTCCCGTTGACGTTGGCGCCGTCGGTCACCCATTGCTGGGCAGCCTGTTCGATCGCCCCGGCGATTTCCGGGGCGGCGGCGACGTTCAGCGGAATCTGACCGGTACACCCCTTGTCGGTGAGCTGCTGGTAACCGAAGTAGGAACCGGTGAGGACGACGATGATCGCCATCGCGGCTCCGATGACCCCGGCGCCCCTGAGATTGAAGTTTCGGCGATGGCGTCCTGACACGGGCTCCATACTGCGCATAGGAGAGACCGAATGCCATACACGTTCGGACGAAAGTTACTCACATCGAAAATTACTGTCACGATTTCAACTCAATGTGATCGGACCGTGGCAACCCGTAGACGACTTAAGCGCCCGTAAAGGTTAGATCGGAAGCCAGCGAAGCACGCAGGTGGGACTCGGCACAGCCGTCGGCGCATCCTGGTCACGGAGCAACCCGTCGGCCGCGTCGATGTGGAAGATCGTCACGGTGTGTGAACGCTCGTTGGCTACATAGAGGTGGTCGCCGGCCACCGTGAGATGACGGGGCCACACCCCGCCGGTGGGCGTCTCGCCGAGCCGGGTGGCCCGCTCGCCGTCCCAGCCGAACACCGTCACGGTGTCGGGGCCGCGGGTCGCCAGATAGACGAAGCGGCCGTCCGGGCCACCGGTGACCTCCGACGGGTACGCCTCGCCGGTCGCCGACGTGGCCGGGACGGCGCCCACGGGCTCCAGGCCGCCGGGACCGGGCCGGTGCCAGCTCAGCTCGGCCGACAGCTCACCGGCGACCAGGACGGCGCCGTCCGGCGTACGCAGAAGGTGTCGTGGCCCGAAGCCGGGCGCGGTCACGATCGCGGGCGAAAGATCGAGCAGGCGACCGCTCAGCGGGTCGAGACGGGCCCGCCAGACCCGGTCCGAGCCGAGATCGGCGATCAGCACATGGCCGGTCGCGTCCGGCGACACCATGTGCGCGTGCGGGCCCTTCTGCCGCTCGGGGTCGGGGCCCTGACCCTCGAGATGGACCAGATCCGTCCGCTCGCCCGGCCGCCCCTCGGCGTCCAGCGGGTGCACCGAGACGCTGCCGCTGGTGTAGTTGGCCGCGACCAGATGGTGGCCGTCCGGGGTGACCGCCACGTGGCACGGGTGTCCGCCGCCGGTGCCCGCCGCCCCGAGCGGCGTCAGCGCGCCATCCGGACCGACCGCGAACGCCGAGACCGTGCCGGCCTCGAGCTCGTTGGCGGCGTACAGCACCGGCAGCACCGGGTGCCGGGCCAGGAAGGACGGCGACCGGGTGCGGGCGGCCAGGCCGGCGCCGGACAGCTCGCCGGTGGCCGGGTCGCGGCGGAGCAGCGTGATGCCCTCGCCCCGGCCGCCGCTCTCGCCGGTGTAGCTGCCGACGTACAGGAGCTCCACCGGCCGGCTACCGGCGGCCGGCGCTGGTCAGCTGCTTACGGGCGACGTACTCGACCAGCTCGATCAGCACGTTGCGGGCCGACGAGGCGTCACGCGCGTCGCAGAGCACCACCGGCACACCGGGGTCGAGGTCGAGCGCCCCGGCCACCGCGTCGGGGGTGAACCGCTTGTCCTGGTCGAACGTGTTCACGCCGACCACGAACGGGGTGCCGCGCTGCTCGAAGTAGTCGATCGACGGGAAGCAGTCGGCCAGCCGGCGGGTGTCGGCCAGCACCACCGCGCCCAGCGCGCCCTGCGACAGCTCGTCCCAGAGGAACCAGAAGCGGTCCTGGCCGGGCGTGCCGAACAGATAGAGCAGCAGGTCGTCGGTGATCGTGATGCGTCCGAAGTCCATCGTCACCGTCGTCGTGGTCTTGCCCTCGACCAGACCGGTGTCGTCGGCGTCGTCGCCGCCGGACAGGACCTCCTCGGTCTGTAACGGCCGGATCTCGCTGACCGACGACACCAGGGTGGTCTTGCCGACACCGAAACCACCGGCGATCAGAATCTTGAGCGCAACCGGGACACGCGAGCCGTCAGAGCGCTCGGAGACCATGGACAACCGCCTTGAGAACGTCGACGTCGGGCGGCTGCTCGGCCGCCGCGGGCTGGGACAGGGAGATCAGACCCGCCGAGCGTAGATCACCCAGCAGGACACGCAGAACACCGATCGACAGGTCGAGCCGGGAGGCCAGCTCGACCACGGTCACCGGGTCCCAGCAGGCGGACACGATCGCGTGGTGTTCGGGCTGGAGGTGCATGCCCGGCGCGGCGTCGGCCGCGCCGGTCGACTCGACGAAGGCGACCAGGTCGTACTCGGTCGCCGACGGCGCCACCCGGCCCTGGGTGACCGCGTACGGGCGCACCACCGGCCCGGCCTCGCGGTCGAGCCAGTCGTGCGGCGCGCGCAGCGGATCGGCCATCGTCACCCGTCCAGCGGTGACCGGGTCGGCGCCTGCATGAACTCGCCGACCCGGGTGACGAGCATCGCCATCTCGTACGCCAGCACGCCCAGGTCGGCGTCGCTGGCGGCCAGCACGGCCAGGCAGGCGCCCTGCCCGGCGGCCGTGACGACGAGGAAGGCACTGTCCATCTCGATCACGGTCTGCCGCACCGGACCCGCCCGGAAGTGCCGGCTCGCGCCCTTGGCGAGGCTCTGGAAGCCCGCCGCCATCGCGGACAGGTGTTCGGCCGCGTCCCGGGCCATGCCGGTTGACGAGCCCATCATCAGCCCGTCCGCGGACAGCACCACAGCCTGCTTCGCCGGCGGCACGCGCTCCAGGAGCTCGTCGAGGAGCCAGGTGAGGTTCGCGCCTTGCTTCGCTTGTGCCACTTATGCGTCCTTCTCGTCGCGTACCACCGGGAGATTGACGGTAGCCGCTTCATCCAAAGCGTTGTCGAGGGCGGGTGGGCGGGGTTCCGGATCGATGCCGGCGGCGGCCTGACGGCCACGCGTTGACCCGCGCTGGAGGGCGGACATCATGCTGCGGATCTCGTCCGGCGACCGGGTGGGCACCGTGTCGGCGTCGTCCTCCGGTGCCGCCTCGCGCAGTTGTGGCGCGAGATTGGCCTGACGGACCCGCTTGGGCAACCCCTCCCTGGTGGTCTCCCCCGGCGGTGCCGCCGCGGGCTCGTCGGCGGCCGGCCGGGCCTTGCGCCGGCGGCGTACCAGTCCTTCCGGCGACAGGCCGTCGGCGACCGAACTGCTGCTGAAGGGCGGGCCGGCCGACGAGATCGGCTCGGACGCGCCGCGCTGCCGCGGCACCACCGGGCCTGGCGACTGGAGCGGCACCGGCTGGGTGGCCTCCACGTCCTCCCACTGGAGGGCGGCGGCCGGGTGTTCCCAGGCCGTGGCGCCGGCCACCGGCGCCGGCGGCATCAGGCCGGGCGGGGTGGGCTCGGCGGTGATCAGCTCGCCCGGGACCAGCACGACGGCGACGATGCCGGAGTACGCCGACGGGCGCAGCGACACCTTGATGCCGTGCCGGTGGGCCAGCCGCGCCACCACGAACAGACCGAGCCGGGCGCTGTCCGACGGGTCGAAGTCGGGCGGCTCGATCATCTTGTGGTTGGCCTCGTCCAGCGACTCCTGGGACATGCCCAGGCCGCGGTCCTCGATCTCCAGGGCGTACCCGTTGGGCAGCAGGTTGCCGGTGACCTGGACCCGGGTCTGCGGCGGCGAGAACGACGCCGCGTTCTCGAGCAGCTCGGCCAGCAGGTGGATGACGTCGCCGACGGCCCGGCCGACCACCGCGGCCCCGGCCACCGTGGTGATGTCCACCCGCTTGTAGTCCTCGACCTCGCTGATCGCGCCGCGGATCACGTCGATCACCGCCACCGGCTGCCGCCAGCCCCGGCCGGGCACCGCGCCGGTCAGGATGACCAGGTCTTCGGCGTGCCGCCGCATCCGGGTGGCCAGGTGGTCGACGCGGTAGAGGTCTTCGAGCTCGTCCGGCTCGGTCTCGCGCCGCTCCATCTTGTCGAGCATCGCGAGCTGGCGGTGCAGCAGCGTCTGGCTGCGGCGGGCGATGTTGAGGAAGACCTCGTTCAGGCCCTTGCGTACGGCGGCCTCGTCGACCGCCGACTGCACGGCGGTGGTCTGCACCTCGTTGAACGCGCGCCCGAGCTGGCCGATCTCGTCCCGCCCGTACTCCAGCGGCGGGGTCTCGATGCCGACGTCGACCGGCTCGCCGCGCTGGAGCCGGCGCACCACCGAGGGCAGCCGCTCGCCGGCCAGCTCCAGGGCCTCCTTGCGGAGCCGGCCCAGGCGGCCGACGATCGACCGGCCCACCCGGATCGACACGATGATCGAGATGACCAGCGCGCCCAGGCCGAGCAGACCGGCCACGCCCAGGCGGACCAGGACGCGCACGGCCACCGGGGTGGACCGCTCGGCCAGCGCCTGGGTGGCGTTGATCTCGAAGGCGCGCAGCTGCTGGGCCCCGGTGTCGTAGACCGGCTTCCAGACCTCGTCGGCGACCGGCGGCGCGCCGTCCGGCCGGGCCCGGTTGAGCAGCGTGTACTGCATCTCCTCGAGCTTCTTCCAGGACGCCGAGTTGCTCAGCACCTGGTAGGTGGTGCGGTCGCTGGACGGCAGGTCGGCGATGCCCTCGGCGAGCAGGAAGCGGGACGTGACGATGGCCGCGACCAGGTCGTCGTGCACGTCGGCCTCGAACCGGCCGCGGGTGTTGCCGGCGGCCAGCAGGGCGTCGGCGCGGCTCAGATATTCCTGGCCCCGGCCCACCGTGATGAGCGCGCGGATCTGCCGGTCGACGGTGTCGTCGCCGAACGACGCGGTGGCCGAGAACATCAGGAAGCCGGCGTCGATCATCCCGTTGAAGAGGTTCTGCGCGCCGACCACGTCGACCTCACGGGCATCGATGTGGGCGCGGTTGGCGCGCAGGCCGTCGAGGTCGGCGAAAACCTGGTCGATCCGGGTACGCAGGGTGTCACTGGCCGCGTTCTCGGCGTCCTCGCCGCCCGCCGAGCGCCGGAAGTCGGCGGCCGCGCGATCGGTGGCCGCCCGCTGCGCCGCGAGGGCGGGGGTGACCGCGTTGCCCTCGCCGGACAGCTGGATGACCGCGAGCCGGCGCTCCTTCTGCAGCTCACCGACCAGGACCTCACCGGGGCGGCCGACGGTGTCCAGCAGCGTCTGCGCGGACAGCAGGTTGAACGCCGGCCCGACGGTGAGCACCGTGGCGAAGACCCACAGCGCCAGCAGGGCCGTGAGCGGCACCACCACCAGCGCGATGATCTTCGACCGGATCGACCAGTACCGGGATTTCATCTAGCTCCGCCCGACGGGTACGGCATGGACCGGCACTCCGTCCTGAAGTTGGAGCGTGCACCTCGGCAGAGGATACGAAATCGACGCGGAGCGAGGAACCCGCGCCTTGCCCGGTATCGCCGCTTTGTACCGACGCACCGCGCGTTTGGTCCGGATGCACCGCGCGATTGGCATGAACCCGACACTACGGCGTCACCCGTCCGAAGTGGCTGGTCAACGGTCCGTGACCAAAGGCGGTCGGCATGGGGACATCCGACCATCTCCTTCTGGAACAGGTCAAGTAAACGCATCGGCTGGACGGGATTGACGACCACCGCTGAGTGGGAATACCCAGAGCGAAGAAGGAGGAGCCCATGTCCGGTGGACAAGTCATCGTCCTCGTCATCGTCCTGCTGGTGCTGGCCGTGGTCGCGGTCTTCGCCGTCCGCGCGGCCCGCCGCCGCAAGCTGCAGAGCACTTTCGGGCCCGAATACGACCGCGTCGTCGCCGACACGGGCAACCGCGCCGACGCCGAGAAGGAGCTCCAGGAGCGTCAGAAGCGGCACGCCGAGCTGGAGCTCAAGGACCTGAGCCCGGAAGACTCGGCGCGCTACCGCGAGTCCTGGGAAGAAGTGCAGATCCAGTTCGTCGACAACCCCGGCGAAGCCGTGGCGACCGCCGACGACCTGGTCACCCGGCTGGTCGCCGACCGTGGCTACCCGACCGCCGACTACGACGACCAGCTCGCCAACCTCTCCGTCGAGCACGCCCGCACGCTGAGCCACTACCGCGACGCCCACGACATCAGCACCCGCAGCCGGAACGGCGAGGCCAGCACCGAAGACCTGCGCCAGGCCCTGGTGTACTACCGGGCGCTGTTCGCCGACCTGCTGGGCGAGGAGCCGGTGCAGCCGGCCACCACCACCAAGACCGTCAACAACAGCGACGTCACGGGCCCGCGCCCGGACGCCACCAGCCGCTGAGGAGCCGGTGATGCGTTTCTTCACGAACGAGAACAAGGACGAGACCGACCCGAAGGACGTCGACGTCAAGGAGCGTGGCGGCTCCCACAATGACGCCACCGAGTCGGCCGACACCGTCGCGCTGCCGCAGCAACGCGGCAACTCACCGTGGTCGTCCACGCCGGACGGCACCCCCGAACACGACGCCGACCCGGACGACACCGCCACCACCGGGCACGACGCCACCACCGGGCACGACGCCACCACCGCACACGACGCCAGCGGCAGCCACCGCTGGGACGCCGATGACGAGCCGCTGATCGAGGACCCGACGCCGCCGGACCACGCGGTGGCGGACACCGCGCCGGCCGCCCGGGCCGACTCCGACACCGTCGCCGAGCCGACGACCGACAGCGCCGAGAAGGGCTGGGCCGGGCCGACCGCCGCCGGCGACCGGGCCGACGACGACGAGACCTCCGACGACAAGGGCGCGACGCTCCGCGACGGCGGCGACTTCGACGACCCCAAGGTTGTTTCCCACGAGGTGACGACCACGGACACCGCGGTCGTCGTCGCCGAGCCCGAGCCGGTGCCCGCCGCCACCACCGCGGCCGTGCCCGGCGCGCCGGTCGCGCCGGACGCGCCCGGCACGGACACGGCGGCCAAGCCCGGTGAGGTCGACGCGCCCGCGGTCACCACGATCTTCGACGCCGGCGACGCGAAGGCCTTCCAGGACCGGTGGCGCGACGTGCAGCTGCGGTTCGTGGACAGCCCCAAGGAGGCCACCGCCGAGGCGGCCACCCTGGTCGACGACGCCGTGGAGCAGCTGACCGCCAGCCTGCGGAGCCAGAAGGAGCAGTTCGGCGGCGAGAGCACGGAGGACACCGAGAAGCTGCGCGTCGAGCTGCGCGGCTACCGGGAGATCTTCAACCGGATCATCGGGCTCTGACCGTCCCGTGCCACCGCGCCGATGACTGACACCCACTGTCAGTCATCGGCGCTATCGTTCGGGCCATGCGCGCCGGCCGCCTGCTCTCCCTCCTGCTGCTCCTGCAGACCCGGGGGCGGATGACCGCGCAGGCGCTGGCCGAGGAGCTCGAGGTGTCGGTGCGGACCGTCTACCGCGACGTCGAGTCGCTGAACGGGTCCGGGGTGCCGATCTACGCCGACCGCGGGCCGGCCGGCGGCTATCAGCTGCTGGACGGCTACCGGACCCGGCTCACCGGGATGACCGGCGACGAGGCGGCCACCCTGGTGCTGGCCGGCATCCCGGGCGCGGCCGCCGAGCTGGGGCTCAAGTCGGTGCTGGCGGCGGCCGAGCTCAAACTGCGGGCGGCCCTGCCGGGTGAGCTCGCGGGGCGGGCTGACGGCGTACGCGAACGGTTTCATCTCGACGCGCCCGGCTGGTTCCGGGCCGACGAGCCGGTGCCCCACCTGGCCGCGCTGGCCGGCGCGGTGTGGGACGCGCGGCAGGTGTCGGTGCGCTACCGGCGGTGGAAGGCCCCGCGCGAGGTGAGCCGGACGCTGTCGCCGCTGGGCGTGGTGCTCAAGGCCGGTCGGTGGTACCTGGTGGCGGCCCGCGCCTCCGCTCCCGACGGCCGCATCACCGCCTACCGGGTGGCGAGCGTGCTCGACGCCGAGGTGCTCGACCTGCCCGCGGTCCGGCCGCCCCGCTTCGACCTGGCCACGTTCTGGCAGGAGTGGACCGAGCGGTACGAGCGGAGCGTCTACACCGGCACCGCGACCGTCCGGATGACGGCCGACGCCCTGCGCTTCATGGCCTTCGTCTTCCCGCCCGAGATGTCCCGGGTGGCCCGCGAGCGGGCCGGTGAGCCCGACGAGTCGGGGCGCGTGGTCACCGAGGTCCCCATAGAGTCGATCAAGCACGGCCACACCGAGCTGCTGAAACTCGGCGCGAACGTCGAGGTGCTGGCGCCCCCGCCGCTCCGCGAGATGCTCGCCGAGACGACCCGCGGCCTGGCCCAGCTCTACCTGGAAGGAGAACCGCCGTGACGATGCCGGACGACCTGCTGGCCCACAACGCGAAGCTGATCGAGGAGTTCCGGGCCGACGGCGGGCGCTCGATGGGCGACCGGCCACTGCTCCTGCTGACCACGGTCGGCCGCAGCACCGGCCGGCGCCGGACCAGCCCGATGATGTATATCGACGAGCCGGACCGCTACCTGGTGGTCGCCTCGAACGCCGGCGCGCCCGCCGACCCGCTGTGGTACCGCAACCTGCTCGCCGACCCGACGGTCACGGTCGAGGTGCCCGGCCGCACGTTCCAGGCCCGGGCCACGCCGCTCGAGGGTGACGACTACGACCGGACGTGGGCGGCCGTCAAGGACCGGTTCCCGTTCTTCGCCGAGCACGAGGAGCGCGCCGGCCGGCCCATCCCGGTCGTCGCGCTCGCCAAGGCCGGCTAGGCGGTCTCTTCGGAGTTGCCGCCGCCCGGGCCCTCGTTGCCGGTGCCGCCCTCGTCCGGGTCGGCGGGCGTCGTGGCGCCCTCCTCGTCCGGCGGCGGGGTGGTCTCGTCGTCCTCGGTCGGGGCCGGCGCCGGGTCGGTGGTCTCCACCGGGGGCGGGTTCGTCTCCTCGGCGGCCGGCTCGGTGGACTTCTCGCTCGCGGCCGGCTTCGGCTTGGACGGCTCCATCGGCGTGTACTTCGCCTCGCGCTTCGGCTTCCGGGTCGGCTCGGGCTCGGGCTCGTCGGCCGCGGCCCCCGCCCCGCCGGGCCCGGCGTCCGGGTTCGGCTTCTGCTCGCTCCGCACCACCGGCGGCTTCGGCGGCGCCACCGTCACGTCACCGATCTGGACGCCCAGCCACAGGGCGGGACCGAGCCCGACCGCGACCAGCGCCCCGAAGAGCGCCATGGGTCCCCGCTGTCCGCGTTCCATCAGCGCCCCTCCTCCCCATGATTCGTGTCGGCTGTGCCTAGATCTACCCAAAGAATCCGAAGCTAAAGCCGCCGCCACGAGATGCCATTGTGACCCAAAGTGAAGTTCCGGTTACGTGATCGTCGGAAGTGTGACCGTCTACCAGGAAGCACGAACCGGACGGCCGAACAGTTCAGCGCCCACCAAGGATTTACCTCCTGGTGGGCGCCGATCAACCGAGTTTGTCGCCCCCGTCAGCGGCTGCTGACCAGGCCCGCGTCAGCGCGTGCCGGCCAGGAACGCGTCAGCGGGTGCTGGCCAGGAACGCCACCGCGTTGTCGAGCGCGGCCCAGCCGCCGGGCAGCTCGTCCGAGTCGAGCGCGGCCCGCACGGTCATCGTGTTGCCGTCGCGGAGCTGAAGATCCCACGCCTTCGGGGTGCGGCGCGTCTGGGTCGCGCCGCTGACCTCCGCGTACGGGACGAAGCGCGCGCCCGGCGTCGCGTCGGCCGTGGTGGCGACCTGGGCCAGCCGGCGCTTGGCCGAGCCGTTCTGCGAGCGGGGCAGGCCGGGCACCAGCAGCAACCCGTTGTCCACGATCAGCAGGTCGGTGCGCGAGCCGTCGACGACCAGGTTGACCAGCCCGCCGACCACGTCGGCGCCGGTGCGGCGGTCCCGGTTGGCGCCCACCGGGGCGGCCGGGTCGATCCGCAGGGCGAGCAGCCGTTCGCGGGCCGCGCCGACGGTCGCCGGATCGGTGACGAGCGTGGCCACCGCACCCAGGTCGAGGTGGCCGCCGTCGGAGGCGACCAGTTCGGCCGTGCCGGTCCAGCTGTGCCGCCACCGGGCGGCGTCGCTGCGCAGCGCGGCCAGGGCGAGCAGCAGGGTGACCAGTTCGGTGATGCGGCGCTCGGTCTCGTCCGGCGGCATGTCCGGGAAGACGGTCTCGGCCACCTTGCGCAGCCGCCCGTCCGCGGCCAGGTCGAGCACGTCGGCGGCCGAGGCCACCGGGCTGCCGGCGGCCCGGGTCAGGGTGCCGAGCGCGGCGTCGGCCTCGCGGTCCATCTCGGCCGCCCGGGCCACGCCGAAGAAGTCGTCCCAGCCGACGATGGTGCGTCCGCGCGGCGGGAACGCGACCGCCTGCAGCGCCCGGCCCAGACCCGGCAGGTCGGGCACCAGCTCGACGTCGCCCGCGATCAGCGCGGCGCCGGTCGGCTCGACGTCGGCCAGGGCGCCGGCCGGAACAGCTTCATCGAGCGGAGCGGCCGGAGCCGCCACGTCGGTGAGCCCGGCCGGGATGTCGTCGAGCAGCGGCGCGCCCGCACCGGCCATGGCGGGCGCCGCGGCAGCCGTCTCCAGAACCGGCCCGGCCGCGGTCCGGGCCGGCGCGGTCACGGCCTGAGCGTGAGGCGACGCGGCCGGGGCCGGGGTCGCGAGGGCGGTCACCGCGGCCAGTCGCTGCGGGCGGGGCGGGTGGGTGTCCCACTCGTCGGCCGTGTGCGGCTCCTGGCGGCGCAGGATGGTCAGTTCGTCGGCGCGGGCGGCCAGCATCCGCAGGAAGCCGCCGAAGACGTCGTCCGGGGCGTGCCCGGCGCGCCAGCCGGGGGCCACGTACTCGGTGTAGAAGACCCGTTGCAGGCTCTCCATGGCCGGGCCGTCGCGCAGCATCGCCACCGTGGCCGCGACCCCCGCGAACTCGGCCGCGACCCGGTCGGCGCACAGCTCCTGGGCCTGGCTGACCGGCTGGTCGTGGCGGCGGTAGAAGAGCGCGTACCCCCGGAGCCCGGGACCGGCCGCGTTCCGCCGGGTGATCCGCGGGATGATCCGCGCGACCGCCCGCCGCCCGCGGTAGGCGAACGGCGCCCACCGGCTCAGCCGCGGCGTGGCGTGCGCGAGCTCGTGCGCGACCGCCGCCCCCAGCACGGCGTTGTCCCAGGCCTGGAGCAGCGGCAACCCGACGTAGAGATCGCGCCGCCCACCGATCAGACCCAGCAGATGGGTACGTTCGCTGAACGCCACGGTGGCCTCCGCGACCACGATCAGCCGCTCCGGCGTCCGCACCTGGCCGGCCTGAGCCGCGGCGTCGATCATCGCCCACAGCGCCGGCGCATCGGCCCGGGTCACCGGGACGCCGGCCGGCTCGACCCGGCGGGTGCGAAGAGCACGCCAGGTCGCGTACGCCATCACACCGACCGTGGCGATGCAGAGCGGAACCCCGAGCCGCAGCGCCGCGCCCGACGGCAGCAGCGACAGCACCAGCAGCACCGGCACCACGACCAGCAGCAGCTGGGCCACGGCGACCGCGAGGAAACCGGCCAGCATGGTGGCCGAGAGCCACGCCCTGGCACCGCCCAACGTCCGCTCCTTCCGGCAGCCGCCCCTTCAGTCGGGGGAGGCGCGCACCACACTAGGCCGCGTTCCCGCGCCCGGTTCCGTCCCGCGCCGGGGGCACAGCTTCCGCTCTCCCCTACGACGTGCGGAAACACGACACGGCGCGGGATCGGAAAACTTAAGGAAGATTTTCACCACACCCCGCACGGGTGACAGCCGCGACCGACCACTCACGCGAGAGACGCGTCACGGCCCGGCCGACCACCCGGCTCGCGGTGCGCCACGGCGCCCGGGTGTTGCGGTTGGTGACGCCGTCGCGCGTACCGGATGGGTTGGCGAAGTAAGCCGGACGGTTACTCCCAGTCGACGGTCGGTGACGGGTGATAGGCGGTGCCCTCGGCGCGCCAGCGTGGGGCGTAGGCGGCGACGCGGCGGCGGAAGGACGGCCAGTCCCGGGCCTCGCGCGGGGACCAGGCGATCTCGGCGATCGCGGGCAGCCGCGGGAACGTCATCGTCTCGACGTCGGCCCGGCTGCGCAGCGTCTCGGACCAGAGGGCGGCCTCGACGCCGAGCAGCGCGTGTTCGGGCACACCGGGCAGGCGGTCGGCCGGGTCCCAGTCGTAGGCGCGGTCGAGTTCCACGCAGCCGGCCCAGTCGAGCCCGAGGCGGAAGCCGGGCTCGTACTTCATGTCGAGGTAGGTGCGGTCGGCCGGCGACATGATCACCTGGCTGCCGGCGGCCACGGCCCGGGCGGTGCCGTCGTCGGCCGGCTCGGTGCGCCAGAACTGGGGCACCGCCGTCTCGGGCAGCTCGACGTTGGCCATCTCGTGCCAGCCGACGGCCCGCTTGCCGTACTTGCCGACCAGTGGCAGCACCCGCGACATGAAGGTGCGGTAGTCGTCGGGCGTGGTGGCCTGCGCCTCGTCGCCGCCGATGTGCAGGAACGGGCCGGGGGTGAGGGCGGCCACCTCGCGGATGACGTCCTCGACGAAGGCGTACGTGGTCTCGGAGTCGGCGACCAGCGAGCTGTAGCCGACCTCGGTGTCGGTGCGCTGCGGCACCGGGTTGCCGTCCGCGGTCAGGGCCGGGTACGCGAACTGCGCCGCGTTGACGTGGCCGGGCATGTCGATCTCGGGGACGATCGTCACGAAGCGCTCGGCGGCGTACGAGACGATCTCGGTGTAGTGGTCGCGGGTGTAGAAGCCGGGGCCCTCGCCGCCGACGCCGGTGCCGGACGCGCCGCTGACCTCGGTGAGGCGCGGCCAGCCCGGGATCTCGAGCCGCCAGCCCTGGTCGTCGGTCAGGTGCAGGTGCAAGTGGTTGATCTTGAAGGCCACGATGGCGTCGATGAAGGCCTTGACCTCGTCGACAGTGAAGAAGTGCCGGGCCACGTCGAGCATCACGCCGCGGTAGGCGAACCGCGGCCGGTCGGCGATGTGGCCGGCGGGCAGCGTCCCCTCGGAGATCAGCTGCCGCAGCGTCTGCACGGCGGCGAACGCGCCGGCCGGAGTGGCGGCCCGGACCCGGACCGAAGAATCGGAGATGTCCAGCTCGTACGATTCATCCGGCCCGTCGAGGCCCAGCGCGAACTGGATCGCGCCGCCGGACGGGGCGGCCGGAAGCCCCAGGAAGGCCGCCACCCAGGCGAGGCCGGGATCGGCCGAGACCTGCGTGGCGGGCGTGATGGCGAAGTGCCCGTCCGCGGGAACAGCGGAGACGGGCACGGGGATGACGTCGTCGAGTCGTCGCACGGGCACGACTCTAAATGCTGTTTCCAGTTCATGACGTACCGCAAGGTCGTGACGTGTGTCGCGGATAGGATCCGCGCATGGCGATCACCGTCCGCCGCGCCGCCCCGAGCGACGCCGCCGAACTCCACGACGTCGCGGCCGAGACCTTCGCGCTGGCCTGCCCGCCCGGCACCACCCAGGCCGACGTCGACGACTTCGTGACCACGCACCTGTCCGAGGCGCGCTTCGCGGAATACCTGAAGGACGAGAACCGCGTGCTGCTCGTCGCCGAGGAGGACGGGACCCCGGTCGGCTACACGATGCTGGTCCGCGGCCCGATCGCCGACGAGGACGTGCGCCGGGTGATCGACCCGGACGGCAGCATCGAGCTGAGCAAGTTCTACGTGCTGCTGGACCGGCACGGCTCAGGCATCGCCCACGACCTGATGGCGGCCACGCTGGCGGCGGCCGCCGCGACCGGCGCCACCCTCTGCTGGCTCGGCGTCAACCAGCTCAACGCCCGGGCGGCCCGGTTCTACGAGAAGAACGGCTTCACGATCCGGGGCACCAAGCGGTTCAAGGTGGGCGATAACTGGCACGACGACCACGTGCGGGCCCGCCCTCTCTAGCGGCTTTTCCCTGCACGGCTCTCTACACGGCTCCCTACACGGCGAACCAGGTCCCCGGCGACAGGGCGCACTCGATGCGGTGCTTGCCCAGGTCGCCGACCGGCGGCATGTCGTCGAGGGCGAACCAGCCGACGGCCAGCGACTCTTCGTCGTTCACCCGGGCCTCGCCGCCGACCGCCCGGCACCGGAACGTGATGTCCACGTACTGCACCAGGTCGTCGTTGGGGCAGGTGGTCACCGGCTGAGTCAGCACGCTGACCACCCGCTCCGGCTCGATGTGCACGGCGGTCTCCTCGTACACCTCGCGCACGATGGTCTCGGCCGGCTGCTCCCCCGGCTCCATGACCCCGGCCGGCAGCGCCCACCGGCCGCTGTCGGCCCGCTCGCCGAGCAGCACCCGCCCGGCGTCGTCGAACACGACCGCGGTCACGCCGGGCGTCAGGATCAGCCGGTGCCCGATGTCGTTGCGCAGAGCCTGGATGTACGGCGGAATCGGCATGCCGGTCACCATATGTGGATCAGTCGACCAGGGGTCGGACCTCCTCCGCGACGAACCGGAAGAACGCGTGCAGGTCGGGCTCGTCGGCATCCGGCTCGATGATGACCGAGGAGGCGCCGGCCTCGACGTAGGCCCGGATCGAGTCGGCGACCGTCTTGGCGTCGCCGGTGCGGCCGCGCGGGTGTGGCGCGAACATGATGATCTTGTGGGCCGGGTCGCCGATGTGGGCCCGGGCCTCCCGCACACCGTCCGGCGTCACGCTGCTGACCAGGATCGTCTCGTCGGCCAGCTCGCCGGCCAGCTTGAGCGTCTTCGGTCCCATCGCGCCGACCACGATCGGCGGCGGGGTGGCCGGCGGCCAGTCCAGCTTGACCCGGTCGAGCGAGACGTACTTGCCGGTGGTCGTGACCTCTTCGCCGGCCAGCAGCGGGCGCAGGGCGCCGAGCCACTCGCGCAGCAGCGTCAGCGGCGAGTCGGCCCGGGCGCCCACCTGGCCCATCCACTCCTGCACGCCGTGGCCGACCGCCACGATGGCCCGGTCGCCGAACATGCGGCTGAGCGTGGCGATCTCCATCGCCTCGACCACCACGTTGCGGAACGGCACCGGGGTCAGGCCGACGCCGACCCGGATCCGCTCGCTCCAGGCCAGGGCGGCCGCGGTGGCCGAGATGCCGCCGTTGAGGAAGCAGTCCTCCCAGAGCCACAGCTCGTCGAGCCCCAGCTGGTCGGCGAGTTGCACGGCCGCGCGCAGGTTCTCGGGCGGGTTCTGGGGCCGATAGGTGACACCGATAACCGTCATGAGCCAAACCTAGATGAGAACGCCGCGAAGGATCACGGCCTGTGGATGGTCCAGCTCCTCCAGCTGGGTACGCGGATCCCGCGCGTACACCACGGCGTCGGCCGGCGCCCCGTCGACCAGGCCGGGAAGGCCGAGGAAGTCCCGGGCCACCCACGAGGCGGCGCCCAGCGCGGTGTGCGCCGGCACGCCCGCCGCGGCCAGGGCACGCACCTCGGTCGCGATCCCGCCGTGCGGCCGGCTGTCGGTGCCGGCGAGCACGGTCACGCCGGCCTCGGCGGCGGCCGCCACGAGAGCCGGATGCGCCGAGGCGCCCCCGACGTACCAGGTGCGGGTCGGGCTCTCCGGTCGCGCCAGGGCCCGGGCCAGGCCGGTCTGCAGGACGGAGAGCGTCGGGGTGAACGCGACCCGGTTCGCCACCATGCGGTCGAGGGCGGCCGGGTCGAGGCCCATGCCGTGCTCGACCGAATCGACGCCGGCGTCCACTGCGGCCGTACCCCCGGCCAGGTGCTGGGAATGCACCGCCAGGCGGCCGCCGACGGCATGGACCCGCTCGACGACCGCGCGCAGGGTGGCGAAGGACAGCGGTTCGGACTCCAGCGTCCAGTCGGCGATGATCTTCGCCCAGCCCGTGCGCCCGGCCTGGGCGGCGGCCAGCTCGGGCAGCTCGGCGGGCTCGGCGCGGCGGCCCCAGCCGTCGAAGAAGGCGCCGTGCCGGGCCAGCCACGGCCCGGCGTGCACGGCCCGCGGCACGTCGGGGTCGCGGCCGAACCACTCCGGCGGTTCCCCGGCCAGCCCCGGCGAGCGGATCAGCGTGACACCGGTGGCCACCTGGAGCCGCAGATCGTCACGCAGCACCTTCTCGTCGAGCGGGTCGCCGGGCTTGGCCGCGCCCGGATGAGTGTGCACGTCGACCAGGCCGGGCAGGATCCAGCCGTCCGCGACCAGCTCGGCGCCGGGGGCCGGCTCGGTCGTCCAGCGGTCGCCGTCGGCGTAGAGGTCGATCGTCTCGCCGTCGGGCAGCCCGACACCACGGATCCGAAGCACTGTCATGGGCGGCACTCAACCAGAAAATGTCGTACCCCGCCGGTACCTTCGCCGTGCGGACGGGCGCCACGGGGGCGCCCGTCCGTCCATTCACGACGTCGCCGCGCCCCGCAACAGCGCCTCGCCGGCCCGCCGGACGGCCTCGGTGAGCTGCGGCGGCGACTCCACGGTGAACGGCGCCGCGATCGTGCCGAGCACCATGACCGGCCAGTTCAGGTCGTCCACACTCATCCGCAGCCGGCACGACTCCGGTCCGGCCTCCTCGACCGTGCCCCAGTACCCGACGACCGAGGTCACCCGGGACGCCGGCGTGGAGATCAGCACCGACACCTCGTGCCGGGTCTGCACCGAGGCGAGCCGCGAGCGCAGCCACGCCACCGGGTCGCCGCCCGGGATGTCCCGGGGCCGGAACCGGGCGCCGGTCAGCGTCGGCCCGCTCATCCGGTCGACCCGGAAGCTGCGCCAGTCGCCGCGCTCCAGGTCCCAGGCCATCAGGTACCAGCGCCGGCCGAGCGAGACCAGCCGGTGCGGCTCGACGTGCCGCCGGGTCACCTCGCCCTCGCGCGCGGTGTAGTCGAAGCGCATCCGCTCCTCGCCGCGGCAGCCCATGGCGATCGTGGTCAGCGCCCCCGCGTCCAGGGTGGGGCCGCCGCCGAAGACGCCCGGGCTGGTCATCGCCTGCAACGCGTCGATGCGCCGGCGCAGGCGGGGCGGCAGCAGCTGGATCACCTTGGCCAGCGCGCGCACGGAGATGTCCTCGAACCCGGACACCGCGCCGGCCGCGGCCGTCCGCAGCCCGATCGCGATGGCGACCGCCTCGTCGTCGTCGAGCAGCAGCGGCGGCACCGCCGCGCCGGCCTGGAGCTGATAGCCGCCCGCGACCCCACGCGCCGCGTCCACCGGATAGCCCAGCTCACGCAGCCGGTCGACGTCCCGCCGCAGCGTCCGCGGGCTGACCTCCAGCCAACCCGCCAGCTCGCCCCCGGGCCAGTAGCGGTGCGTCTGCAGCAGGGACAGCAGCCGGAGCATCCGAGCACTGGTGTTCGCCATGACTCCAGATTGTCCCCCATTGCGGACAGAAACTGACCGCAAGCCCTCATAGCTTGGGGAACATGATTGAGACGCCTTCTTCTTGGCGCCCAACTTCAAGATCAAGGGCCTGATGTCGCACCTGAGTGGGTGGTGCTGACCGCAGCTCCCGCCGAGGCCGGTCACCCGGCTCCTGGCCGCTGGCGCGTCCAAACCAGAGCCGCGCGACCTTCATTCTGCGTAAGGGGTCACCCCCACGGCGCTCGCGCCCTTTGCTCTGAGCGCGTATAGGCAACACTTCGATGGTGGCGGTATCCGGATGTCGCCGGCATCCAGGTGGTGCCTATATGCGCTCAGAGCAAAGGGCCGCGGGGTGGGGTTGGGCGCGGAGCGCCCGGAGGGCGACCACGCACGCAGAATGAAGGGTGCGCGGCTCTGTTCTGGCCGGTCACGGCCTTGGAGCCGCGCGCCCGGCCTCGGCGGGAGCGACGGTCTGTACCTCCCGCCGAGCTACGACATCAGGCTCTTGATCTTGAAGTTGGGCGACAAGAAGAGAGCACATCGTCGCGCTGCGGGCGAAGCATGAAACGACGATCCTGCTGACCACGCACTATCTGGACGAGGCCGACTCGATGGCCGAGCGGGTGATCGTGGTCGACCACGGCCGGATCATCGCCGACGACAGCCCGGCCCGGCTCAAGGCCAAGCACGTGGGTGATCGGATCACTCTGGGGTTCGCCACCTCACCTGACGCCGCGGCCGCGGCCGATCGGATGCCCCACCAGGTGTCGCTGCTCGAGCAGCGCACGCTCCGGATCAGCGTCGACGGCGCGCCGGGGCTGCTCCCGGGCATCCTCGAAGACCTTCGCGCCGCGGGCCTCGGAGTCACCTCGATCGAGGTCACCCGGCCAACCCTGGACGACGTCTTTCTCCAACTGACCGGTCGCAGCCTCCGTGAGGGTGGCGCCGCGCCGGAGTCCGCCGTCGACCGCGAGCTCGTGGAGGTCTGAGCCATGACCAGTCTTGTCACCGACATCGGCACCGTCTTCGGCCGCGAGCTGCGGCCGACGCTGCGGCAGCCGTTCACGATCATCATCAGCATGGTGCAGCCGCTGGTCTTCCTGGGGCTGTTCGCGCCGCTGCTGCCGGACATCGAGGGCGGGGCGCTGCAGTGGTTCGTACCCGGCATCGTGGTGATGTCGTGTCTGTTCGCCACTTCGAGATCCAGACCGGCTCGCATGAGCGGATGCTGGTCACCCCGTTGCGGCGGCCGGCGTTGCTGATCGGGCGGGCGCTCAAGGAGATCGTGCCGATGTTCGCGCAGGCCGCCCTGATCGTGGCGGTGTGCCTGCCGTTCGGCTTCGAGCTTCACCTGGCCGGCGCGCTGATCGGGATCCTGATCCTGGCCGGCTTCTGCGTGGGCATGGGCGCCCTCTCGTACACGCTGGCCCTGGCCTCGAAGCATCAGGAGTGGCTGTTCTGGACCATTCAGCAGACGTTGTTGTTCCCGCTGCTGCTGCTGGCCGGCATGCTGCTGCCGATCGGCAACGGTCCCGGCTGGCTCCAGACCGCGGCCAAGTTCAACCCTTTGACGTACGTGGAGAACGCCGAGCGCGCGCTGTTCGACGGCGACATCTGGGCCACCACCACGCTCACCGGGGCCGCGGCGGCGGTGCTGGTGGCCGCGCTGGGCCTGGCCGTCGGTGTCCGGGCCATGCAGAAGGACGCCTGACCGCTACGTTCTCCGGTGTGCGGTGGATGCCAGGCCCGGAGCGGCCGTTCAGACGACTGTTGGAGAACCTGGTCGGACCGGGCGGGCAGACGATGCCCGCCCAGGTCCGTCGCCAGGGCAACCCGGACGCCGTCGTCGACTGCGGCGTCTACGCGCGCGGCGCCCGCCGGCCCGGGCGGGTGACCTTCACCCAGGCCGCCCGGGAGGTCCGCCGCCGCGGCGACAGCTACGTCTGGCTCGGGCTGTACGAACCCGACCTGGTCGTCATGCGGGCCGTCGGCGACGCGTTCGGGCTGCACGACCTGGTTGTGGAGCAGGCGATCGACGGCGGGCACCGGCCGGCCGCCGAGACCATCGGGAACGTGGCCCGCATCGTGCTGCGAACCGCCCGGTACGTGGAGCACGAGGAGCTCACCGAGACCTCCGAGGTGGTCGACACCGGCGACGTGACGCTGCTGATCGGTGAACGGTTCGTGATCACCGTGCGGCACGGCGCCCCGGGCGCGCTGCGGGATGTGCGGCGCGACCTGGAGCAGCGGCCGGCCATGCTCGGGCTCGGCCCGTGGGCGGTGGCCCACGCCGTGTGCGCGGCGATGGTGGACGGCTACCTGGAGGTCGCCGGCCACGTCGAGCGGGACATGGAGCGGCTGGAGGAGACCGCGTTCGCCACCGACCGCCGGCCCGCCATCTCGCACATGTACCAGCTCAAGCGCGAGATGGTCGAGTTCAAGCGGGCCGTGCTGCCGTTGCAGGAGCCGCTGCACCGGGTCCTCGACTCGGAGCTGCCGCCGCCGGGCCTCCGGCCGTACTTCGTCGACGTGCGCGGCCGGCTGGCCCGGACCGTCGACCGGGTGGCCGGCTTCGACGACCTGCTGAACTCGATCATGCAGGCGCGGCTGGCCCAGGTCTCCATCGACCAGAACAACGACATGCGCAAGATCGCCTCGTGGGCGGCCATCGCGGCGGTGCAGACCGCGATCGCCGGGGTCTACGGCATGAATTTCGAGCACATGCCGGAACTGCGCTGGAAGTACGGTTACGCCGGGGTGATCGCCCTGATGCTGGTCGCGGCGGTCGCGCTGTACCGCCGGTTGAAACGGGTCGGCTGGCTGTGACGGTCGGCAACACCCAGCGTGAGTCGGGCGATCCAGATCACTCACGAAACCGGCGTTAACGTTGTGACCTGGCAAAACGCATGGGACCTCAGGCCCAACAAAGCTCCGCCGAACGGGTCATCCATGATCGCTCGACCGGAGCGATCCGTCGGAGGACCGTGCCGCATCTCGGACCGCTTCGCCGTACCGCCCAATTACGTCCAGTAACTACCGTTTGCTGGTCGATCATTTGGGGGAACGAGTGACCGCAATCGAGGCCGTGCCACAGAGCGCGCCGAACCAACCCGCGCCGCGGCACGGGATTCTCGGCCGGCTGCGCGGGCACGTCGACCTGTTCCTGAACGCCGGTTCGCTGATGGCCACCACGGCGATCACGTCGCTGCTCGGCTTCGCGTACTGGTGGGTGGCCGCACGCACGGCGCCGGCCGAGGCGGTCGGCCAGGCGTCGGCCGCGGTCGCCGCGATGACCCTGATCGGCACCATCGGCATGTTCGGCATGGGCACCATGCTGATCTCCGACCTCCCCCGGCTGACCGGCCGCAAGTGGGACCTGATCTCCACCTGCCTGCTGGTCGCGGGCAGCGCCGCGACCGTCGGCGGCCTGATCTACGTCGCGCTGGCCCACCTGGCCGTCCCCGGCCTGAAGGACGCGCTCGGCTCCCCCGCCGCGACCGTGCTGCTGGTCTTCGGCATCGCGCTCAACGCCATGACCCTGGTCCTGGACGAGGCGCTGGTCGGCCTGCTGGCCGGCCCGATGCAGCTGATGCGCAACGCCTGGTTCTCGGTGATCAAGCTGGTGCTGCTCGGCCTGCTGGTGATCCTGCCCCTCAACCTGACCGGCGGCACGGTGCTGCTGACCTGGGTGGCGGGCATGGTGCTGTCGGTCGCCATCCTGAGCCGGGCGCTGCGCCGGCGCGGCATGGTCGACTCGGTCCGCCCGCGGCTGAACCTGATGCGCGGCCGTGGCCAGGCCACCTTCGACCACAACCTGCTGAACCTCGCCACCTACCTGCCGCGGGCGGCGCTGCCGCTGGTGGTCACCGCGGTGCTGTCGGCCGAGGCGAACGCGGCCTTCTACACCGCGTTCATGGTCACCTCGTTCCTGGCCATGGTCCCCGGCAACGTGGCGCTCACGCTCTTCGCCGTGGCCAGCGGCGACCGGGCCGCGCTGCGCTCCAAGGTTCGCGTCGGCCTGCTCATCTGCCTGGTCGTCGGCCTGCCGGTGTCGATCTTCGTCGCGGTCTTCTCCGACTGGGTGATGGGCCTCTTCGGCGCCCAGTACGCGGCCGCGGCCGGTCCCGCCCTGGCGATCCTGGCCCTGACCTACATCCCCTTCGTCTTCCACCACTTCTTCCTGGCCATCTCCCGGGTCCAGGGCAAGGTCCGCGGGGCCGGCGTCTTCTCGGTCTTCGCGGGCCTCGCCGAGCTGGCCGCCGCCTGGTACGGCGGCTCCCGCGGCAGCCTGACCGAGCTGGTCGCCTGGGTCGCCGGGGTGATGGCCCTGGAGATGATCATCGTCGCGCCCATCGTGCTGCGCGTCGTGCTCCCGTCCCGGCGGGCCGACGCGGTTGACCTCCCGGAAGGAACCATGTCCGCCACCCGCCTCACCCTGCACGAGCGTGCCTGGCTGCCGCTGGAGTACATCCGTACCGTCGGGCCCCTGACCGGGGTGACCGCCGAGCGGGTCCGGGCCGCCCTGATCGGGCTGCACGCGGCCGACCCGACCCACCGGGCGGTCTCCCGGCTCGACCGCACCGGCGGCCGCTGGCTGCACCTGGACGCGCCGACCTTCGCCGCGTACGTGACCGAGGCCGTCACCGACCTGGGCGACGGGCCGGCCGACTTCGACGCGATGACCCGCCGGCTCCAGTCCGAGCCTCGGGCCCACCACCCGGTGCGGTTCCTGGTCGGCGGCGGCTACGTGGCGATGAAGGTGGCCCACTCGTACGGCGACGCCGGCCCGGTGAACACGCTGCTGCGCGAGGTCGTGCGGGCGGCGGGCGAGGAACGGGCGGCCGCCATCCCGCCGATGCCGCGCCGGTTCGCGCTGCCGGGCGCGTGGTGGCAGACGTTCGGCAAGCACCCGGGCCGGTGGAGCGACGCGCTGAAGATGGCCCGTACGCCGCACTTCGAGACCGGCGACGAACGGCCGTGGACGGCGAACCTGACCGTGCAGACCGCGCGCTCGGCCGACGTGCTCGGCAGGATGCGGGTCTGGCGGGACGAGCACGCGCCCGGCGTCACCACCTCGGCGATCACCTTCGCGGCGTTCACCGCGGCGCTGCGCGAGCTGGGCTTCCACCCCGACCTGACGGGTGCGACGTTCCTCGCCGACGCCCGGCGCTACCTGCCGGAGGGTGTGACGGTGGAGAGCAACTTCTGCTTCGGGCCGTACCTGACCCCGGCATCGCTGCTCGACCCGATGGCCATCCACAAGACCCTGAAGGGCGAGCTGGCCACCGGCGGCATGCTGACCATGATGCTGCTGCGCGAGAGCAAGCTCGCGGTGACCGGGGCGCCCGGGTTCCCCGACCCGTACCCGTCGACCGCGCCGGCCGACCCGCTGGTCCGGCTCACCTTCAGCAACCAGGGGCGGCACGACGTGCTGGCTGACCTGCCGTGGGCGATCGACGCGGCGCACCGGGTGAACCAGAGCGTCCCGACGCTCAACGGCCCGGAGGGCATCACGCTGACCACGTCGGAGATGGGCGGGGTGCTGCATCTGGAGGCGACGTTCCACGCCTCGACGTACGACCCGGCGATGGTGGGCCGGGCCCTCGAGCTGGTCTGCGCCGGCCCGGCCGCGCTCATCATGGCGGCGGCCGGCCGGAGGGTCTGACCCTCAGAGACGTGCGCGCGGCCGGCCGCCCCCGCCGGCCGCGCGCATCCCGTTTCCGGGGCCTGGGTCAGAAGCCCTTGACCCAGACCACGAACAGCGTGCTCTTGCTCTGGGTCTTGGCCTTCTTCTTGCAGTTGTCCCACCAGATCGTGGCCGGGAAGGTCTGCACCGTCCAGCCCGGCTTGTAGTCGCCGGTGTAGAACTTGACCGAGGCGAAGTCGATCTCGTTCTTGTTCAGCGTCGGGCCCTGCCACAGCGAGGTGTAGAAGCCCTGCGGGTGCACCACGGTGGCGTTCGGGGCGAAGTCCCAGACGCGCATCTTGAAGTTGCAGGCCTTGGTCTTGGACCGGAACTTGACCGACTGCCATTGACCCTGCGGCCCGTTGTTCTCGACCATCGGGGCCAGCAGGTTGCTCAGCGGCATGGGGCCTTTCTGCGGGGCAGCCTGGGCGGGCGCTGCGGCAACCGTCATCGCCATGCCGGTAGCCGCCACCGTCGCCGCGACCATTGCACCGATCCGCCGGATCTTGTTCATGCCGAAGCCTCCTGTAAAGATTCGGACGCCCCCGTGAGCGACCGACGCAATACAGGCTATTCGGACTTTAGGGATTTTCTGGGATTTAGGTGCTTACTAGAGTTTCTTGTACATAACGTGGAGGCCTACTGGCCCGTTCGTACGATGCCGGAACGACTCCGGAACCGTGCCGATGATGCGGAATCCGAGCGCCTGCCACAGATTGACGGCCGCCACGTTGGACTCGACCACCGCGTTGAACTGAATCCCGTGATAGCCGGCATCACTCAGCCACCGCATGACGTAATCGCCCAGGGCACGTCCCACGCCCCGCCCCTGCACGTCCGGATCGACCATGAAACTGGCCGTGCCGATGTGCGCGCCGCGGCCCGGGCGGTTGGGTCCCATCTTGGCGCTGCCGAGCACCCGCTCGCCCTCGACCGCCACGACGACATGGGCCGGCGCCGGCTCCATCCACAGCGCGGCCGCCTCGTGCTGGTCGAGGTTCTCCGGGTACGCGTAGGTCTCCCCCGCCTCGACGATGCGGGCCCAGAACGGATAGATGTGCGGCCAGTCAGCGGCCGTAGCTTCCCTGATCTCCACGAGCCAACCCTAAGCAGGCGCGATGCGGTCGTTACGGAGGTGCTCGTAGACGACCGAGGTGCGGACGTCGGCCACGTGGGCGTGTTCGGTGAGGCGGTCGATGACGAAGGCGTACAGGGCGTCGTTGTCGGGGACGGCCACGTGCAGCAGGAAGTCTTCGCTGCCCGAGGTGACGAACACGCCGAGCGTGTCGGGCAGGGCGCCGGCCCAGTTGCGGAAGGCCTCGATGTTGCGGCGCGACGGCGGGCGGATCCGGACCGCGATCAGGGCCTGCACCGGGCGGCCGATGGCGTGCAGGTCGATCGTCAGGCTGGCGCCCCGGATCACGCCCCGTTCGCGCAGGGACCGGGTGCGGTCCAGGGCCGTGGTGGGCGACACCCCGACGGCGGCCGCGATGTCGCGGTTCGTGCGCCGTGCGTCGACCTGCAACTCGCGCAGGATCGCCGTATCAAGTTCGTCCAGCTCGGCCATCCGGGCAGCCTAGCCGAATTAAGTACGGATTCCTTGAGTCGAGGCCGTCGCTATGAATAGCGTTCAGACACATGAGCGCACAGATTGGCTTTGAGCCCACCGAGATCCGTACGGACGAATCAACCCGCACCGCCCGCCTGAAGTGGGTCGTCCTGGTCGATCGCGACCTCGACAAGGGCCGAGCCGCCAACGCCGCCGTCTGCGTGGCCGCGGCGACCGCCACCGGCGTGACCGGGCTGCTCGGCCCGGACGGCAAGGACGCCGCCGGCAACGTGCACCCGGGCCTGCCGTGGGCCGGATGCACGGTTCTCGGCGCGACGCGGGAGGAGATCGCCGACATCCGCGCCCGGGCCACCGAGGGCGTCTTCGTCGCCGACATGCCGGTCGCGGCCCAGGCCACCCGGGTCTACGACGACTATCTGCGCCGGCTGGGCGAGGACGAGGCCCCGGACTACCTCGCGGTGAGCCTGGTCGGGCCGCGGAACCGGATCGACAAGCTGGTCAAGCGGCTGTCGCTCCTCGACTAAATTTCCATTCAAATCACCCCGAACCCTCCGAAGAGCGACGATAGACCGTGGATCGGCGTAGCAGAGGGTACGGAGGAAGTGGCATGTCGCTCAGCGGCGCACATCGGGCGGCGTTCCGGCGCGAAACGCCCCAGGAGGGCCGGGTCTTCTCGATCCGTGACGCCGGGGGCTATCCGGTGGCGAAGGACCCGGACGGGACGACGACGCTGCCGTTCTGGTCGAAGTCGTCCCGCGCGCAGAAGGTGGTCGGTCAGGTCGCGGCGTACCGGAAGTTCGATGTCGTGGAGATCGATCTGGCCGACTGGCTGGGCCGCTGGTTGCCGGGCCTGGAGCGGGAAGGCCACCTGGTCGGGGTCAACTGGGCCGGGCCACGGGCGACCGGCTACGACGTCTCCCCGGGCCAGGTCGCCAGGTGGTTCGCCGAGCCTTCATGACGAGCCCAAACCCTTTGATGGCCCTTTCTGGGACCGATACACATTGCGACAGGCTGACCGTGGCGGCGCAATCGGTCGCGGCACCCCAGAGGGAGAACTCCGATGCTCACCACCCTGCTCCACGAGATGGCGACGCGCTTCTCCTCCCGGCGTGCGGACCACGACAAGGGTGCCACGGCGGTCGAGTACGCCCTGCTCGTCGGCCTCATCGCGGTCATCATCATCTCGTCGGTGACGCTGCTGGGCGGCAACATCGACGCCATGTTCGACGACATCGCGAACCAGCTGAGCGGCGACTCCTCCACCACCTGACGCACGCGGAGGACGGGGCGGCCGCCGTCGAGACGGCGATCGTGCTGCCCCTGCTCCTGCTCATCCTGTTCGGCATCATCGATTTCGGGATGCTGCTCAACCGGCAGATCCTGCTCACCGAGGCGGCCCAGGCCGGCGCCCGGGCCGCCGCGTTCGGACAGTCCGACGTCGGCGGCCGGGCCGCGTCGGTCCTCGGCGACCAGCCGTCGTCGGTCAGCGTCACGTCCTGTCCGGCCGACGCCACCCCCGACCAGGACGCCCGCGTCACCCTGACCTACCGCTACCAGGCGAAGACCCCGCTGGGCAGCCTCATGCTGCTGTTCGGCCAGAGCGCGGCCGACACGTTCGAGCTGCGCGCCACGGGCGTGATGGCATGCGCCGGCTGAAACCCGGTGGTCGCGCAGCGCGGTATCCGCGGGCCAGATACCGTGCGGGCCTACCACTGACCCACGACCGCGACGACGACGGCGCGGTGGCCGTTCTGGTCGCCATCCTGTTCGGCGGCGGGGTGCTGCTCGGGCTGGGCGCACTGGTCATCGACGTCGGGCTGATCGCGCACGAGCGCGAGCAACTGCAGGGCGGTGCGGATGCGGCGGCGTGGGCGGTCGCGGCTTCCTGCGTGCGTACGCCGGCCACGTGCGCCGCCCAGCAACCGCTGGCGCAGCGCCAGGCCGACGGCAACGCCCGCGACGGCCGGTCGGCCGCCTCGGTGACCGTCTGCGCCACCGGCTGTGGCGGCGAGCCCCGCGGGCGTACCGAACCCTGCCCGGCCCTGCCCACCGCCCTGACCGCGTCGTTCGCCGAGGTCCGCACCGAGACCCGCGACGGCGGCGGCGGCACCCTGCTGCCCCCGGTGCTCGCGCAGGCCATGGCCGGTGGGTACGCCGGCACCACGGTGGCCGCCTGCGCCCAGGTCGCGTGGGGCGCCCCGGCCACCGGCACCGTCCTGGCCCTCGCCGTCTCGCACTGCGCCTGGGCCGACGCCACCCAGAACGGCGCCGTCTACCCGTCCGCCACCGGCGCCCTGGCCGCCGGCGGCGCCAGCCCGGCGTCCTGCGGCCAGAACTTACCGACTAGTTGGTCGGCAACTACCGGCTACACGTCGTTCGCGGTCGACGGGAGCTGCGAGCGGACGTTCGACACGGCCGACACCGTGACCGCGCCGGCCGCCCCGGCCGACTGCACCGCCGCCCTCGACGCCGCCCGGAGCAGCGGGGAGCCGGTGCTTCTGCCGGTCACCGACGCGGTGCGCGGCAACGACTACCGGATCAGCGGCTTCGCGTCCTTCGTGGTCATCGACGACGACCCGCTGACCGGCCGGTTCGAGCAGCGGATGACGCCGGTCAACGGACAGCTCCCGGGCGACGGGCGCGACTACGGCGCCACGTACCTCACGCGGATCGGATGAAGGAGGCTCACATGCGCCGACGGGTTCTCATCGTGCTGGTCGCCCTGGTTCTGGGCGGGCTGAGCGCGATGGCCGTGCTGGTCTACGCCCGCGGCGCGGACCGCCGGGCCGTGGCCGACCGCCAGGGCGTGTGGGTGATGCTCGCCCAGGACCGCATTCCCCGGGGTACGACCGGCGCCGAGATCCGGTCGGGCAAGCTCGCCGAGCGGGTGCTGATGCCGGCGTCCACGGTGCCGGAGGGCGCGCTGACCGACATCGACGGCAAGCTGGACGGCCGGCGGCTCTCGGCCGACCTGCTGCCGGACCAGATGCTGATGCGTGGCCTGTTCACCGGCCCCGGCGACGTTCCCGCGGCGCAGGTGGGGGTGCCGGACGGCAAGCTCGCGGTCAGCGTGGAGGTGACGATGGCGCCGGGCGTGGCCGAGAAGGTCACCGCCGGGGACACGGTCACCGTCTTCGTGACGTACCCGAAGGACTATCCGCCGAGCGGGCAGAAGACGCGGGTGCTGCTTCCCGAGGCGACCGTGATCAGCATCGCCAACGGGCCGCCGAGCGACGTCACGCCCGCCCCGACGGCGAGTTCCCGGCTGTCGGTGTTGAACCGCCGACCGGCCGACTCGTACCCGGCGACCCTGGCGGTGGATCAGAGCCAGGCGACCCGGCTGGTCCACGGGGCGCAGACCGGCCTGATCTACCTGGGCCTGATCGGGGCGGGCACGTCGATCAACCCGTCGGCCGCGGTCGACTACGACAACATCTGGCCGAAGGGGTGACCCCGTGACCTACTACGTGTACGTCGAGCCGGATCCCGAGCGACGGGCGGCGTCCGGCGAGGCCTACGCCGGCCACGGCTTCGACGTCGTGCACGACCTGGCCGACCTGGCCGAGCACCTGTCCCGGAACCCGGAGACGCTCCTGGTCGTCGTGGGCGCCACGGTGGACCTGGAGGCGGTGCTGACGTTCACGGCGTACCAGCGGGTGCAGCGACCTCTGCTCGGCGTGGTCCTGCTGCGCCCGACCGTCGAGCCGGACGTGCTGTCCCGGGCGATGCGTTCGGGTGTCCGCGAAGTGGTTCAGGAGCTGGACTGCGAGGGCATCCGCCACGCCTCGGCCCGGTCGGTGGACCTGTCCAAGGCGCTGAGCACGACGATGCGCGGCCACGACGACGCCCGCACCGCCAGGGTGATCACCGTGTTCGCCGGCAAGGGCGGCTGTGGCAAGAGCGTGGTGGCCACCAACCTGGCCGCGGCGCTGTCCGCCCAGGGCACCCGGCGGGTCCTGCTGGTCGACCTGGACCTGCAGTTCGGCGACGTGGCGATCATGCTCCAGCTGCCGCCGGCCCGGAGCATCACGGACGCGATCGGGATGGCGGGACGGCTCGACGAGACCGGACTGCGGTCGGTGCTCACCGCGTACCGGCCGAATTTTGATGTTCTGCTCGCGCCGGCCAGCCCGGCCGAGGGTGAGCACGTCGGCCGCGACCTGGTCACCGAGGTCATCGGGGTGGCCCGGGGCATGTACGACTTCGTGGTGGTGGACACCCCGCCGTTCGTCACCGACCAGGTGCTCGCGGCACTCGACCTGTCCGACTGGTTCGTGCCGATCGTGACGCCCGACCTGCCCACCCTGAAGAGCATCCGGCTCACCGTGGAGATGTTCGACCTGCTGGAGTACCCGCGCGAGCGCCGGCTGGTGGTCTTCAACCGGGCCGACTCGCAGGTGGGTCTGACCGTGGAGGACGTCGAGGAGGCGGTCGGCGCCCACCTGTCGGTGCACATGCCGTCGTCCCGGGACGTGCCGGTGTCGGTGAACAAGGGCATCCCGATCACCCTGGACAACCCGACCCATCCGGTGAGCAAGGCGATGCGCCGGCTGGCCGACCGCTGCGCCGGCGTCGCGGGCAGCCCCGAGGAACCGGTCGCGAGGCGGCGGCTGTTCGCGTTCGGGCGGAAGCGGTGAGCCTGGCCGCGCGGATCGCCGGCCGCGCCCGGACGCCGGAGGCCGCGCCGCCGCTCGACGGGACGCCGGGGCCGGTCTCGGCCACCACCGAGCGCTATCGCGCGGCCGGCCTGCAGGCCGGGGACAGCATCACCGAGGTGCGCCTGCGGATCCAGCGCCGGCTGGCCGACGAGCTCGGCCCGACCCTGTACTCGACCAACGCGCCGGCCGAGGACCTGGAGGAGCGGGTCCGCCAGGCGCTGACCGAGCTGATCACCCGGGAGGAGACCCCGCTCGCCGGCGCCGACAAGGCCCGCATCATCCGCGAGGTCACCGACGACGTGCTCGGCCACGGCCCGATCGAGTCGCTGCTGCGCGACCCGTCGGTGAGCGAGGTGATGGTCAACGGCCACGACCACGTCTGGGTGGAGCGTTACGGCCGGCTGGAACGGGCCGAGGTCGAGTTCGACGACGAGGCGCACCTGCGGCGCGTCATCGACCGGATCTGCTCCCGGGTGGGCCGCCGGGTCGACGAGGCCAGCCCGATGGTCGACGCCCGCCTGCCCGACGGCAGCCGGGTGAACGCGGTGGTGCCGCCGATCGCCCTGGACGGCTCCTCGCTGACCGTCCGCAAGTTCGCCACGTCCCCGCTGACCGTGGCCGACCTGATCCGGCACGGCACGCTGACCCGCAAGACCGCCGACTTCCTGGCGGCGTGCGTCCGCGGCCGGCGCAACGTCGTGGTCAGCGGCGGCACCGGCTCCGGCAAGACCACGATGCTGAACATCCTGTCCGGCTTCATCCCGGCCGACGAGCGCATCGTGACCATCGAGGACGCCGCCGAGCTCCAGCTGCGTCAGGAGCACGTGGTGCGGATGGAGGCGCGCCCGCTCAACTCCGAGGGCCGGGGCCTGATCGCGATCCGCGATCTGGTCCGCAACGCGCTGCGGATGCGCCCGGACCGGATCGTGGTCGGCGAGGTCCGTGACGCCGCCGCGCTGGACATGCTCCAGGCGATGAACACCGGCCACGACGGCTCGCTGACCACCCTGCACGCCAACGCCCCGCGCGACGCGTTGTCCCGGATGGAGACGATGGTGCTGATGGGCGGCCTGGAGCTGCCCGTCCGCGCGATCCGCGACCAGGTGGCCTCGGCCGTCGACCTGATCCTTCACGTGAGCCGGCTCAAGGACGGCAGCCGGCGGATCACCCACATCAGCGAGGTTGTCGGCATGGAGGCCGACGTGGTGGGCCTGCAGGACCTCTTCCGGTACGACTTCAGGTCGGCGAAGGGCGGGCTCAAGCCGACCGGCGTCCGGCCCCGGTTCACCGACGACCTCGCCATCTACGGCGTGACCCTGCCGCCGTCGCTGTTCACGGCCGGGTCGCGATGATCGCGGCGATCGTCCTGGCCGGCGCCGCGGTCACCCTTCTCACCTGGATGGTGCTCGACGCGGCGGTCGGCCGCACCGCGTTCCAGCGCCGGCTGACCATCCTCACCCGGTTCGCGGTACGCCGGCCGGAGCGCAAGGGCCGCCTGCTGGCCGCGATCCGCGCCGCCGCCTCGCGGGCCGGCGAGTGGCTGACCCGGCTCACCCGGCTGGACAACCACGACCTGCTGGACGCCGCGGCGGTGCCGATCCGGCCGGCCGAGTGGCTGGTGATCCGGGTCGGCGCCGCGCTCGGCCTGGCCCTGCTGCTGTCCGTCCCGCTGCCCTGGTGGCTGGGGCTGCCGACCGGCCTGCCGGCCGGGTTCCTGGTGCCGAACGCGCTGCTCACCGGTCGGATCGAACGCCGCAAGAGGATGTTCGCGCAGGAGCTGCCGGACACCCTGCAGCTGGTCGTCAGCTCGCTGCGGGCCGGGTTCACGCTCCAGCACGGCATCGAGGCCTCGGTGCGGGACAGCACCGGGCCGGTGGCCGCCGAACTGCGCCGGGCGCTGTCCGAGACGCGGCTCGGCGGGGAGCTGGAGGAGGCGCTGGTACGGGTGGGCACGCGCACCGGCAACGCCGACATGAAGTGGCTGACCATGGCGATCAAGCTCCAGCGCGAGGTCGGCGGCAACCTGTCCGAGGTGCTCCAGACGACCGCCGACACGATGCGCGAGCGGGAGCGGCTGCGGCGCAGCGTGCAGGCGCTGAGCGCGGAGGGCCGGCTGTCGGCGACCATCCTGGTGGCGATGCCGCTGCTGATCGGGGCGTGGATGTTCCTGTTCCGGCGCGACTACGTACGCCCGCTGGTCGCCGAGCCGCTCGGCCTGGCCATGCTGGCCGGCGCCGGCCTGCTGATGATCGTCGGCATCCTCTGGCTGCGCCGCGTGATCCGGGTCGAGGTCTGACATGGCCATGCTGATCGTGCTGGCCGTGGCCGTGCTGTCGGCCGCCGCCTCGGTGAGCCTGGTCGTGCTGGCCGTGGCGATGCCGCCGACGCGGGGCGAGCGGCTGCTGCGGACGCTGGCGGAGTTCGGGCGTACCCGGGGGAAGTTGATCGACGACCGTGGCCCGCGCTGGGACGAACGCCTGCGCCGCTCGGTCGTGGACGGGCTGGACCGGCTCGGTCGGACGGTCACCCCGCCGGGCGCGCGGGCGCGGCTGAGCCGGCTGCTGGACTACGCCGGCAACCCGGACGACCAGCCGCTCGAGGTGGTGATCCGGCGCCGTGGGCTGCTGCTGCTCGGGGTGGGCGCGGGCGGCGCGCTGTCCGGCGCGATCGTGGCCGGCCCGGTGGGCGCGCTGCTCGGCGCCCCGGCCGGCGCGGTGCTCGGCCTGTTCGTGACCGACCTGGCCCTGCACGACCTGGGCCGCAAGCGGCAGCGGGAGCTGGCCGCGTCGCTGCCGGACGTGCTGGACGCGATGGTGATCGGGGTGGAGGCCGGGCTCGGCCTGGACGCGGCCATGCAGCAGGTGGCCGAGAACCTGACCGGCCCGATGCCCGGCGAGGTCAACCGGGTGCTTCAGGAGATGAGGATCGGCATTTCGCGTACGGAGGCCCTGCACGCGCTCTCCGGCCGCACCACGGTCCGCTCGTTGCAGAGCTTCGTGACGTCCGCGGTGCAGGCCGGCGAGCTGGGCGTGCCGATCGCCAACGTGCTCCGGGAGCACGCTCGCGACCAGCGGATAAAGCGTCGTCAGGCGGCCGAGGAGCGGGCCCAGAAGGTGCCGATCAAGCTCCTGTTCCCGGTGCTGTTCTGCCTTTTTCCGGCGACTTTCGTGGTGATCCTGGGTCCAGGGGTGCTTCGCCTGCTGGAGGCGCTGGGTCGCTGACGCGCGCCGACAGCTCGCCCTGCCGATTCCCGTTCGGCGTATCCGGGCCCTGTGACACTTGTCGCGATTCGCCGGGAATCCACCGACCGGTGATTTCCGGCCGGGAGGTCATGGAGCGCGTCCCGGGACGAGCCCTATGCTTGCGCCACTGCAAACAGAGGAGAAGTCGGGTGCGGAGCCTCCAGATCCTGGTCGTCGACGATGACGACGCCGACGCACTGATGATCGAGGAGGCGCTCGGCGCGACCGAGCGCAACACCACGGTCATCCGCGTGGCCGACGGCCGCGAGGCACTCGAATACCTGAACCGCGAGGGCCAGTACGCCGACGCCCACCGGCCCGACCTGATCCTGCTCGACCTGAACATGCCGCGGATGGACGGCCGCGAGACCCTGGCCGCGATCAAGTCCGACGACCGGCTCAAGGCCATCCCGGTGGTCATCCTGACCACGTCCGGGGCGGCGCCGGACATCGTGTCGAGCTACCAGCACCGCGCCAACGCCTACGTCACCAAGCCGTTCGGCCTCGACGAGTTCGAGGCCACCGTCCGCCAGATCGACAAGTTCTACCGCGAGGTGGCCATCCTGCCCCGGCAGGACTGACTCACACGCAGGCGCCACACTCCGGCTTGGTGTAGGCGCTCGGCGGCACGATCACGGCGAACCGGCTCACCACGGGATCGGTCACGGCCAACGGCTCCATGACGATCGTGCCCGCGTCACCGATGGCATCGAGCCGGACACAGGCCACCCGCACGGTGTGGCCGGTGATCAGGCAGGCCGCCTGGATCACGCCGGAATCGAGTCGCAGGCCGTCGTCCTCCCACCCGAACGTCTGTCCGACCCATGGGTCGCCGTGGGAACGCATACGGGCCCGGCCGTCGCCGGCCACCCGCGAACGGTGGGTCGAGTAGACCGCGATCGCCCAGCGCCCGGCGGCCACCGCGGCGGCGTCCTCGCCGGCGCAGGCCTGGACGCTGAAGGTGATCGGGGTGCGAGCGGGATCCGTGTCGGTCCGCTCCCCCGGGCCGACGCTCCCCTCGGCGCAGATCGGCCGGCCGGGCCAGGCCAGCGATGGCTCGGCGGCCGCCGGCGTCGGCGCCGCGGCCACCGCCAGGGTCAGGACGACAGCGGCGGCGAGCCACCCACGTGTGAGCATCGGTCTTCTCCTCGGTGGGCGAGCCATCACACGCAGGCGCCGCACTCCGGCTCGGGCTGGTTGTTCGACCCGACGATCCTCGGGGTGGGTGCGACGAGCGGGTCGTCGACGGCAAGGGGCTGGGTCACGATGGTGCCCGCCGGGCCGACCGCGTCGATGCGGAGGCAAGCGAGCCGGTTGAACTGATTCGTCACCAGGCAGGTCGCCCGCAGGCGCAGAACGCCGTCACGGATCCCGTAAGGCGTCGTCCCTCGGTTGAACGTGGGCGCGATACCGAACCGGTAACCGTTCGCCCCGAGTTCAGCGCCGGTGTCGTAGAACCTGGCCAGCCCCCAGCGCCCCCGGTCGGCCACCGCCTGGGTGGTTCCCTCGCACGGGGTGATGGTCACCTGCAGCGGGGTCTCGACCGGGTCGCCGGTCCGCGGGCCAGCGGTCAGGGTGCCGGTGGCACAGATCGGGCCGCCGAGCCAGTACGCGTCCCCGGCCAGGCTGGGCCGGGCGCCGATCAGGGTGATCGCCGCGGCGAGCACGGGCACGATGATGATCGGCAACCATCGACGACGGGACATCAGCGGTTCTCCTCGCAGGTTGCGGGTGGCATCGGGGTCTGGCGGGCGGCGCCGAGGACCATGCCGAGCTGGAAGCGGTTCTCGACGCCGAGCCGGTCCATCAGGTTGCGCATGATCTTGGTGACGAGGCGGGTGCTGATCCGCATGCGGGCGGCCGCGCTCAGGTCGGTGTAGCCGAGGGCGAGCAGCGAGACCAGCTCCCGCTCGCGATCGTCCAGGGTGATGTGCGGCATCCCGTGCTCCCGCGGGTCGGTGGCCTGCGCCCAGTGCTGTTCGAAGAGCGTGACCAGCGCGCGGACCACACCCGGCTGGCTGATCTCCAGGTAGCCGCGTTCCAGGTCGGCCGGGTCGGCCGGGAACAGCACCTGCCGCCGGTCGATGACCAGCAGCTTCATCGGCATCTCGGGCGCCTCGCGGTAGCCGAGGAACGGGTGGTCCAACACCGTGGTGTCCACGTGCAGGTCGCGGTCGGCGGGCGGGAGGCCGAGCACACGCATGCGTACGCCACGCTCGATGATCTGCCGGCTCAGCGGCGCCGCCGCCCGGGCCGAGGCGGCGTCGAACGACTGTTCCGTGTTGATCGCCAGGTGTTCGACCCGCTCGGCGGCCATCAGCTCGGCCAGCCGGCGCCGGGTCAGCTCGCGGGTCGGCAGGTAGCGCACGCCGTCGCCCAGCTCGCCGCCGAGCGCCGCCACGCCGTGCCGTCCCGCCATCCGTCGGACGACGGCGTGATGTGTACGTACCTGAGCATTTCGATCGGCCGGGCGGAGCCGGCGGCGGCGCAGCGCCTCGACCACCTCGGCCGGCGGCCGCGGCGCCCAGATCGACCGATCGCCGGCGGCCGCACCCACCGCCCGCAGCTCGGCGAGCGCGTCCTCGACCCGCCGCGCCGGGAGGCCGAGCTCGACGGCGAGCCCGTGCGCGTTCCGGGCACCCATCGTCACGAGGGTGCGATAGATGAGGTCGGCGTCGCTCGACAAACCCCACCGTGCGAGATCCGGCACCGCCGCACCGATCGCCACCGACATCCGACGCGCCATCGACACCCCCCAATGACCTGGCCGGGGTCATGGAACCACAGGGGACGGCACGGGACTACCCCGGTCCGTTTTGTCGGCACGCCGTGCGGTTTTCCGCACGATCCGTTTCCGGTCGGCCGGAGCGTGGTGCACTGCCCCGCATGCAAAAGCGAATGGCGCATCGGGCCGGCCTGGTGATGGCCGCGGTGACGGCCCTTCTCGGGGCGGTCGCGACACCCGCCGCGGCGGCCGGGCGGATCAATCCCGGCGGGACCCGCTTCTACGACAACCAGCTGGTGATGTGCTACGTCGAACGATGGGGCGGCACGTTCTACTGCGACAGTCATACCCGCTGGATCACGCCGTACGACACGATCCAGGACTTCGTGATCGGCACCGACCGCAACGTGTGGACGAAGTGGAACACCGAGACAGCCACGTCCGAATGGGTCAACATGGGCGGCAACTGTGATCCGAACGGCCCCGGGGGCGGGCTCGAGAAGAGCGCGTACCACGACCGGTGGAACATGGTCATCAACTGCTGGGGCCTGAACGACCACCGGTGGTGGCACCGCACGCGCTACTCCAGCGGCAGCTGGGATCCGGCCTGGATCCAGGGCTGGAAAGAGATCAAGCCGTAGGGCGTCAGCCGGCGGAAGGGGCGGGCCAGGACCAGCCCAGTCGAGGTCCTGACCGCCCCTTCCTGGTCAGGGGTGCCAGCGGAGCACGGCCGCGCCCACGGCCATGCCGCCGCCGAAGCCGGCCAGCAGGACCAGGTCGCCGTCGCGCAGGGCGCCGGAGCGGGCGGCCGCGTCCAGGGTGACCGGCACCGAGGCGCTGCCCACGTTGCCGTAGCGCTCCAGGGTCAGGTGGGTGGTCGCGCCGTCCAGTGAGGCCAGGTCGACCAGCTCGCGCAGCATCACGCCGTTGGCCTGGTGGGGCACGAAGTGGTCGATGTCCTTGGCGTGCATGCCGGCCCGCTCCAGCATCCCGGCCAGCACCGGCGGCACGTGCTCGGCGACGAACTCGCGGACGCCGCGTCCGTCCATCCGGAAGAAGTGGTCGCCGTTGTCCACCGTCTCGTGCGAGGCCGGCTTGCGGCTGCCGCCCGCCTCGACCCGGATCAGCTGGTGCGCGGCGCCCCGGCTGACCAGCTCGGTCTCGAGGATGCCGTAGCCCTCGGGCACCGCGCCGACCACCACCGCGCCCGCGCCGTCGCCGAAGAGCACGGCCGTCCGCCGGTCGTTGAAGTCGAGGATGCGCGAGTAGACGTCCGAGGCGATCACCAGCACCTTGGCGTCCGGCTGGACGGCCACCAGGCTGCGCGCCATCGACAGGGCGAAGACGAAGCCGGCGCAGACCACGTTGATGTCGAAGCACGCGGCCCGGTCGGCGCCGATCAGCCCCTGCACCAGGGTGGCCGTCGGCGGTTGCGGAGAGTCACCGGTGGAGGTGGAGACGATCACGTAGTCGAGGTCGCCCGCGGCTAGGCCGGCCGCCTCCAGAGCGGGGATCGCGGCCTTCGCGGCGAGGTCCGAGGCGGCCTCGTCGGGCGCCGCGAACCGGCGCGCCCCGATCAGCGTCTTACGCGCCACCCAGTCCGGATCAGCCCCCGGGACCAGGGTTGCCAGTTCGACGTTGGTCACCTCCCGGTAAGGAAGGTACGAACCGGTGCCGAGGATTCCGACGTCCACGGACATGCCACCACCCAACGAGAAAAGGCGGCAGTCCACCGAATGCTGCCGTCCTTCGATCGTCGATCAGTAGTCACCCAGCGTCATCACCCGCAAGGTCAACACGGTCGTCCGGTCGGCCCCCGGTTCACGACGACCGTCGGCGACCAAAGGTCCCCCGGACAGCCGAAAGGCCCGGTGCGTACCCGCACCAGGCCCTTCTGGGGTGGCTGTCTGGTTGTCTAGCTGTCGGCGCGGTCGCGGAAGGTCCAGCTGCTGTCCGCGGTCGGCATCCGGCGCGGGCCCTGCGGGCCGATCCACCGGGTGTCCTCGTCGCTGTCGGCCCGGGACTGTGCGGCCTTGTCGGCCTGCTCGCGTTGCAGCGATCCGAGCCGCTCGCCCAGCGACGGCGGGCCGCCGATCGGCTGCTGCGGCGGCTGGTACTGCCGCTGCGGCTGGCGCTGCTGCACCGGACGCGGCACCGGCGCGGGCTGGGCCGCGGCCGGTCGCTGCTGGGGCGCGGGCGGCCGCTGCTGGGGCGCGGGCGCCGATCGCTGCTGCGGCACGCCGCCGAACACCGGGCGGGCCGGGGCCGGGGCGGGCGCCGAGCCGTCCTGCCGGGCCGCCAGGTACGCCAGCCCGGCCAGGTCCTCCTCGGTCGGCGCGGCCATCAGCGCGTACAGCAGGCCGAGCACCGCGAACACCACGGTCAGCCCGATCGGCAGGAGCAGTTGCGTGGCGGTGGCGCCGGAGAGCGGCGTGCCCGACGGCTCGAGGCGGACCGACATGGCGGACATGCCGGTGAAGTGCATGCCGTTCACGGCCACGCCCATGATCAGGGCGGCGGCCAGGATGGCCACGGGTTTGCGTACGGTCACGGCCAGCCACAGCGCGACGGCCGCGGCGACCACCGCGATGCCGATCGACATGCCGACCCGGGTGGCGCTGTAGTCGATCTCGCCGTCCAGGTGCATGGCCGCCATGCCGGTGTAGTGCATGCCCGCCACGCCCAGGCCGGCCAGCACGCCGCCGATGATGATCCGCAGCTGCTGGGCGCCGCTGCCGTACAGCGCGAGCGCCAGGCCGATGCCGACCGCCACGATGCCGAGCAGGGCGCTCGCCGCGGTCAGGCCGACGTCGTACCGGATCGGCGTGCCGACCACGTCGAACCCGAGCATCGCCACGAAGTGCATGGTCCAGATGCCTGTGCCACCGATCGCGACCGCCGCCAGGATCAGCCAGAAGTTACGGGCCCCGGAGCTGGCCGCGGTGCGGAACCGCACCGCGCAGGTGAGGCCCAGCAGGGACCCGAGCACCGAGAGCACGTAGCTGACTGAGGGCGTCACCCATCCATGAGCCAGGTGATGGATCTCCGCCATGATCCAGCTTCCCCTTCGTTTGTTAACCGCGATGCATGATGCCTGCACCGGCCCCCATCTGCATAACTGTGGGATGCGGACGGGTCAGAAGCAACCCTTCGGGCCAGGTGCGCGGCACCGTTCGCACGAGTCGAGGGGTCGTTATATAAGGCAATCCTGATATTGTCGGACCATGCACGCGTTCGACGTCCTGGGCGACCCGGTCCGGCGGCGCATCCTCGAGTTGCTGGCCGACGGCGAGCAGTCCTCGGGCGCCGTCACCGCGATCGTCCGGGAAGAGTTCGGCATCACCCAGCCGGCCGTCTCCCAGCACCTGAGGGTGTTGCGGGACAACGGTTTCGCCACCGTGCGCGCGGAGGGCACCCGCCGCCTCTACGCGGTCGACGACAGCGCCCTGCGCGAGGCGGACCAGTGGCTCGGCCGCTTCCGCCGGCTCTGGACGCCACACCTCGACGCGCTCGCCACCGAGATCGCCCGGGGCAAGCGGGAGCGGCGGCTGGCCGCCACCGCCGAGGCCGACGGAACGGACGATTCGCCCGGCCAGAAATTCATCTCCGATTAACCGATGAATTTCGGTAACCAGAACGGTCCTTCTTGCGTACCCGAGAACACCAGGAGGAACCGATGACCGAGACCGACCTGATCACCGTGCCCGGCGGCAAGCTCTTCATCCAGGTCCGCGGAAGCGGACCGGCGCTGGTGCTGACCGGTTCGCCGATGGGCGCGCGGTTCTTCGAGCCGCTGGCCGAGGCCATGGCCGGCGACCACACCGTGGTCACGCACGACCCGCGGGGCATCGGCGCCAGCACGCTCGACGACCCGGACCAGGACTCCACGCCCGACCTGCGGGCCGACGACCTGGCCGCGGTGCTCGACGCGGTCGGCGCCGGCACCGCCGACGTGTTCGGCTCCAGCGGCGGGGCGGTGACCGGGCTCGCGCTGGTCACCCGGCATCCGCGCCGCGTGCGTACGCTCGTCGCCCACGAACCTCCCGTGCTCGACCTGCTCCCCGACGCGGCCGCGCGGCACGCGACGACGGACGAGATCATCCGCACGTTCCACGCTCACGGCGCCGGGCCCGCGTTCGGCCTCTTCATGCGGACCGCCGGCTACGACCTGGCCGATATGCCGGACATGCCGCCGCCGTCCGAGCAGGACATCAAGGACAACGAGCGGTTCTTCGCGTACGAGTTGCGCGGCACCACCACCTACGTGCCGGACATCGCGGCCCTGACGGCCGGACCGGCCCGCATCGTCGTGGGCATCGGCGCCGGGTCGGGCGGGCTGCTGACCCACCGCACGTCGGCCGCGCTGGCCGAGCGGCTGGGCGTCCCGATGACCGAGTTCCCGGGCGACCACGGCGGCTTCATCTCGCTCGCCGCCGCCTTCGCCGAGAGGTTGCGCCAGGTCATCGACTGATCCTTGGCCTTCGCCGCTCTCCTCGACGACCCCTTGCGCCACCGCCTCGCCCCCGCCTGAGCGATAGGCCACAGTGACGCGCGGGGATATTCCGGGGGCCCAAACTAGACCCGGTTGGCCGACGCCGCTCGGGAAGACTTCGACGGCGCCAGCGCCGAAGAGACCGTTCGGGCGCTGCTCGACGAGCATGCCCAGCTTCGGTCGATTCGGGCGATGGACGCCTTCCGGGCCACCGACCCGGCGGGCTACGCCTCCTACCTCACCGAAGCCGAAGATCTGATCTCCGCCGACGGCCCGCTCGGTGGCGACGGAACGGCAGCCGCGTAACTAGCCCGCGGCGCGCCGTGGCCGATGCGCAATCTCCGGCACAGGACCGGTCAACACGCTCGATGCCACTCAGAGGTTCGTCCGTCGATCAGTCGGAGCGGCGGCCGAACTCGATGGTGTCGAGGTCGCCGTGGAACTGGTCGGTGTCGATGTCGGACTGGGTGGCGTTGATGCGCTTGCCGCCGATGACGACGGAGCCGGTGGGCATGATGCCGGCCATGCGGACGGTCTGGAAGCGCGGCACCAGCAGCGGGAAGCCGGTGGCCGGGTCGTCCACCCGGATCGAGAAGAGCACCCGCGCCTTGCGGCTGCAGGTGACCCGGTACCAGCGGCCGACGGTCATCTGGAAGTTCTCCGGGCCGGCCGGCAACAGCACCACCTGCGTGCCGTCGGACCAGCGGCAGGACGGGCGGCCGTAGTCGACCTGGAGCTTCCACTGGCTGAGGCCGGCGCCGGCCGCCCCGAACTGGAAGACGTTCATGCCGGCGGCCGGTGACGGTGGCTCGGTGAGGCGGATGTCGGCGCCGTACACAAAGCGGCCCTCGCCCTCGCTGCCCGGGACCAGCGTGACCGTGCTGGTCGGGCGGATGACGCCCTGCGGGCAGGGTGCGACCGTGCAGCTGCCGCCGGGGAAGCGGAGGAAGGGGCCACGGCCGGGCTCGGACGGTGTCGTGACCGTGCCCGTGCCGCCGGTCGCGATGGCGCCGTGCACGGCGTTGCCACTGGAGTCGGCGACGAGGGCCGGCCCGGCCAGATCGCCGGCGTAGCGGAGTTCGAGCTGATCACGTGGCCAGGCCAACGAGGTGGCGACGAGGACGGACGACAGCGCGGCAACCAGAGTCTTCATGGGAGAAGTGCAGCTCACGGCCGGGGCGGGACGATGGACAACGGGTCCGATGTCACCCGGCCTTGACAGTCTTACATACTGCATACAGGATACCGGAATGACGGACGCGCTGTGGTCGTACGACGTCAATCTGTCGATGCTCTTCACCGAGGTGCCGCTGCTGGACCGGCCGGCGGCGGCCCGTGCCGCCGGGTTCGAGGCGGTCGAGTTCTGGTGGCCGTTCGCCTCGGCCGACCCGCCGGCGGCCGAGGTCGACCGGTTCGTCGCGGCCATCGCCGACGCCGATGTGCGCCTCGTCGCGCTCAACTTCTTCGGCGGTGATCTGGCCGCCGGCGATCGCGGGCTGGTCTCCTGGCCCGGCCGTACCCGCGAGTTCCTGGACAGCGTCAACGTGGCCGTGGACATCGGCGTACGCACCGGGTGCCGGACGTTCAACGCGCTCTACGGCAACCGGCTGCCCGGCGTCGACCCGGGGCGGCAGGACGACATCGCGATCGAGGCGCTCGCACACGCCGCCCACTTCGCCGGGCGGATCGACGCGCAGCTGGTGATCGAGCCGCTGAGCGGGGTGCCGCGCTATCCGCTGCGCAAGGCGGCCGACGCGCTCGCCGTGATCGACCGGCTCCCCCGCCGTGACAACCTGCGCCTGCTCGCCGACCTCTACCACCTCGCGGTCAACGGCGACGACCTCAGCACCCTGCACAAGCTGACCCCACGGATCGGGCACGTGCAGATCGCCGACGCCCCGGGCCGGCACGAGCCGGGCACCGGGTCGGTCGACCTGATCGGTGTGGTCGACCGGCTGGTCTCCCACGGCTACCGCGGGCACGTCGGCCTGGAGTACGCCCCCAGCACGGACACCACGAGCAGCTTCGGCTGGCTGAACCGGGAGGTCGTGTCATGAACATCGGTTTCGTCGGGCTGGGAATCATGGGATCGCCGATGGCCAGCCACCTGATCGCGGCGGGACATCGGGTGGCCGGCTTCGACGTGCAGCCCGCCCCGGTGCGGCAGCTCGGCGCGATCGGCGGGCGCGCGGCGGCGAGTGTCGGCGACGCGGTGGCCGACGCCGAGGTGGTGATCACCATGCTGCCCGACCACACCCACGTCGAGCAGGTCGCGTTCGGCGAGGACGGCGTGCTGGCCCGGGCCAAGCCGGGCACGCTGCTGATCGACATGAGCACGATCCGCCCGGAGACGTCGGTCGCGGTGGCCAAGGCCGGCGCCGAGCGCGGCCTCCGGGTTCTCGACGCACCCGTCTCCGGCGGCGAGGTGAGTGCCAAGCAGGCGACTCTGTCCATCATGGTCGGGGGTACGCCGGACGACGTCGCCGCCGCGCGCCCGATCCTCGAGGTGCTCGGCCAGAACGTCGTGCACGTCGGCGACCACGGCGCCGGCCAGGTCGTGAAGGCGGCCAACCAGCTCGTCGTGGCCGGCGTCTACGGGCTGGTCGGCGAGGCCATCGTGCTGCTGGAGGCGTCCGGCGTCGACCCGGCCAAGGGCCTCGACGTGCTGGCCGGCGGGCTGGCCGCGAGCCGGATCCTCGACCTCAAACGCGCCTCGATGATCGCCCGCGAGTTCCAGCCGGGCTTCCGGATCGACCTGCACCACAAGGACATGGGCATCGTGCTGGACGCCGCCCGCCGCGCGAACGTGGCGCTCCCGCTCTCGGGGCTGGTCGCCCAGCTGGTGGCGGCCGCGCGAGCGATGGGTCACGGCGGCGACGACCACTCCGCGCTGCTGACCGTGACGACGGCACTCTCCGGTCGCGAGTGACCGTTGCCTATACGCGCTCAGAGCAGCTCTGAGCGCGTATAGGCAACACCGGCGCTTCCCTCCGTACCCCGCAGAAAGGTTTTGCCATGCCGAAGGTCCCCGCCATGCAGGCCGTCGTCGAGGTGCTCCGCTCGGAGGGCGTGACCACGGTCTTCGGCTGTCCCGGCGCCGCCATCCTGCCGCTCTACCACGCGATGGAGGCCGACGGCCGGATCGAGCACCTGATCGTGCGCCACGAGGAGGGCGCCACCCACATGGCCGACGGCTGGTCCCGTACGACCGGCAACGTGGGCGTCGCGATCGGCACGTCCGGCCCGGCCGGCACCAACATGATCACCGGGCTCTACACGGCCCAGGCCGACTCGGTGCCGATCATCTGCGTCACCGGTCAGGCGGTGTCGGCCAAGCTGCACCAGGAGGCGTTCCAGGCGGTCGACATCGTGGCCGTCGCCGAGCCGGTGACCAAGTGGGCGGTGCAGGTCAAGGAGGCGGCCCAGGCGCCGTGGATCTTCCGGAAGGCGTTCCAGGTGGCCCGGTCGGGGCGGCCCGGCCCGGTGCTCATCGACCTGCCGCTCGACGTACAGAAGGAACTGATCGAATGGGACGCGTCGGTGGACGCGCCGCTGCCGGTGACGCCGGTCCGCCCGCACCTGCCGCGCGTCGAGAAGGCGCTCGACCTGCTGCTCGCCGCCGAACGCCCGCTGATCCTGGCCGGAGGCGGGGTGATCCTGGCCGACGCGGCGGTCGAGTTGCGCGACGTGGCCGAGCAGTTGCGGGTGCCCGTACAGGTGACGCTGATGGGCAAGGGCGCGCTCGACGACGATCATCCGCTGCACGCCGGCATGACCGGGATCCAGACCTCGCAGCGGTACGGCAACGCGTCGTTCCTGGAGTCCGACCTGGTGCTGGCGGTCGGGGCGCGGTTCGGCGACCGGCACACCGGCGCGCTCGACGTCTACCGCGGCGACCGTAAGTTCATCCACGTCGACGTGGAGCCGACCCAGATCGGCCGGGTTTTCGGCCCCGACCTGGGCGTGGTCTCGGACGCCCGGATCTTCCTGCGTGAGCTGCTCGCCGCGGCCCGGCGCCGGTCAGCTACCTGCGAAACGACAAAGTGGCTCACGCGGATCGACGAACTGAAAAGGACCCTCACCCGCCGCGAGGACTACGACGACGTGCCGGTCAAGGCGCCGCGCGTCTACAAGGAGATCAACGAGATCTTCGGGCCGGACACCTACTTCGTCACCGCGATCGGGCTCTACCAGATCTGGGGCGGGCAACATCAGAAGGTGCACGAGCCGCGCCGCTACCAGGTGTGCGGGCAGGCCGGACCGCTCGGCTGGGAGATCCCGGCGGCGATCGGCGTGAAGAAGGCGGCGCCGTCGGCCGAGGTGGTCGGCGTGGTCGGCGACTACGGCTTCCAGTTCCTGGTCGAGGAGCTGGCCGTGGCCGCGCAGTACGACATCCCGTTCGTGCTGATCATGCTGAACAACGAGTACCTCGGGCTGATCCGGCAGGCCGAGCTCCCGTACGCGATCAACTACGAGGTCGACATCCACTACGACACGTACGGCACGGACAACGTCAAGATCATGGAGGCGTACGGGTGTTCCGGCCGCCGTGTCCTCGACCCGGGCGACATCCGGGACGCCATCGAGTGGGCCCGCAAGGAGGCGGCCCGCACCAGCCGCCCGGTCCTGGTCGAGATCATGATCGAGCGCGAGGCGAACACCCCGCACGGCGCCGCGATCGACGCGGTCAGGGAGTACTCGTGAGATAGGCGGTCAGCATCCGCACCATCTCGTCCTCGAGCCGCGACTCGTCGAGCGGATTGGTGCCGGCCGCCAGCTGATGGACGACCACCTCGACGGTGGCGACGATCATCTGGGCGGCGGTGCCGGTGTCGGCGACGCGCACCTCCGGATGGCTCTCCAGCAGCGCCCGCACCTCGGCGACCCGCTCGCGCTGATACCCCTCGAGCCGGCTGACCAGCCCCGGCGACCACGGCGCCTGCTCGATCAGCATCCGCAGCAGCCGCGGGTCGTCCCGGTGGTTGTCGATCGCGGTGCGCACGAACAGCCGCACGATGTCGGCCAGCCGTTCCGGTTGCTGGTTCGCGTGGTACGTCGCGACGCCGGCGTCGAGGTGCTGGGCCAGCAGCCCGGCCAGGATGGCGCCCTTGTTCGGGAAGTACTGGTACAGCGACCCGATCGACACCCGGGCCCGCTCGGCGATGCGGTTGGTGGTGCCGGCGGCGTACCCGTGCTCGACAAAAACGTGAGCAGCCGCGGCCAGGATCCGCTGCCGGGTGAGTTCCGCCCGCACCTGTCGCGGCTGCTTACGAGGCTCCACGTCGCGCATGCGCCCCTCCTCTGCGAAAGCGAGTTTCCAAGAAGGCGAGTAATTGCTCACAATAATGTCATGAGCTGGGACATCCTGCCGAAGGTGCAATGGCCGACGGCCCGAAGAATGATCACCTCGACGGTGCGCCGGGTCGAACAGACCAGCCCCGCCTTCCGCACCATCACCCTCGGCGGGCCTGAGCTGGAACACTTCCTGCCGCTGGGCTTCGACCAGACCGTGCGGCTGTTCTTCCCCCGGTCCGGTCAGCCCACGCTACGCATGCCGACCCTCAACAACGAGGCCTGGATGGCTCAAGTCCTGCTGCTGCCCAAAACCGTGCGCCCCTGGGTACGCAACTACACGATCCGCCGCGCCCGCCCCGCCTTGCGCGAGGTCGACATCGAGTTCGCCCTGCACGGCGATGCTCCCGCCGCCGCGTGGGCCACCCGGGCCCGCCCCGGCGACCCCGCCGGCCTCTTCGACATGGGCATCTCCTACCTGCCCCCGGCCGAGGCCGAGTGGCACCTGCTGGTCGGCGAGGAGACCGCCCTCCCGGCGATCCTGTCCATCCTGGAGCATGCCCCCGACTCCCTGGTGGCCGAGGTGTTCCTCGAGGTCCCGTCGGCGGCCGACATCCGCCCCTCGGTGACCGCCCCGCCCGGCGCCCGCATCCACTGGCTCCCCCGCCCCGACGGTCCCGCCCGGCCGGGCGCGCTGGCCTTGGCCACGGTCCAGGAGGCCGACCTGCCACCGGGCCGCTTCTACACCTGGGTGGCCGGCGAGTCCAAGCTCGCGACCGGCGTCCGCCGCCACCTGGTCAACGACCGCGGCGTCGCCAAGTCCGACATCGCCTTCTTCGGCTACTGGCGCCTCGGCCGCTCCAGCCCCGGCTGAGGGGCAGGGCCGGATGCCCGCCGGGCCGTGGACCGGCTCGCCGGAGCCGCGGCTCAGGGAGTTCCTGGCCGAACCGCGCGCAGCAACGACGCCGTCTCGGTAGGGGTCCGGCCGACCTGGACGCCGGCCGCCTCCAGCGCCGCGGCCTTGGCGGTGGCCGTACCCGAGGAGCCGGAGATGATCGCGCCCGCGTGACCCATGGTCTTGCCGGGCGGGGCGGTGAAGCCGGCGATGTAGCCCACCACCGGCTTGGTGACGTGCGAGGCGATGTACGACGCGGCCCGTTCCTCGGCGTCGCCGCCGATCTCGCCGACCAGGATGATCGCGTCGGTGTCGGGGTCGTTCTCGAAGGCGGCCAGGCAGTCGATGTGGGTGGTGCCGATGATCGGGTCGCCGCCGATGCCGACGCAGGTGGAGAAGCCGATGTCACGGAGTTCGTGCATCAGCTGGTAGGTCAGCGTGCCCGATTTGGACACCAGGCGATGCGGCCGGGGCCGGTGATGTCGGCCGGGATGATGCCGGCGTTGGCGCGGCCGGGGCTGATCAGTCCGGGGCAGTTCGGGCCGATGATCCGGGTGCGGCTGTCACGTGCACGGGACCACGCGGCGGCGGTGTCGAGCACCGGCACGCCCTCGGTGACCACCACGGCGAGCGGGATCTCGGCCTCCACGGCCTCGACGAGAGCCGTTTTCAAATAGGCCGGCGGTACGAAGATGACGGACACGTCCGCACCGGTTTCCTCCATTGCCTCACCCACCGAGGCGAAGACCGGCAAGGACGTGTCCTTGACCTGGAACGACGTACCGGCCTTGCGTGGGTTCACCCCGCCCACCACATCGGTGCCCGCGGCCAGCATCCGGCGGGTGTGTTTGGCGCCCTCGGCGCCGGTCATGCCCTGCACCACGACCCGGGATTTCTCGGTCAGCCAGATCGCCATGACTACGCCTTTCCCAGCTCAGCGGCCCGAGCGGCCGCGTCGTCCATGGTGTCGACCAGGGTGACCATGGGATGGGCCGCGGCGGCCAGGATCGCCCGCCCGGCGGCCGCGTTGTTGCCGTCCAGCCGCACCACGATCGGCCGGGTCACGGCGTCGCCCAGCCGGTCCAGCGCCTGGATGATCCCGTTGGCGACGGCGTCGCAGGCGGTGATGCCGCCGAAGACGTTCACCAGGAGCGATTTCACTGCCGGGTCGTCGAGTACGACGGAAAGCGCGTCGGCCATGACCTGCGCGCCGGCCCCGCCCCCGATGTCCAGGAAGTTGGCGGGCCGCGCGCCCGCCCCGGCCACCACGTCGAGCGTCGACATGACCAGGCCGGCCCCGTTGCCGATGATGCCGACCGTGCCGTCGAGCTTGACATAGTTGAGGCCCAGCGAGGCGGCCCGCGCCTCCGACGGATCTTCCGGGGATGTCGAGATGTCCGAGAAGTCCTGGCGGAAGAAGGCGTTGTCGTCCAGCGTCACCTTGCCGTCGACGGCGAGCACCCGACCCGCGGCATCGACGATCAGCGGGTTGACCTCGACCAGCGTGGCATCCGACGCGATGAACACGTCCCACAACTTCGCGGCGACCGGAGCGACGTCCGCGGGAAAAGCGTCAGCCGGCGGCCCGAGCCCAGGATCGATGGGGGTACGGACGATCGACGACGCGGGCACCTGCTCGATGTCCATGCCACCGGATTCGGAGAACATCGCGATGATCTCCCGCGCCGACCGGTCGATCAGGAAGGCGAGGTAGTACTCGGTGACGATGTCGGAGGCCGAGGCGACCAGCACCTCGCGTACCCGATGGCCCTTGATCTCCATGCCGAGAATCTCGGCCGCGCAAGCGACGGCGGCCGACGGCGTGGCCGCGAGCCTGACCCCTCCGGCCTTGCCACGCCCACCCACCTTGACCTGGGCCTTGATGACGGTGGCGCCGCCGAGCCGGGCGGCGATGGCACCGGCCGCCGAGGGCGAGGCCGCGACCTCGCCGGCCGGGACCGGCACCTGATGAGCGGCGAACAGACGCATTGCCTGGTGCTCCAGCAGATCCATTCTCGGAGCATACTGTATGCAATATGTGGTCTACCATAGGCTGGACAAGCCAAAGTAGAGCGGCCAGGATGGTCGCATACGGTATGCAGTCTTCAATTCGGAGGGCAGGCACCATGACACAGACCGCCACCGAGTCGTCCACGGAGAAGATCCTGCGCCGCCCCAGCGAGGATCCCGACACCATCTCCGGCGGGCACCTGGTCGCCAAGGCGCTCAAGGCCGAGGGCGTGGATGTCATCTTCACGCTCTGCGGCGGGCACATCATCGACATCTACGACGGCTGCATCGACGAGGGCATCGAGGTGGTCGACGTACGCCATGAGCAGGTCGCCGCCCACGCGGCCGACGGCTACGCGCGGATCACCGGCAAACCCGGCGTGGCCGTGGTGACCGCCGGGCCGGGCACCACCGACGCGGTCACCGGCGTGGCCAACGCCTTCCGCGCCGAGAGCCCGATGCTGCTGATCGGCGGCCAGGGCGCGCTGAGCCAGCACAAGATGGGGTCCCTCCAGGACCTGCCACACGTCGACATGATGCAGCCGATCACCAAGTTCGCCGCGACCGTCCCACACACCTCACGCAGCGCCGACATGGTCTCGATGGCGTTCCGCGAGTGCTACAACGGCGCGCCCGGACCGTCCTTCCTGGAGATTCCGCGCGACGTGCTGGACGCCGAGGTCAAGCTGGCCGACTGCACGATCCCCGCACCCGGCCGGTATCGCGCGAGCACCAAGAGCGCCGGCGACCCGGCCGCCGTCGAGGCGCTGGCGGGGTTGATCGCTCGGTCGGAGAAGCCGGCCATCCTGCTCGGGACCCAGGTGTGGACCGGCCGTGGCACCGACGCCGCGATCGAGATGGTGCGCAAGCTCAACGTGCCGGCGTACATGAACGGCGCCGCCCGGGGCACGCTGCCGCCCGGCGACCCGCACCACTTCCACCTGTCGCGGCGTTACGCCTTCAACAACGCCGACCTGATCATCATCGTGGGGACCCCGTTCGACTTCCGGATGGGGTACGGCCGGCGGCTGCCGGCCACGGCCAAGGTCGTCCAGATCGACATGGACTACCGCACGGTCGGCAAGAACCGCGACATCGACCTGGGGATCGTCGGTGACCCGGGCGCCGTCCTGGCCGCGGTGACCCAGGCGTCCCACCGGCGCAACCGCCAGGCCTGGTTCGACGAGCTGCGCGCCGAGGAGACCGCGGCGTACCAGAAGCGCCTCCCCCGCCAGCTCTCCGACGCCGACCCGATCCACCCGCTGCGCCTCGCCCACGAGATCAACGAGTTCCTCACCGAGGACTCGATCTTCATCGGCGACGGTGGCGACATCGTCACGTTCTCCGGCGGCGTGGTGCAGCCCAAGGCGCCGGGCCACTGGATGGACCCGGGCCCGCTGGGGACGCTCGGCGTCGGCATCCCGTTCGCCATGGCGGCCAAGTACGCCCGCCCCGACAGTGAGGTGGTGTGCCTCTTCGGCGACGGCGCGTTCAGCCTCACCGGCTGGGACTTCGAGACGATGGTGCGCTTCGGCCTGCCGTTCGTCGGCGTGGTCGGCAACAACTCGTCGATGAACCAGATCCGGTACGGCCAGAGGCGCAAGTACGGCGAGGCCCGCGAGCGGGTCGGCAACACCCTGGGCGACGTGCACTACGACAAGTTCGCCGAGATGCTCGGGGGGTACGGCGAGGAGGTGCGCGACCCGGCCCAGATCGCGCCGGCGCTGCGACGGGCCCGCGAGTCGGGGCTGCCGTCGCTGATCAACGTCTGGGTCGATCCGGACGCCTACGCGCCGGGAACCATGAACCAGACCATGTACAAGTAGTCCACGGTGGCGCGGGCGGGGACTACGACGTGGTCTCCGCCCGCTGCTCGTAGATCTTGCGGGTCCGCTCGGTGTGCTTGCGCATCAGATCGCCGGCCTTGCGCCCGTTCCCGCTCGCGATCGTCTCGATCAGCTCACGGTGCTCGTCCCAGGCCTCCTTGCCACGGGCCCGCGCGATCGGCCGGTAGTACCACCGCACCCGACGGTCGACCATGCCGATCAGCTCGGCCATGATCTTGTTGCCGGACATCGTGAGGATGTGCTGGTGCAGCGCGGCGTTGGCGGCCACCATGCCGGCCTCGTCGTCCTTGGCCACCGCCTGCTCGCCGGTGGCCTGGAGCTTCCACAGCTGCTCGACCGTCTCGGGCGTCGCGTTCACCGCGGCCAGCCGGGCCGACTCGGCCTCCAGCAGCGAGCGCGCGCCGAGCAGCTCGTCCGCCTCCTTGGGCGTCGGGGTGTGCACGAACGCGCCCAGCGCCGGCCGCAGGTCGACCCAGCCCTCGGCATGCAGCCGTTGCAACGCCTCACGGACGGGCTGGCGGCTCACCCCGAGCTGCGCCGCCAGCTCCTGCTCGACGAGGTGCTCGCCGGGCTGGAGCTCACCGTTGATGATCATGTCGGAGATGACGTCGGTGACCGCCTGGCGCAGCGGCACGGGCCGCTCCAGCGGCTGCCGCGCCGAGCGGGGTCGCCGCGTGGTGCTGTCGGGCATGGCGTCCTCCGGAAACGTTCGCATGGTCTTTGCCGCGGCGACGCTGCCCGGCGGCGGCCGCGGTCGGGCAGCCAGTGGTTTTAGCATACAGTCGCCCAGATGCACTCCGGACAGGGCCACCGAGCCGGAGTGTTGCCTATACGCGCTCAGAGCTGCTCTGAGCGCGTATGGGCAACGGGTCACACCGACGGATAGCTCGAATAGGACGGGAAGTTGCCGTACCGGGGAGCGTCCCCGCAGGTCACCGAATGCACGAGCAGCGAACCGCCGACGAACGCCCCGCGCCACGACGCCCCGCGCCCGCCGAACACCTCGTCCCGGTCACCCCGCGACCGCGGCCGGTTGATGCCCACCTTGAACGCCTGCACGTCGGCCGCGAGCCGCCCCGCCAGCGCCTCGTCGTCGCAGGCGAGCGACGCCACCAGCGAGCCGTTCGAGGCGTTCATCGCGGCCAGCAGCTCGGCCTCGGTGTCGACCAGCACGATCGTGTCGACCGGGCCGAACGGCTCGGCGTGGTGCAGCGGCGACGACCGTGGCGGCGCCAGCATGGCCACCGGCGGCAGGTAGGCGTCGGTCGGCTGGCCGGGCAGGAACCGTCCGTCGGACAGCGAGCCGCGGTGCAGCGGGACGCCGCCGCGGGCGATCGCCACCTCGACGATGTCGTTCAGCTCCTTGGCCTTGGCGTGGCTGATCAGGGGCCCGTACTCGAGGTCGGGAAGTGGGTCGCCGGCCGCGGCGACCGCCAGGGGGTGGCCGAAGCGGACCTCGCGCACGGCCGGCAGGTACGCCGCCAGGAACGCGTCGAAGAGGCGGCGCTGCACGACGTAGCGCGGGTAGGCGGTGCAGCGCTGTTTCCCGTACTCGAAGGATTTGCGCACCAACCCGGACAGCAGCTCCCACTGGCTGAACTCCCACACACCCCAGCAGTTGAGCCCCTCCTGCTCGAGCACGTGAGGCTTGTCAGTACTGAGGAGCCGCGCCGCGACCTGGCCGCCGACGTCGCGCCCGCCGACGAACGACACGCAGCCGACCTCGGGCGCGCCGACCAGCACCGACGACAGTTTCGCGCCGCTGCCGCTGATCAGCGTGAGCGGCAGTCCCTCGCGGGCGGCCAGCGCCACGGCCAGGGTCAGGCAGCTCACCCCGCCGTCGGTGGGCGCCTTGCCGATCGCCGCGTTGCCAGCCAGCACCTGCACCAGCATCGCGTGCATCAGGACGCTCATCGGGTAGTTCCAGCTGGCGATGTTGCTCACCGGCCCGGGCAGCGGCGTGCCGTCGATCTCGTCGACGTACCAGCGCACGCCGTCGAGGCAGCGGTCGACGTCGGCCGTGGCCAGCCGCCACGGTTTGCCGATCTCCCAGACCAGCAGCAGGGACAGCAGGTCGCGATGCTCCCGCAGGGCGTCGAGAGCGGCGAGCGCGCGCGTTTTTCGTTCGCTCAGTGGGGTGTCGGCCCAGGTTCGATGCTGGTCGTACGCCGACCGCACGGCGGCCGTGGCGGTCAGCTGGTCGACAGCGGGCGCCCCGGCGATCTCGGTGCCGTCCACCGGGGACACTCCCGGCGTGGTGGCGCCGCCGGCGCGCCACAGCCCGCCCCAGTAGTTGGCGAGCCCGTCGGGCAGGAAGGCTTGGGGCGCCACCTGGCGGCACCGCGCGTAGAGGGTGGGCCAGTCAGTTCCGGACTTGAGCAGCATGTCACTCCCGCGAGTGGGGTCGAGTGGTAGCCCAGCACGGCATCCGGGCGTCGGATGCCGCTCTGGGCTACCACCGGGCGCGAAGCTCAGCCGACGAGGCGAGCGGCCTCGACGGCGAGCGGGTCCAGGGGCGCCGCCTGATCGGCGAGCGCCTGCAACTGGGCCCGCATGCGCGGGTCCCAGAACCGGCGGACGTGCGAGGCGATGGCCTCGGCCGCCTCGCCGGGTGGCAGGTGGCGGAACTGCCGTGCGATGTCGTTGATCATCCGCTGTTCCGCCGGGACGGTGCCGGCCATCTCAGGCTTGGCCCGCTACGAGATAGGTCTCTTCGGTGGCATGGCGCACCAGGGGTTGGGCGAGGGCGACCTGGACGGCGGTCACCTTGTACTCGGGGCAGTTGGTGGCCCAGTCGGAGTTCTCGGTGGTGACCACGTTGGCGCCGGTGACCGGGTGGTGGAAGGTCGTGTAGACGACGCCGACCGGCATCCGGTCCGATACGCGGACGTGCAACGTGGTCTCGCCCACCCGGCTGGCCAGCGTGACCAGGTCGCCGTCGATGATGCCGCGGTCCTCGGCGTCGTGTGGGTGCACCTCGAGCACGTCCTCGGGGTGCCAGGCGACATTGCCGGTGCGGCGGGTCTGCGCGCCGACGTTGTACTGACTCAGGATCCGGCCGGTGGTCAGGACCAGCGGGAAGCGGCGGGTGGTGCGTTCCTCGGTGGGCACGTACTCGGTCCGCACGAACTTGCCCTTGCCCCGGACGAACTCGCCGATGTGCATGACCGGGGTGCCGGCCGGCGCGTTCTCGTTGCACGGCCACTGGACGCTGCCCAGCTTGTCGAGCACCTCGAAGGAGACGCCGGTGAAGGTCGGGGTCACCGAGGCGATCTCGGCCATGATCTCGCTCGGGTGGGTGTAGCTCATCGGGTAGCCCATCGCGGTGGCGATGTCGCAGATGATCTCCCACTCGTGCTTGCCGGTGCGTGGCGGCATCACCGACCGGACCCGGTTGATCCGCCGCTCGGCGTTGGTGAACGTGCCGTCCTTCTCCAGGAAGGAGGCGCCGGGCAGGAAGACATGGGCGAACTTGGCCGTCTCGTTGAGGAACAGGTCCTGCACGACGACCAGCTCCATCGACCGGAGCGCGACGGTGACGTGCGCGGTGTTGGGGTCGGACTGGGCGATGTCCTCGCCGTGCACGAACAGGCCGCGGAAGCTGCCGTCGACCGCGGCGTCGAACATGTTCGGGATGCGCAGGCCGGGCTCCTTCTCCAGGGAACGGCCCCAGAGGTTCTCGAAGACGCTGCGGACGGCCTGGTCGGAGACGTGCCGGTAGCCGGGCAGCTCGTGCGGGAACGAGCCCATGTCGCAGGAGCCCTGCACGTTGTTCTGCCCGCGCAACGGGTTCACGCCGACGCCGTCGCGGCCGATGTTGCCGGTGGCCATGGCCAGGTTGGCCATCCCCATGACCATCGTGGAGCCCTGGCTGTGCTCGGTGACGCCGAGCCCGTAGTAGATGGCGCCGTTGCCGGCCGACGCGTACAGCCGGGCGGCCGCGCGCAGGTCGGCCGCGGGCACGCCGGTGATCACCTCGACCGCTTCGGGGCTGTGCTCGGGCTGCGCGATGAAGGCGGCCCAGGAGTCGAAGTCCTCACAGCGCTCGGTGACGAATGCCCGGTCGACCAGGCCCTCGGTGACCGCGACATGGGACATCGCGTTGACCACAGCAACATTGGTGCCTGGACGGACCGGCAGGTGGTACGCCGCCTCGATATGGGGCGAGCGGACCAGGTCGATCCGGCGCGGGTCGACGACGATGAGCTGGGCGCCCTCCCGCAGACGGCGCTTCATCCGGGACGCGAAGACCGGGTGCCCGTCGGTCGGGTTGGCGCCGATCACCACGATCACGTCGGCCTCGGCGACCGACTTGAAGTCCTGCGTACCCGCCGATTCGCCGAACGTCTGCTTGAGGCCGTAGCCGGTCGGCGAGTGGCAGACCCGGGCGCAGGTGTCGATGTTGTTGTTGCCGAACGCCGTACGCACCATCTTCTGCACCACGAAGACCTCTTCGTTGGTGCACCGCGACGACGAGATCGCGCCGATCGACCCGGCGCCGTGCCGCTGCTGGATCTCCCGCAGGCGGCTCGCGACCGTGCCGATGGCCTCGTCCCACTCCACCTCGCGCCACTCGTCGTCGATGGTGTCCCGGACCATCGGCTTGAGCCTCCGGTCGGGGTGGCTGGCGTAGCCGAACGCGAAGCGGCCCTTGACGCAGCTGTGGCCCTCGTTCGCGCCGCCGTCCTTGTACGGCACCATCCGCACCAGTTCGTCGCCGCGCAGCTCGGCCTTGAAGGAACACCCCACACCGCAGTACGCGCAGGTGGTGATCACCGTACGGTTCGGCATGCCGAGCTGGACCACCGACTTCTCCTGCAGCGTGGCGGTCGGGCAAGCCTGCACGCACGAGCCGCAGGAGACACACTCGGACTCCATGAACGAGCCGCCGGCGCCGGGCGACACCTTGGACTCGAAGCCGCGGCCCTCGATGGTCAGCGCGAACGTGCCCTGCACCTCGTCACACGCGCGGACGCAGCGCGAGCAGGCGATGCACTTGGAGGCGTCGAAGTCGAAGTACGGGTTGCTGCTGTCGGTCGGCGCGTCGAGGTGGTTGGCCCCGTCGTACCCGTAACGGACCTGACGCAGGCCGACCGCGCCGGCCATGTCCTGCAGCTCGCAGTCGCCGTTGGCCGGGCAGGTCAGGCAGTCCAGCGGATGGTCGGAGATGTAGAGCTCCATGACGCCCCGGCGCAGCCGCTGGAGCCTGGGCGTCTCGGTGCTGACCCGCATGCCCTGGGTCACCGGCGTGGTGCACGAGGCCGGGGTGCCGCGGCGGCCGTCGATCTCGACCACGCACAATCGGCACGACCCGAAGGCCTCCAGGCTGAGCTTGGGGATGGGGATGCCGGCCTGCGACGCCGCGCGCATCACCGAGGTGCCCTCGGGCACGGTGACGGGCAGGCCGTCGACCTCCACGGTGATCGTCGCCGGCCCCGGGCGCCGGGGAGTTCCGTGGTCGGGTTCCTTGAGCAGGGTCATGGCCGCCTCGCCTCGAAGTCGTCCGGGAAGTGGGTCAACGCGCTGCGTACGGGCATCGGGGTGAGCCCGCCCATCGCGCACAGCGAGCCGTCGGTCATCAGCTCGCACAGGTCTTCGAGCACGGCCAGGTTCTCGTCGCGGTCGACGCCGGTGCGGATGCGGTCGATCACCTCGACGCCGCGGACCGCGCCGACCCGGCAGGGCGTGCATTTGCCGCACGACTCGGCGGCGCAGAACTCGAAGGCGAACCGGGCCTGGGCCGCCATGTCCACCGAGGCGTCGAAGACCACGATGCCGCCGTGCCCGACCATGGCGCCGGCCTTGGCGAACGCCTCGTAGTCCATCGGCAGGCCGAACCGCGAGGCCGGAAGGTACGCCCCGAGCGGCCCGCCGACCTGCACCGCGCGGACCGGGCGGCCGCTGCGCGTACCCCCGCCGTAGCCCTCGACCAGCTCGCCCAGCGTGATGCCGAACGCGGTCTCGACGATGCCGCCGCGGGCGATGTTCCCGCCGAGCTGGAACACCTGCGTGCCCCGCGACCTCTCGACGCCCAGCTCCTGATAGGCGGCGGCGCCGTTGGCCAGGATGGTCGGCACGGTGGCCAGGGTCAGCACGTTGTTGATCACGGTGGGCCGGCCGAAGAGCCCCTCGAACGCCGGGATCGGCGGCTTGGCCCGGACCATGCCCCGCTTGCCCTCCAGGCTCTCCAGCATCGAGGTCTCCTCACCGCAGATGTACGCGCCGCCGCCGACGCGAACCTCCAGCCGGAAGCCGTCGAGCCAGCCTTCTTCCGCGGCGATCCGGATCGCGGAGAGCATCGTCGCGATGCCGTCCGGATACTCCGAGCGGATGTAGATGTAGCCCTCGGCCGCGCCCACCGCGTACGCCGCGATCGCCATGCCTTCGATCAGCATGAACGGGTCACCTTCGAGGACCATCCGGTCGGCGTACGTGCCGCTGTCGCCCTCGTCGGCGTTGCAGCAGATGAACTTCAGGTCACCCGCGCACTCCAGCACGGTCTTCCACTTGATGCCGGCCGGGAACCCGGCGCCGCCCCGGCCGCGCAGCCCCGACTCGGTCACCTCGGCGACCACCTCGGCCGGCGTCATCGTGCGCGCCTTGCGCAGCCCGGCCATGCCGCCGTGGGCCAGATAGTCGTCCAGCGACAGCGGGTCGGTGCGGCCCATCCGGGCGAACGTCACCCGCTGTTGCGAGGCCAGCCAGGGGAACTCGTCGACCACGCCGATGGATTCCGCCTCCCCGGCCAGGATCGTCGGCACGTCGGCCGGGGCAACCGAGCCGTAACCCACCCGCCCGGCCGGGGTGCCGACCTCGACCAGGGGTTCGAGCCAGAGCATGCCGCGCGATCCGTTACGCACCACGGTCACGGATGGGCCGGCCGCCTCGAAGGCGGCGGCCACCTGGTCGGCGCCGACCGAGCGGGCGGCCGAGTCGCGCGGGACGTAGACCGTGGTCATGAGAGCATCCCCCGCAGCCGGGCCGCGTCCATCCGGCCGTACAGCCGGCCGTCGACCTGAGCCGACGGGCCGAGCGCGCAGTTGCCCAGGCAGAACACCTGCTCGGCACCGGGCACCGAGGCGAACAGCGCCTCGGCGCCGACCGCCTGGCAGGCCTCGCCGCGGCACACCCGCACCTGGTGGCCGACCGTCGGCATCGAGCGGAAGTCGTGGTAGAAGGTGATCACGCCGTGCACCTCGGCCCGGGAGAGGTTGAGCTCCTCGGCCAGCACCGGCACCGCGTCGTCGGGCACGTGCCCGAGGGTTCGCTGGATCTCGTGCAGGATCGGGATCAGGTTGCCCCGCTGCTCGCGACAGGCGGCCACGGCGGCTCGCACGGGCGCCGCGATCGCCGGGTCGACCAACGAGGCCGGGCTCGGCGCGGCGGCCTCGCGACGTTTGCGGCGGGGACGGTCCGGCTCGGGCATGGGCACCTCCGGCAGCAGGTTCATCGCGCACCCACCGGGGACGGGCCGGTGACCGTGCGAGCGAGCAGATCCACCGCGGCGTAGACGTTGCGCAGCGTGGGCGCCGGGACGCCGGTCATGTCGGCCAGCTCGACCACCGCGCCGATGATGGCCTCGAGTTCCAGCTCCTTGCCGGCCTCGAGGTCCTGCAACGTCGATGTCTTGTGGTGGCCCACCTTGGCCGCGCCGTCGATGCGCCGTTCGATCGAGATCGACGGCGCGCAGCCGGCCGCGGTGGCCACCGCGACGGTCTCCCGCATCATCCCGGCGACCAGGTCGCGAGCCCCCGGATGGCCGCACATGTCGGCCAGGGTGGCCCGGGTCAGCGCGCTGAGCGGGTTGAACGCGACGTTGCCCATCAGCTTGATCCAGATGTCGTCGCGGATGTTCGTCTCGACCGGGCACTTCAGCCCGCCCGCGACCATCGCCTCGGCGAAGCTCAGGCACCGGTCGGAGCGGGTACGGTCGGGCTCGCCGATCGAGAAGCGGGTGCCCTCCAGGTGACGGATCACGCCGGGGCTCTCGATCTCGGTCGAGCAGTAGACGACGCAGCCGATCGCCCGGTCCACCGGCAGGACGGCGGTGGTGGCGCCGCCCGGGTCGACCGACTCGATGCGGCGGTCCTCGAGCGGGTGGCCGGTGAGCCCGTGGAAGTACCACCACGGGATGCCGTTCTGCGCCGCCACGATCGCCGTGTGCGGGCCGAGCAGCGGCGCGACCAGGGCGCCGGCCGACGCGTAGGCGTGCGCCTTGAGCCCGAGGAAGACGAAGTCGACCGGGCCCACCTCGTGGGGGTCGTCGGTGGCCCGGGCACGGGCGGTGAAGTCGCCCCTCGGGCTGCGCACCTGGACGCCGTCGCGCCGGATGGCCGCGAGGTGCGGGCCGCGGGCGATCAGGTGGACCTCCACGCCGGCCCGGTGCAGCGCGGCGCCGACATACGCGCCGATGGCACCGGCGCCGAGAATCGCGATCCGCACGCCGTCTCCTCTCGTTGTGTCTTCTGTATACAGTATGGTGTCGCGATGGAACAAGCGGCCGGACCACCAGGGCCCCGGTAGTCCGGCCGCTCGGGATCGAGGTCGGGCTAACCCACGGTGGCGCGGGTCATCGGGACCGCGTCGGCCTCGGGCCCCAGCCCGCCGGGCCGGCCGGGCTGCTTGAGCGAGAACGACAGCACGCCGGTGACCAGGCCGATGCAGCCGGCCAGCAGGAACGCGCCGCCGTAGCCCCAGGCCGCCACGACCACCGCGCCCAGACCCGAGCCGACCAGGCCGGAGACCAGCTTGGAGCTGTAGACCATGCCGTAGTTGGAGGCGTTGTTGTTCTCCCCGAAGAAGTCCGCGGTCATCGCCGCGAACAGCGGGAAGATCGCGCCGCCACCGAAGCCGGAGATCATCGACGCCAGCAGGAACAGCGGCATGTTGCCGATCGAGCCGGAGAGGAAGACGGCGAACTGGGCCAGGCCCAGCACCCAGCAGACGATGGTCAGCGTCTGGCGGCGGCCGTACCGGTCGGAGATCCAGCCGATCACGCCGCGGCCGGTGCCGTTGACCACGGCCTTGAGGCTCATCGCCAGCGCCACGATGCCGCCGGCGAAGCCCATCTCCTTGCCGAACGGCACCTGGAACGCGATGCCGAAGATGTTCACGCCGGCCGTCATCAGCAGGCAGAACCACATCAGATAGAGCACGGGGGTACGCGCGGCTTCGCGCGGAAGGTATTGCTTGACCGCCGGCGGGTTCTTCGACAGCGAACGCCGCACCCGCGGGTCGTCGGCCACCCGGAGCGGGTCGACGTGCTCGGGCCACCAGTTCTTCGGCGGGTCCCGGAAGAAGAAGCCGGAGATCGCCACGGCCAGGGCCAGGAAGATGCCGACCGCCACCAGCAACGGGCCGTAGTTCCCGACGTCCATGTAGTTGGTGAAGATGAAGATGAACGGCACCGACCCGTACGCGAAGCCGCCGTTGACGAAACCGGTCTTGCCACCCCGCCGTTCCGGGTACCACTTTCCGACCATGTTGACGCAGGTGGCATAGACCATGCCGGCGCCGAGACCGCCGAAGACCGAGAAGCCGAGATAGGCCACGAGCACATTCGGCGCGTACGCCAGGGCGAGGTAGCCGAGAATCGTGCCGGCCGCACCGCACATCATCGCGGCCCGGGCCGAGAGGCGGCCGCTCTCGCGCAGTTTCCCGGTCGGGAAAGCGATCGCCGCCTGGAAGAACACCCACACGCCGAGGAGCCAGAAGATGTGGGCGCCGTGCCAGCCGTGCGCCTCGGAGAGGGTGTCCTCGGCCGAGGTGAACGCGTACTCGGACGAGCTGATCGCCATCATCGCGGCCCACGGCAGGAAGACCATCCAGCGGCGGGACCGGCCCATCAACTCACGATCGGACTCACCGAGACGATACAGCCGGCCGTTGCCGTCGATGATCTCCCGGTAACCGTTCACTGTGGTGTTTGTCGCGTTGCCGGATCCGGTATTCGAGTTAGACTTTTCGGCAGGTGGACGGTCTGGTGTCGAGACCATGACTGGACCTCCTTGAAGGACAGAGACAGGTGGTCTGCGACGATGTAGGTCCAGACCTGGCTGTGCTTCCTTGAGCTGCCGTTCGACGTTGGCGCGTGGGGCGGCAGCTCGCTTTTCTTTCCGGTCTGGCGGCCCGCCTTTGTGCGGGCCGCCAGACGTGTGTGGTTATGCGGGTGTGATCAATCCCGCGGCGCGGGCCCAGCGATATTTCGCGCCGAGGACCGCGACCGGCTTCTCCGTGTCGTACGGATAAGCGACAATCCCGTGGCGATAGAGGTGTTCGCTCGCCTCCTCCACCTCGACGTCACCGGAAAGGCTGGCGACGACGGGCTTGTGAATTCCCTTGGCGCGGAACTCCTCGACCACGTCGACGACCAATTCGGCAAAGGTCATCGGCGGGGTCACGATCGTGTGCCAGTAACCGAGGATCAGGGCGTGCACCCGCTCGTCGGAAAGTCCCAGCGCGATCGTGTTGCGGTAGGTGGACGGTGGTTCGCCGCCGGTGATGTCGACCGGGTTGCCGGCCGCGCCGAACGGCGGGATGTAGGCCCGGAAGGCGGTGTCGAGGTCCGGCGGGATCGCCATCAGGTTCAGGCCGTTGTCGACACAGGCGTCCGACAGCAGCACGCCCGACCCGCCGGCGCCGGTGATGATGACGACGTTCTCGCCGGCCGGCGTGGGCAGCAACGGTACGCCCCGGGCGTACTCGAGCAGGTCGTTGAGACCCGGCGCCCGGATCACGCCGCTCTCGCGCAGGATGTCGTCGTAGACCTTGTCGTTGCCGGCCAGCGCGCCGGTGTGTGAGCCCGCCGCCTTGGCGCCCTGGTCGGTGCGGCCGGCCTTGAGCACCACGACCGGCTTCGTGGCCGAGACCCGCTTGGCCACCTCGGCGAACGCCCGGCCGTCCTTGAGGTCCTCGAGGTGCATCGCGATCAGGTTGGTGTTGTCGTCCTGCTCGAAGAAGGTGAGCAGGTCGTCCTCGTCGATGTCGGCCTTGTTGCCGACGCCCACGATGGCCGACACACCCATGCCGGCCGAGCGGCTGAAGCCGAGGATCGCCATGCCGATGCCGCCGGACTGCGACGACAGGGCCACTCCCCCGCGTACGTCGTACGGGGTGCAGAACGTCGCCGACAGATTCTCCGGCGTGTAGTAGTAGCCGTAGATGTTCGGCCCGAGGATCCGTACGCCGTGCCGCCGGGCGATGGCCAGCACCTCGTCCTGCAGCTCCTGGTTGCCGGTCTCGGCGAAGCCGGACGGGATCAGGATCGCGCCGGCCACCCCCTTGGCGCCGGCCTCGTCCAGCGCCTGCGGGACGAACTTGGCCGGGATCGCGAACACCGCCACGTCCACGTCGCCCGGCACGTCGGTGATCGACTTGACCGCCTTGAGGCCGAGGATCTCGTCGGCCTTCGGGTTGATCGGGAAGATCTGGCCGGCGTACCCGCCGTTGACCAGGTTCTTCATCACCGAGTTGCCGATCTTGCCGGCCTCCGCGGAGGCGCCGATCACGGCGACCGCGGCCGGCTTCATGATGCGGTTCATCGCGGCGAGGATCTGCTCGGTGGTGAAGGTCTCCGGCCGTCCGGCCGCGGCCTCGTCGACCAGGATGCGTACGTCCACCGCGATCGCCGAGTCACCGGTGGCGAGCACCGGGTTCAGGTCGACCTCGGCCAGCTGCGGGAAGTCGGTCACCAGTTGCGACACCCGCACGATCAGGTCGATGAGCAGCTCGCGGTTCGCCGGTTCGGATCCGCGTACGCCCTTGAGGATCTCGGCCGCGGCGATGCCGTCGAGCATCGACGCCGCGGTCTCCGGCGTCACCGGCGCCAGCCGGAACGTGACGTCCTTGAGCACCTCGACCAGCACGCCGCCCAGCCCGAAGGCGACGATCTTGCCGAAGCTGGGGTCGGTGACCGCGCCGATGATGACCTCGTGGCCCCCGCCGAGCTGCTTCTGGATCTGCACGCCACGCACGTCGGCGCCGGGCACGTGCGCGCGGACCGACGTCAGGATCTTCTCGAACGCCCAGCCCACCTCGGGCAGGCTGCCGACCCCGACGATCACGCCGCCGGCCTCGGTCTTGTGCAGCACGTCGGGCGACACGATCTTCATGACGACCGGGAAGCCGATCGCCTGGGCCAGCTTCTCGGCCTCGTCCGGGCTGGTGGCCAGGCCTTCGGCGGGAGTGCTGATCCCGTACGCCTCGGCCACCGCTCGTCCCTCCGGCGCGGTCAGCGCCGAACGGCCGTCCGCCGCGACCTGGTCGAGGATCTCCTGCACCTTGCTCTTGTTCATCGGGCCTCCCCTAGATGGCGCCGGCGGCGCGCAGTTCGGCGGCCCGGCCTTCGAAGCCGATCTCCGCGAGGATCTCGTCGGTGTGCTCGCCCAGCAGCGGCGATCGTTCGATGTCCACGGGCGAGTCGGAGAGCTTGATCGGACAGCCCACCGTCTTGAACGTGCCGCGTTCCGGGTGCTCGACCGAGACCACCGAGCCGAGCGTCCGCAGGGTGTCGTCCTCGATCAGCTCGCGGGTCGACAGCACCGGGCCGCAGGGGATGTTGTGCGCGTTCAACTCCTCCATCACCGCCCACTTGGTGTGCTTGGAGGTCCACTCCTCGATCAGCTGGAACGCCTTGTCCAGCTTGTCCAGCCGCGCCTTCGGGGTGTTCCACTCGGGATCGCCGGCCAGCTCGGGGCGGCCGATCAGCTCGGCGATCGGCGCCCAGCCGGTGGGCTGGATGATCACGTAGATGTAGTCGTTGGGACCGCCCGGCGCGCACCGGACCGCCCAGCCCGGCTGCCCGCCGCCGGACGCGTTGCCCGAGCGCGGCACCTCGTCGCCGAAGTTCTCGTTCGGGTACTCGCCCAGCGGGCCGTGCTCCAGCCGCTGCTGGTCGCGCAGCTTGACCCGGCACAGGTTGAGCACCGCGTCCTGCATCGCCACCTGCACCCGCTGGCCCCGGCCCGAGCGGGTGCGGTGCAGCAGCGCGGCCAGGATGCCGGCGACCAGGTGGATGCCGGTGCCCGAGTCGCCGATCTGGGCGCCGGTCGCGGTCGGTGGCCCGTCCTCGAACCCGGTGGTGCTCATCGCGCCGCCCATGGCCTGGGCGACCACCTCGTACGCTTTGAAGCCCGCGTACCGGCCGGGGCCGAAACCCTTGATCGACGCGTACACCAGCCCGGGGTTGATCTCCTGCAGCCGTTCCCAGGGGAAGCCGAAGCGGTCGACCACGCCGGGGCCGAAGTTCTCCACGAGCACGTCCACCTCGGACAACAGCTTCGTGAAGACCTCTTTGCCCTGGTCATTCTTCATGTTCAGCGTGATACTGCGCTTGTTGCAGTTGAGCATCGTGAAATAGAGGCTGTCCACGTCCGGCCGGTCGCGGAGCTGGCTCCGGGTGATGTCGCCGTGGCCGGGGGCTTCCAGCTTGATCACGTCCGCGCCGAGCCAGGCGAGCAGTTGCGTCGCCGACGGTCCGGACTGGACGTGTGTCATGTCGAGAACTCGGACGCCCTCGAGTGCCTTTGTCATCGTGATCCTCCTGTACGACGCTGAACGGGTCGCGGAGACGAATGCGGTGCTCCAACGACGGATCTCTGTAGTGGTTGGATTGCATACCGTATTTCGTAGTCAGTATGTTGTCGCATGTAACAGTGGTGTGTCCAGAGCGTGCTGGAAAGACATCGATAGAAGAGCTGAATGGCCGCGTTGTCGCAGGCCAGCGGCTATCTGCTGGCCCGGTTCAGCGGGGCAGGGTGAGCATCGGGCGGCCGGGCTGGCGCAGACGATAGGCCAACAGGGCACCAACCAGGCCGAGGCAGCCGGCCGCTCCCCAGGCCCACTGACCGGTCGCGAGCATGATGCCGAGCACGCCGCCCACCGCCTTGCCGGTGTAGACGACGCCGTAGTTGGACAGGGTGGCCTCGTCCCCGAACCAGTCCCGGACCAGGCCGATGAGCAGCGAATAGCCCGCGCCGGTGCCGGCCCCCGCGATCGCGCCGCTGATCGCGACGGCCACCGGGGCCTGGCTCTGCACCGCCGCGAGCAGGGCGAACTGGGCCAGGGCGCCGATCCACAGGGCCAGCGCCAGGGTCTGCCGGCGGCCCAGCCGGTCGGACAGCCGGCTGCTCGCCCACCGGCCCAGCCCGGTCGCGACCGCGAGGACGGCGATCGAGACCGCAGGCCAGTCATGGGTGGCCAGCACGGCGATGTCGAAGAAGGCCATGACCGAGGTGAGCACCACGACCACGAACAGGATCGGAAGGACCCCGCAGCGGATCGCGGCCCGGAAGGAGAAGTGACGGAGGGCCGGACGGTTGTTGGGGATGCTGGCGTTGAGGGTGCGGTCCACCGCCCAGCGATGGGGATCGAGATGGGACGGCCACCAGTGGGCCGGCGGGCGGCGGATCAGCAGGGCGGCCGTCACGAGCACGCCGGCCACCACGACGGCGGCGACGTCGAGCAGGATCGTGCCGTGGTCGAGGAACAGGCTCGCGAGCAGCACGAACGGCAGGGCGCCGTAGCCGAAGGCGCCGCTGACCGCGCCCGCGGCGCTCGCGGCCCGTTCCGGGAACCACTCGGTCACCACGCCGAGGCTGACCACGTAGGCCAGTCCGGTGCCGAGGCCGCCGTAGACGGCGTACCCGAAACCGCTGTTCTGGTGGGCCAGGGAGACGAGTCCGGCGGCACAGAGCGCCGCCGCGACGAGGAGCAGGAGTTCCGGGTTGCGGCCGGACCGGCGATAGAGCCAGGCCGCCGGGGCGGCCGAACCGGCCTGACAGAACACCCAGACCGCGAGGACCAGCAGCGCGTGCCGGACGGTCCAGCCGTTCCGCTCGACGACCATCGGCAGCACCGCGGCGTACCCGTACTGGAACAGACTCACCGCGGCCATCACCGCCCAGGCCGACCGTTTCATCCAGACGCGTGGGCGGCCCAGCAGCTCGACGTCCGACTCGCCCACCCGATAACGACGTCCGTAGACATCGGTCGATATCTGTGACACGAGACACCTCCTGGTGGTCTACTGTATGCAGTATGTCACAGACGGTGCTGTTGAGAGAGCTCGAATATCTCGTCGCGCTGGCCCGTGAACGCCACTTCGCCCGCGCGGCCGCCGCCTGCCACGTCTCCCAGCCCTCGCTCTCCACCGCCATCCGGAAACTGGAGCGGGAGCTCGACGTGCAGATCGTCCTGCGCGGTCACCGCTTCGCCGGGCTGACCCCGGAGGGCGAGCGGGTGCTGCTGTGGGCGCGGCGCATCCTGGCCGGGGCCACCGCCCTGCACCAGGACCTGGCCTCGATGCGCGGCGAGCTCACCGGCACCCTGCGGCTGGGCGCCATCCCCACCGCCCTGACCGCGGCGTCCCTGCTGATCACGCCCCTGTGCACCCGGCATCCCGAGGTTCGCGTCACGCTGACCTCACTGACCTCCCGCGAGGTGGCGGCCCAGCTCGCCGGCTTCGAACTGGACGTCGCCCTCACCTATCTGGACGACGAGACCCTGTCCGGCATGCGGACCGTGCCCCTCTACGAGGAGCGCTACCTGCTGCTGACCCCCGCCCTCGGCCCGCTGGCCGACCGCCCGTCGGTGTCGTGGGCCGAGGTCGCCAAGCTTCCCCTGGTGCTCCTCACCCCCCGCATGCGGAACCGTCGCATCATCGACGGCCTGTTCGCGGCGCACGGCCCGGCGCCCACCCCCGCCGTCGAGACCGACACCGTCGACGCGCTGTACGCCCACATCGCGACCCGGCGCTGGTCGAGCGTCATCGCGCACGCGTGGCTGCACACCTTCGGCGTCCCCGACGGCATGCGGGTGGTCCCGCTGACCGGCCGCTCCGGCGGCTCCCGCATCGGCCTGGCGGTGGCCGACCGGGAGCCCGAGCCCTACATCGTCCGGGCCCTCCTCGACATCGTCCCCACCGCCGACGTACGCGGCGTCCTGCAACGCCTGCTCCGCACCCACCTCGCCGGTTAGCGCCCGAGCTGATCGCGCGGCTCACGGTGCTGCTACCTCTACGCCGCCCCGCTCGACGCCACCCGGATGGATGAACTGCTGCGCTCACCGCACATGACGGGCAGACTCTCGTAGATGAATCGCGTCCGACTGCTCGTCGGCACCCGGAAAGGTGCCTTCACCCTCACTGCTGACGGCGCCCGCAAGGACTGGACGGTCGAAGGACCGTTCTTCGGCGGGTGGGAGATCTACCACGTGGCCGGGTCGCCGGCCGACCCCGACCGGCTCTGGGCGTCCGCCTCCGGCGGATGGTTCGGCCAGGTCATCCACCGATCCGACGACGGCGGCCGATCGTGGGAGGCGGTGGGCAACGACTTCGGCTACCACGGCGAGGTGGGCGAACACCTCTGGTACGACGGGACGCCCCGCAAGTGGGAGTTCAAGCGCATCTGGCACCTCGAGCCGTCCCGCACCGACCCCGACACCGTGTACGCCGGCGGCGAGGACGCCGCGCTCTACCGCTCCACCGACGGCGGGCGCGAATGGACCGAGCTGACCGCGCTGCGCAACCACCCGACCGGCCCGCAGTGGCAGCCCGGCGCCGGCGGCCTCTGCCTGCACACGATCATCCTCGACCCGGCCGACCCGCAGCGCATGTTCGTGGCCATCTCGGCGGCCGGCGCCTTCCGCACCGACGACGGCGGCCAGTCGTGGCTGCCGATCAACCGGGGCCTGCGCAGCGCCGGCATCCCCGACGAGGACGCCGAGGTCGGCCACTGCGTGCACCGCCTGGCGCAACACCCGACCCGGCCGCAGACCCTGTTCATGCAGAAGCACTGGGACGTCCTGCGCACCGACGACGCCGGCGGCCAGTGGCGCGAGGTCAGCGGCAACCTGCCGACCGACTTCGGCTTCCCGATCGCGGTGCACGCCCACGAGCCCGAGACGATCTACGTCGTCCCGATCACCAGCGACTCCGAGCACTACGTCCCCGACGGCAAGCTGCGCGTCTACCGCAGCCGCACCGGCGGCGACACCTGGGAGCCGCTGACCGCGGGCCTGCCCCAGCAGCACTGCTACGTCAACGTGCTCCGCGACGCGATGGCCGTGGACACCCTGGACGACTGCGGCATCTACTTCGGCACCTCGGGCGGCCAGGTCTACGGCTCCTCCGACAGCGGCGACACGTGGGCGCCGATCGTCCGCGACCTGCCCCCCGTGCTGTCGGTCGAGGCCCAGGTCCTGCCGTGATCCGGGTCGTGCTCCCCACCCACCTGCGCACGCTCGCCGGCGTCCGTGGCGAGGTGTCGGTGGAGGTCGACGGCCCGGTCACCCAAGGTTCGGTCCTCGACGCGGTCGAGGCGCGCTTTCCGATGCTGGTCGGGACGATGCGCGACCGGCGCACCGGCCAACGGCGGCCGCTGGTGCGCTTCTTCGCCTGCGAGGAGGATCTGTCCCATGAGGACCCGGACGCCGAACTGCCCGAGGCGGTCGCGACCGGGAAGGAGCCGTACCTGATCGTCGGCGCCATGGCCGGCGGCTGAGGTCCATTCGGGCAAGACTTAACCGTCCCTTCACATCGATACGCGTAAGCAGTCGATACCAGTCAATGGCACCGGTACATGGGTGAAGGGAACGATTGGATGCGCAACGTACGAGCAATGGTGGCGGTCGTCGCCATGGCGGTGGCCGTCACGGCCGCCTGGCCGGGCGGTGCGGCTCAGGCGGCCGACCCGCCGAAGCCTCCGACCACGCAGATCATCGGCGGCGACGACGTGCCCGACGGTAAGTACCCGTTCATGGCTTCGCTGCAGTTCAAATGGGCCGGCGAAGAGACCTGGCAGCACGGATGTGGTGGAACGCTGATCGACGCCCGCGGCGCGGTGCTCACCGCGGCCCACTGCGTGGACTGGCTGTCCGAGGAGGGCGCGCCGGAGCTGCGCATCGTCGTCGGTCGCACCTCCCAGTCCGCGGACGACGGCCAGGTGTTCGGCGTCGGCGGCATCTCGGTCTACGACAAGGCCGACGCGGCCCTGGTGTTCCTGGACGGCTCCGTCACGGGCATCACGCCGATCCAGCTCGTCACCCCCGGCACGGACGCGGTCGAGCGCCCGGGCAGCAACGTCATCACGGCCGGGTGGGGCAGCACCATCCTCGACCCGGACGGCCCCGGCGGTGGGGGTCCCGGCGAGTACGCGCCGGACCGCCTGCAGGAGGTGACCGTGCCGATCGTCTCCGATGACGAGTGCAAGGTCTCCTATCCGAACCTCAAGCGGGCGACCGAGATCTGCGCCGGCCGCGCCGGCAAGGACTCGTGCCAGGGCGACAGCGGCGGCCCGCTGTTCGTCAAGGTGCCCGGCACGCAGCCGAAGTACATCCAGCTCGGCATTGTCAGCTGGGGTTACGGGTGCGCCGCGACCGGGCGGCCCGGCGTCTACACCCAGCTGAGCAACAAGAAGCTCGGCAAGTGGGTGGCCGGCTTCGGCTCCTAGCCGGGTACTGCTTCGGTTACTAGCCGGGTACGGCGAGCGCCAGGGGCGCGTGGTGACACGTTCCCCTGGCGCGTTCGGAACCCTTTCCCTGGCGCGTTCGGAAATCGAGAGCGCGCGTTCCCGACCTCACATTGACGTACATCCATGATCTCGGCGTTTCGGCGTTAGGGTCCGGCCATGTCTGTCCTCTCCCGAACAGTTGCCGGACTGCTGGCGGCGTCCAGTTTTCTGGTCGTGCCGGCTGCCGCCGCGGCCGACTACACGATCACCGTCGAGGACGGCGCGGGCGGGCCGGAGATCGCCGATTCGATGTACGGCGTGTTCTTCGAGGACATCAACTCGGCGGCGGACGGCGGGCTCTACGCCGAGCTGGTGCGGAACCGGTCGTTCGAGTTCCGGCCGGTGGACAACGCGTCGTACACCGCCACGACCGGGTGGACGACGGCCGGCCCGGTCGCCGCGGTCGACGACGACCAGCGGTTGAACGAGCGGAACCGCACGTACCTCAGGGTGGAAGGGCCGGCCGCGGTCACCAACGGCGGGTTCGCCGGCGGGATGGCCGTGCACGCGGGTGAGCGGTACGACTTCTCGGTGTGGGCGCGCAGCGACGCCGCCGGCGGGACGCCGCTGACCGTGACACTGCACGACGCCGCCGGGCGCGCGCTGGCCAAGCCCCTGACCCCGACAGTCACGGGCGACGCCTGGACCCGGTACGCGGGCGTCCTCCGGGCCACACGCGACACCGACGCGGGACGGCTGACCGTCGCCGCCGGCGGCGCCGGGACGCTGCGGCTCGACATGATCTCGCTGTTCCCGCGGGACACCTTCCACGGCCGGCCCAACGGGCTGCGCGCCGACCTCGCGCAGAAGGTCGCCGACCTGCGGCCGTCGTTCGTGCGGTTCCCGGGCGGCTGCCTGGTCAACACCGGCACCATGGACGCGTACGACGCGGCGAACGGCTTCCCGCGGGCCCGCTCCTACCAGTGGAAGGACACCGTCGGGCCGGTCGAGACGCGGGCCACCAACGCCAACTTCTGGGGCTACAACCAGAGCTACGGGCTCGGCTACTACGAGTACTTCCAGTTCAGCGAGGACATCGGGGCGATGCCGCTGCCGGTCGTGCCGGCCCTGGTCACCGGCTGCGGGCAGAACCGGGCCACCGACGACGAGGCGCTGCGGCGGCGGCACATCCAGGACACGCTCGACCTGATCGAGTTCGCCAACGGGCCCAAGACGTCGACGTGGGGTTCGCTGCGTGCGCGGATGGGTCACCCACGGCCGTTCGGGCTGACGCATCTGGCCGTGGGCAACGAGGAGAACCTGCCGGAGGAGTACTTCGCGAACTTCCAGCGGTTCCGCGCGGCCATCGAGGCGGCGTACCCGTCGATCACCGTCATCGGCAACAGCGGGCCGGACGACCAGGGTGTCACCTTCGACCGGCTGTGGGCACTGAACCGGGCGGCCGACGTTCCTCTCGTGGATGAGCACTACTACAACAGTCCCGCCTGGTTCCTGCAGAACAACAGGCGCTATGACTCGTACGACCGGAATGGCCCGAAGGTCTTCCTCGGTGAGTACGCGTCACAGAACAACCGCTGGTTCAACGCGCTCAGCGAGGCGGCGTACATGACCGGCCTGGAACGCAACGCCGACGTGGTCCGGCTGGCGTCATACGCGCCGCTGCTGGCCAGTGTGGACAACACGCAGTGGACGCCGGACATGATCTGGTTCGACAACGACGACTCGTGGGGCTCGACCAGCTACGAGGTGCAGAAGCTGTTCATGAACAACGTCGGGCAGCGGGTGGTGCCGAGCCGAGCCACCGGCAAGGTCATCGAACCGCAGCCGATCACCGGCAGCATCGGCCTGTCCACGTGGGCGACCGCGGCCCGCTACGACGACGTGCGGGTCACCGCCCCCGACGGCACGGTGCTGTTCGCCGACGACTTCTCGGCCGGGGCCGGCGACTGGACCCCGCTGACCGGGCGCGGCACCTGGTCGGTCATCGACGGCGCGTACGCACAGACCGACCCCGCCGCCGAGAACACGCTGGCCAAGGGTGGTCCGACGCTGCCCTCGAACTACGACCTGACGCTGACCGCGACCAAGACCGCCGGCAACGAGGGGTTCCTGGTCGCGTTCGGGCTCAAGGACGTCGACAACTGGTACTGGTGGAACCTCGGCGGCTGGAACAACACCCAGGGCGCGGTCGAGAAGGCCTCCGGCGGCGCCAAGGAGCAGCTGTTCACCCGCCCCGACAGCATCACGCCGGGACGCGCCTACAACCTCAAGGCCGAGGTACGCGGTACGCGCGTCCGCCTCTTCGTCGACGGCCAACTCTGGGGCCAGTTCGCCGACGACCGCGTGACCGAACCCTTCGCGCAGGTCGTCACCCAGGAGGGCAGCACCCTGATCGTCAAGGTGGTGAACGCCCAGGACTCCCCCGCCACCACCGCCATCGACCTCAACGGCCGCAAGGTCGCCCCGCGCGCCACAATGACGGTGATCACCGGCGACCCCCAGGCCCAGAACACCGGCACCGCCCGCCCGATCGCTCCCGTGACAACCACCCTGACGGGCGTCGCGACCACCTTCACCCACACGTTCCCACCGAACTCGGTCACGTTCCTCCGAATCCGCCAACGCTGACCCGCCACCCCGCGAAGTCACCGCCCGTGCGGTGCCAGCCGCGCCCCAAAGGCCACTGCCCACGCGGCGCCAGCCGCGGAGAATGACCGCCGCCGGCCGCCGCCCGTGCCGACGTCGAGCCGCCACCCATCAGCCCCATGGCCGACGAGACAGCGATCGGTCATCACCACCGCGCACTTGCCCCCGGCCGCTTTGCTCTGAGCGCGTATAGGCAACACTTCGATGCTGGCTGTATCCAGATACCACCGGTATCCGAGTGGTGCCTATACGCGCTCAGAGCAAAGCGCCGCCGAGGTGCCCCACGACCAGCGCGAGAGGGGGCACCCAGCGATAGGAGCCACCGACGTGCGGATCGGCCGAACGAGCGCGGGCACCGACGTGCGGGCCGGCCCCACGAGGGCGGGCACAAGCGCGGCCCGGAAAGCCGCCCCGCAAGCCGCCGGAAAGCGGCCCGGCAAGCCGCCGGAGAAGCCGCCCGGCAAGCCGCCGGGGAAGCGGGCGGTGGGCCAACGAAGATTGCGGGGGTCAGGGGGTTCGGCGGACGACGGTTCGTTGGAGGAGGACGAAGACGAAGAGCAGGGCGCCGATCACGATGCGGGTCCACCAGCTGCTCAGGTTGCCCTGGAAGGTGATGATTGTCTGGATCAGGCCCAGCACCGTGATGCCCAGGACGGTTCCGACCACGTAGCCGGCGCCGCCGGTCAGCAGGGTTCCGCCGATGACCACGGCGGCGATCGCGTCGAGTTCCATGCCGATGGCGTGCAGGGGGTCGCCGGAGCTCATGTAGAAGCTGAGCAGCAGGCCGCCGATCGACGAGCACAGGCCGCTGATCGTGTAGACCGCGATCCTGGTACGGCCGACGCCCAGGCCCATGAGCATGGCCGACGTCGGGTTGCCGCCGATGGCGTAGACCGTGCGGCCCAGGCGGGTCCAGGCCAGGACCACGGCGGCGATGATGACGACCAGGGCCGCGATCAGGACGCTCGGGGTGACGGTGAAGGAGCCCACGCCGATGCGGTGCTGGGCGGTGGTGCGCCAGAAGTCGGCGTTGATCGAGATCGAGGACGTGCTGATCACGTAGCAGAGGCCGCGCGCCAGGAACATGCCGGCCAGGGTCACGATGAACGGCTGGATCTCGAAGAAGTGGATCACGCAGCCCATGGCGAAGCCCAGGGCGGCGCCCATCAGCAGGACCGCGATCATGGCCAGCGGGGTGGGCCAGCCGTTGTTCAGCATGGTGGCGCAGACCATGGTGGTCAGGGCGACCACCGAGCCGACCGACAGGTCGATGCCACCGGTCAGGATCACGAACGTCATGCCGACCGCGACGACCAGCAGGAACGAGTTGTCGATGAAGATGTTCAGCAGGATCTGGGTGTTGTAGAAGTTCTCGTAGTTGGCGATGCCGATGGCGTACATGACGATCAGCAGGGCCAGGGTGCCGAGGATCGGGACGTACTTGCGGATCGCCAGCGCCCGGCGCCGGGGGGCGAGGACTGCGGTCATGCGGGCACCGTCCTGAAGACGCGACGACGGAAGACGGGCGACTGGATCAGGCAGATCGCGATCACCACGACGGCCTTGAAGAGCTGGGTGGTCTGGGCCGGCACGCCGGTCGTGTAGATGGTTGTGTCGAGGGCCTGGATGAGCAGCGCGCCGACGACCGTGCCGGCGATGGAGAACCGGCCGCCGGCCAGGGACGTGCCGCCGATGACGACGGCGAGGATGGCGTTCAGCTCGATCAGGCTGCCGACCGCGTTGCCGTCCGCGCTGGACACGTTGGCCGTGGCCATCAGGCCGGCGATCCCGGCGGCGACGCCGGTGAACGCGTACACGCCCCAGATCAGGCGGCGCGAGTGGATGCCGGAGAGGCGGCTGGCGCGCGGGTTGCCGCCGACCGACTCGACCAGCAGGCCGAGGGCGGTACGCCGGGTGATCAGCGCGACCAGGGCGACCACCACCGCCGCGATGATCACCGCGAACGGGAAGGTGAGCAGGTAGCCGGCGCCGATGAACCGGTACGGCGGGGAGTTGACCGTGATGATCTGGCCCTCGGTGATCAGCTGGGCCAGCCCGCGCCCGGCGACCATCAGGATCAGCGTGGCGATGATCGGTTGCAGCCCGACGACCGAGACCAGGAAACCGTTCCAGAGGCCCAGGGCCAGAGCGAGCGCCAGCGCGGCCGCGCACGCCAGCAGGACTCCCGAGATGTCCGGCCGGTCGACGACGATCGAGCAGGCGAGCGCGCCCGCCACGGCCATCACCGACCCCACGGACAGGTCGATGCCCCCGGTGGCGATCACCAGCGTCATGCCCAGCGACACGAGAATCAGTGGCGCGCTGAGCCGGAGGATGTCGATCAGGCTCCCGTACAGCTGCCCGTTCCGGAGCTCGATCGAGAAGAAGTGTGGCGTGAAGATCAGGTTGCCGAGCAGCAGCACGATCAGCGCCGCGGACGGCCAGAAGAGCCGATGCCTCAAAAGTGTCACGAGCTGACCCCGGTGGCGATCGTGTTCATGATGGTGTTCGCGTCCACCTCGTCGGTGTTCTCGAGCTGGGCGACGACCTGCCGGTCGCGCAGGACGACGATCTTGTGGCTGAGCCGGAGCACCTCTTCCAGCTCGGCGCTGATGAACAGCACCCCGAGCCCGTCCCCGGCCAGGCTGACGACCAGCCGCTGGATGTCGGCCTTGGCGCCGACGTCGATGCCCCGCGTGGGCTCGTCGAGGATGAGCAGCCGCGGCTCGGTGATCAGCCAGCGGGCCAGCAGCACCTTCTGCTGGTTGCCGCCGGACAGGTTGCGCACCACGGTCTGCGGGTCGGCCGGGCGGATGCTCAGCGCCTTGACGTACTTGTCGACCAGCTCGTCCTGTTGCCGCCGGGGCACCGGACGCGCCCAGCCGCGGTTGGCCTGAAGAGCAAGAATGATGTTCTCGCGTACGGTGAGCTCCTCGATCAGGCCCTCCGTGCGGCGGTTCTCGGACAGGTAGGCGATGTCCCGTTCCATCGCCGAGCGCGGGCCGCGGAACGTGACCGGCTGCCCGTCCACCCGCAGCTCGCCCGAGTCGGCCTTGTCCGCGCCGAAGAGCAGCCGGGCCAGCTCGCTGCGACCGGAGCCGAGCAGCCCGGCCAGCCCGACCACCTCGCCGGCGTGGATGGTCAGGCTGAACGGCGCGATGGCGCCCGCGCGCCCGACCCGATCCGCCGCGAGGACCGGGGGCGACGCCTCGAGCGAGCGCAGGTCGGGCTTGGCCTGTTCCTCCAGGCTTTCCAGGACCGAGAGCTCCTTGCCGATCATCTTCTCGACCAGGTCGCGCTGGGACAGCTCGGTGGTCGGGAACTCGCCGACCAGCCGCCCGTTGCGCAGCACCGTGATGCGGTCCGAGATCTCGTACACCTGGTCGAGGAAGTGCGTCACGAAGACGATCGCCAGCCCCTGCTCGCGCAGGCCGCGGATCACCCGGAACAGCTGGGCCACCTCGCCGGCGTCCAGGCTGGACGTGGGCTCGTCGAGGATCAGCACCCGGGCCGAGATGTCCACCGCCCGCGCGATCGCGACCATCTGCTGCACCGCGATCGAGTGCCCGGCCAGGATCGAGCCGGGGTCGATGTCGATGCCGAGCGAACCCAGCAGCTCGGCCGCCTTCGCCCGCATGGCGCGGAACGAGATGAAGCCGAGCCGCCGGGGTTCGCGGCCGATGTAGATGTTCTCCGCCACCGAGAGATTGGGGCAGAGGTTGATCTCCTGGTAGACGGTGCTGACGCCGGCGTTCTGCGCCGCTTTCGGCCCGGAGAAGAGCACGGGTACGCCGTCCAGCTCGATCTCGCCGTCGTCGATGTCGTAGACACCGGTCAGGATCTTGATCAGCGTGGACTTGCCCGCGCCGTTCTCCCCCATCAGCGCGTGCACCTCGCCGGGGAGGAGGCGGAAGTCCACGCCGTCGAGCGCGATCACACCGGGGAATCGTTTGCCGATGCCGCGCATCTCGAGGATCGGCGTGGTCTCCGCCATCGTCAGTACTTCCGGTTGGGCAGGGCTTCCTTGGCCTGCGCCTGCGTGAAGGTGGTCTCCTCGGTCAGGATCCGCGGCTCGACCGTCTCGCCCGCCTTGACCTTCTTGACCAGGTCCATCAGCTGTGGGCCGAGCAGCGGGCTGCACTCCACGATGAAGTTGATCTTGCCGTCGGCCAGGGCCTGCATGCCGTCCTTGACCGCGTCCACCGTGATGATCTTGATGTCGACGCCCGGCTTCTTACCGGCCGCCTCGATCGCCTCGATCGCACCGAGGCCCATGTCGTCGTTGTGCGCGTACAGCACATCGATCTTGGGGTTGGCCTTGAGGAAGGCCTCCATCACCTCTTTGCCGTCGGCGCGGGTGAACTTGCCCGTCTGCGAGGCGATGATCTTGAACTTGGGGTCGGCCTTGATCTTCTCCTCGAAGCCGGACTTGCGGTCGTTGGCCGGCGCGGAGCCCGTGGTGCCTTCGAGCTGCACGATGTTGACCGGGTCGGGCTTACCCTCGTACTCCTTGACCAGCCACTCGCCGGCCTTCTGACCCTCGACCACGAAGTCCGAGCCGATGAAGGTCTTGTAGAGCGTCTTGTCCTGGGAGTCGACGGCCCGGTCGGTCAGGATCACCGGGATGTTGGCCGCCTTGGCCTCCTGCAGGACGGCGTCCCAGCCGGTCTCCACCACCGGCGAGAAGGCGATCACGTCGACCTTCTGGGTGATGTAGGACCGGATCGCCTTGATCTGGTTCTCCTGCTTCTGCTGCGCGTCGGCGAACTTGAGGTCGATGCCGGCGGTGGCGGCCGACTCCTGGATCGACTTGGTGTTCGCGGTACGCCAGCCGCTCTCGGCACCGACCTGCGAGAAGCCCAGCGTGATCTTCCCGTCGTCGGTGCCGCTCGAGCCGCCCGACACCTCAGTGCCGTTGCCACAGCCGGCGGCCACGCCGGCGAGCAGCACGACGCCCGCGACAATTGCGGACATCCTACGCAGAATCATGATTCCTCCTGGCGAACTGGCAAAAGGGATTCCGAAGGGGTCCCGACGCAGCCACAAAAGCTCCCGGGACGTTGTGAACTCGAGTAAGAGGGGGTGATGAGTTTCGACAGTGTTAACGTTCTCATGCCGGTGCGTCAAGGCTGGATCACATGACGTGTCCCGATCTGTTATTCAGCCGGTCAGCCCGGTTGTTATCGTTCACAACTTGAACTCACCGCGAGTGATTGCGGTGGATCTCGAGCGAAAGCGTCCCCACGGCCGCCGGGCGCGGTCACCCAGACCGTCCGGCCCCCGGGGCGGACGAGCATGTGGCGGCCGAGAGCCTCTGGCCGGTACACGCCGGCGCCGGCCGCGCGGAGCAGTTCCGCGTGACCGGCGCCTGCGGTGGTGCGGGCGAAGGGGTGGCGACCGGGTTGCCGGTCAGGCCAGGGTGTCCCGGCGGGCGCACTCGGCGATCCGGTCCGAGGCCACCCCGATGACCTGCCAGGCGCGGTCCAGCACGGCGATGACCTCGTCGGCCGTCCAGTCGGTGCGCTCGCGGAGCATCTCGTAGCCCATCTCGACGTGGTCGGCGTCGGCCACCACGTGCAGGGCGAAGTAGGCGTCGTCCGGGAACGGCACCAGGCCCGCCTCGCTCATCACCAGGCAGCCGACCTCGAGCGCCAGGTGGGCGATCGCGGCCTTGTGCACGCCGGGCAGCGAGGACAGCTGGTCGACGTACCAGGATCCGCAGGCCTCGATGATCGGGTCGAAGACCGTCGAGCCGTCGGCCGGGTGGCTGCGGTGCAGGATGATGTTGTGCCCGATCTCCTCCTGCTGGTGCAGCAGGGCGAGCGCGTGCAGGCCGTCGTCCGGCTCGTGCACGACCCGGGCGCTGATCATCCGCTGGTAGGCGTTCGACCAGGGCTGGAGGTAGGTGAGCGTGGCCTTCTTGGTCTCGACCGGGGTGTCCGGGTCGGTCAGCAGCGTGAGGAACGACGACTGCCGGTAGTCCTGCGCGCGTTCCTCCACGAAGAAGTTGACGCGTTCCACATCCTGAGCAGTGGGCATGGCGGGGGCCTTCCTTCCTTGGTTCAGTACACGGGGAACCGGAAGTAGGTGGTGATGTCGGCGCGGCGGCCGGCGGCGCGGAAGCTGACCAGCTCGAGCAGGCCGGTGCTGTCCGGCAGGGGCGTCGGCGTCAGCGCGGCGGCCAGCGCGCGGAACCGCCGGGGGTCGACGCCCTCGCGGAGGAGCAGCGTGCTGGTGCGGTCGACGGCCTGCCGGTCGGAGGTGGTCAGGGTGGGCAACCGCAGGTACGTGGTCGACTCGGCCGCGGACCGGCCGCCGGCGCGGAACGCGAGGCAGGTCAGGGCGGCGCGACCGGCCTTGGCGCGCTCGCCGGTCAACACCCGGTAGGCGGCGTCGGCCGCGGTGGCGTTGTGGTTCCCGGCCACGGCGGCGAGCCGGCTCACCTCGGCCAGACCGGCGTCGTGGTTGCGGTAGTAGATCTTGACCCGGGCGTCGCGTACGCCGCGCAGGTCGACCGCGAAGAACTCGACCTCCCGCTCGCCGCCGGCCGCCTCCACCCGCCGGCGGGCATCCGCCCAGGCTTCGGCCAGGCCGAGCCGGGCCATCGCCTCGCCGACCGCGGCCGGCCGCTGGGGCGCCGGCCACTCGTACAGCCCGTAGTAGGTCTTGAGCACCACCCGCGCCGGCGGGCGCCAGGCGATCGCGTGCCACACCGGCGCCGGGCCGAAGATGTCGGCGACGGAGCCGTCCGGCTCGTCGGGGAACGTCCAGGGGTCGCCAAGGCTGTCGAACAGGATCCGCAGCTCGGGGTGCCGGCCGGACCAGTTCACCGACAGCTCGGCCGGGAAGCCGTCATCGGACACATAGGACTGCCGGGCCGGCGTGACGCCGATGACCTCCGAGCTCCACGCCGGAAGCAGCGAGCCGACCAGCTGGGTGCTCTGGGCCGCCGGGCTGTGCGGCACGTCGAGGACGCCGCACGCGGTGGCCCAGAGTCCACTGAGGAAGTTTCCGAATGACCGGCCGACCGCCGGGTAATTTTCCCAAGTTATTTCGGGAAATCCCAGTAGATCGATGGTCATGAAGATGATGCTATCCGCCGCCGACGATCTCGGCCAGTATTGATCCGATTACACTGAGCTGAAGATCAGACCTTCGCTTCGTCCGGCAGCCGGGACAGCGCGTGGCGTACGAGGCTCACCAGCGTCTCGCGCACCGACGCCCGGTCACGCGCGTCGACCCACAGCAGCGGCACCCCGGCCGCGAGATGGAGCGCCCCGCGGATCTCCTCCTCGGTGTACTGCCGCTCCCCGAAGAACATGTTGACACCCAGCACGAACGGGATCTTCCGCCGCTCGAAGTAGTCGATGGCGGCGAAGCTGGAGTCGAGCCGGCGGGTGTCGATCAGCACGATCGCCCCCACCGCGCCCTGCGCCAGTTCGTCCCACATGAACCAGAACCGGTCCTGACCGGGCGTGCCGAACAGGTAGAGCACCACCTCGTGGTTGATGGTGATCCGCCCGAAGTCGAGCGCCACCGTGGTGCTGTCCTTGTCGGTCAGGCCGGCCAGGTCGTCCACGCCGACACTGGCCTCGGTCAGCAACTCCTCGGTGGTCAGCGGTTCGATCTCGCTGATCGACCGGACCAGCGTGGTCTTGCCGGTGCCGAAGCCGCCGGCCACCACCACCTTCACCGATGTGCGTTTCACGTGTGCTGTCCTTCGGTCAGAGTCGTTGGAGGCCGTCGAGGAGCGTTTCGAGCAGGCCACGGTTGATGACGGTTTGCTGCGCGGGCGCGCCGATGGCCAGCAGGCCCTGCTCCAGCAGCACGTCGACCAGGATCTTGATGACGGTGAGGGGACGGTCGAGGTACGCGGCCACCTCGGCGATCGAGATCCAGTCGCCGCAGCTCAGGATGATCTGCCGGTACTGCGGCTCGAGCGCCGCCGGGTCGGACGGGTAGGCGATCACCTGCGTGGCCAGGTCGAGGCTGGTGTTGCGCGGGGTGGTCCGCCCACCGACCAGGACGTAGAGCGGGACCAGCTTGCCCAGCTCGTCGTCGTCGCCGGGCCATGAGCCGTAGGCCACCCGTCAGCCGCCCGCGTGCCCGTTGCCCGCCGCGGCCTTCGCTCTCGCCTCGGCGCCGAGGTACTGGCCGATCCGGGTGACCAGCCGGCCCATCTCGTACGCGATCGCGCCCATGTCCACGTCCTCGCCGCAGAGCACGGCCAGCCGCGCGTTCTCCCCCGCGGCCGCGATGAACAGGGTGTGGTCCTCGTACTCGATGACCACCTGGTGCACCGGCCCGCTCTTGAACCGGCGCCCGGTGCCCGCGGCCACGCTGTACAGCGAGGAGGCCGCGGCCGCCATCAGATCCGCCGCGTCCTGCGGCAGCGAGGTGGACCGCTGGATGATCAGCCCGTCGGTGGAGAGCACGGCCGCGTTCAGCACGCTGGGGAAGGCGGCCAGCTCGTCCAGCATCCACGTCAGATCGTTGTGCGACGTCGAGTCCATATCTTCCCTGTCTCGAGTTACCGGTAGTCGGCGCCGGGCGGCGGCGCCTGATCGGGTTCGGTGCCCGCGTCCTTGCCGGCCCGCCAGCCCTGCTGGTAGCGGGCGAAGCGCTCGCGAGCCTGGTCGGGGCTGCGGACCGGGGCGGCGGGCGGGGCGAAGGCGCCGGACGGCTCCTCCTCGCGCAGCATCGGGTTGATGTGCTCCTGCGGGCGGCGGACCGGAAGCGCGGGCCGCCCTTCGACCGCCACCGGCGGCGGGGCCGCGGGCTGTTGCGGGGCTTTCTCCTCGACCACGACCGGCGCCACCGGTGCCACCGGCGCTTTCACCGGCGGGCCGACATGGGCCCGGGACGTTTTCCGGGCCACGCCCACCGTGGCGTCGAGTTCCATCGTGGGCGTCTCCGAGTACTGGGCCAGCGCCCGGTCCGGCACCAGGACCACGGCCAGCACCCCGCCGTACGCCGAACTCCGCAGTTGAACCTGAAGACCGTCCCGGCGGGCCAGCTCGGCGACCACCCAGAGGCCGATCTGCGCGCCGTCCCGCAGCGCCGTCACGTCCGGCGTCGGCGCGGTGGCCAGCATCGTGTTGATCTGCTCGAGCCGCTCGGCCGACATGCCGACGCCGCCGTCCTCGATCTCGATGACCACGCCACGTTCCACCCGGGCGCTGCTGACCCACACCGGCGACTCCGGCGGCGAGAAGGCCAGCGCGTTGTCCAGCAGTTCGGCCAGCAGGTGGATGGTGCCCGAGGTGGACGTGCCGGCCACCGCCACGTCGGCCGTCTGCCGGATGCTGACCCGCTGGTACTGCTGGGTCTCGGCGATCGCGGCGAGCAGCACCCGGCGCATCGGCACCGGCTTCTGGAACCGGCGGCCGGTCTGCCCGCCGGCCAGGATGATCAGGTTCTCCAGGAACCGGCGGGTCTGCGTCATCTGGTGGTTGATGTCGAACAACGCGGCCAGCAACTGCTCGTCGCCGACCCGGTCCTGCAGGTCTTCGACCACCTTGAGGCCACGCTGGAGCGGGCGCTGCGGGCGCCGGGCGACACCCATCAACATCGCGGTGCCGGCGGCGCGGGCGTTCGCCTCGTCCACGGCCGCGCCGACCGCCGCGTGCAGCGATTTGTTGAGCACCTGGGCCAGCTGACCGATCTCATCCCGGCCATAGTCCTGGCTCAGCAGGTCGGTGTCGCGATCCACCCGCTGGCGCTGCCGGAGCTTGCTCATCATGGCCGGGAGCAGGTCGTCGACGACCGCCGCGGCGTCCCGGCCGAGCTGGCTCAGGCGTACCGAAAGGGCGCTGTTGACCAGGATCTGCGATTGCCGCACGGCCCACACGATCGCGATGGCGGCGATCAGCAGCGCGGCCACACTGCCGATGGACGCGAAGAGCAGCTGCCGGGTGCCGCTGGCCAGGTCGGCCGCGGACACCTCGTCGGCCTGGATGGTGGCCAGGTTGGTCAGGTCGCCCGAGACCTGGGTGCTGAGCCGTTCCCAGCCCGCCTCGTCCAGGGGCAGGCCACGCGGCGGCCGGTTGCTCCACGACCCCGAGACGATCAAGGTGTTCTCGGCGGCGACCATGTCCCGCCAGTCCTCGCTGGCCAGGATGTCGCGGTAGACCTGCGCGGCCCGGGGCTCCAGGTGGGGCGCGATGGTGGCCAGCTCGTCGCGGTACGCCCCCACGAACGCGGTGAACTGAAGGTATTCGTTGCGGGTCAGGGCCTTGGACCCGAACGCGCCGGCGATGATCGATCCGCTGCGCGCCATCAGGTCACTGGCCCGGAACATCTCGGTCGCGGCGATGCCGCCGAGCGCGGCCTCCGAGCCGGACGAGACCCGCGCCTGCGTGTCGAACAGGCCGATCGCCGAATCGAGCAGTCCGTTGTAGAAGTCGTAGACCTGCGGCCGGGTCGCCGCCCCGGAGTCGATGGTGGTGCGCATGCCCGGCAGCCCGTCCAGGCCCTGGGACAGCGTCTCCCACTTGACCTTGATGCTGCCCGGAGCGTTGGCCAGAACCGGCTCAGCCTTGTCGCGGAGCTCGGTCAGCAGCTGGTCGGTCTGTCGGCGCTGGTCGATGAGCTGGCGCATCTCCTGCTGCCGGTGGGCGAGGTAGCCGATGCTCATCCGGCGCTCGCGTTGCAGGGCGGCCAGACCGGTGACCGCGGGGATGGACACCTGGCGGACGCCGACCGCCACCGCCCGCTCGTAGAAGCCGGTGAAGACCAGATAGCCGGAGGCCACGAGCCAGAGCACCAGGGCGGCGGCGCCCGGGATCAGAACCAGCCGGATGACCCGGCGCTTGATGGATTGCGGTGCGGCCGACTGCTGCTCGGCATCGGTTTGCGTAGTCACGTCTTCGTGATCGTCCTAGCCGCTCGGGGGGTGGTCCGATAATCAGAATCAGACCGGCGTCTATGCGGAGCCACCATACCGGTACGTGGCCCGAAGGACTACCGTCGTCTAAATACGACTTTGTCCGAACTGCGGGCGCGACCGCTAACGGACACCAAAACCGGTCGCGGCGGTCCCAAGATCTGTCTACCCTGGTCAGGGCCAACGAGCGGAGAGGAGACCGCCATGTGTTCGCGCCATGAGCGGATCCTCGTGTCTGGCGTGCCCGGTCGGGCATAGCCGGCGTTACCTTCTGCCCAGTCGGGCATAGCCGGCGTTAACCCCTGCCCGGCCGGGGTGGACGAACCTGTCGTCGTTCACGTCACCCGGAAGGCTCAACCCATCATGCGTGTACGCAACATCGGCATCCTCGCGCACGTCGATGCCGGCAAGACCACCGTGACCGAACGCATCCTGTTCACCACCGGCGCCACCTACAAGCGCGGCGAGGTGCACGACGGGACGACGGTCACCGACTTCGACCCTCAGGAGCGTGAGCGTGGCATCACCATCTTCGCCGCCGCGGTCGGCTGCGACTGGGCCGGTCATCGGATCAACCTGATCGACACCCCGGGCCACGTCGACTTCTCGGCCGAGGTCGAGCGGTCGCTGCGCGTCCTGGACGGCGCAGTCGCCGTCTTCGACGGCGTCGCCGGGGTGGAGCCGCAGAGCGAGTCGGTGTGGCGGGCCGCCGATCGGTACGGCGTGCCGCGCCTCGCCTTCGTGAACAAGATGGACCGGGCCGGCGCCTCGCTGGAGGCGACGGTGGCCGCCATCCGTTCCCGGCTGGGCGTCACCCCGCTCGTCGTCCAGCAGCCGGTGTTCGACGGCGACGAGTTCGTCGGCGTCGTCGACCTGGTCGGCCTGCGGCGTCTCGTCTGGACGAACGGTGTCCTGCGGGTGACGCCGGCCGGCGCCTCCGAGGCTCGGCGCCGGCTGGAGGAAGCCGTGGCGGAACTGCACGCCGGCGCCCTGGAGGAGCTGGGCGACATGTCCGAGCCGACCCTGCGCGGGGCGCTGCGCGACCTGACCCTGTCGGGGAAGGCCGTGGTCGTGCTGTGCGGGGCGGCGTACCGGAACCGCGGCGTGGAGCCCTTGCTCGACGCGGTGGTGGACTACCTGCCCGCGCCCGGCGGCGACCCGTCGGGCGACCTGGCCGCGCTGGTGTTCAAGGTGCACTCGGCACGGACCGGGCGGCTGACCTACCTCCGGATCTACGACGGCACGCTGCGGAAGGGGGACGTCGTGTGGGACGCGGACGCCGGGCGTACCGAACGCGTCGCCCGCATCCTGCGCATCCAGGCCGACCGGCACACCGACCTGGACCAGGCGCGGGCCGGCGACATCGTCGCCGTGGCCGGGGTCAAGGCGGCCCGGACCGGCGCCACGCTGAGCACCCGGGACCGTCCGGTGCGGCTGGAGCCACCGGCGACGGCGTCGCCGCCGCTGGTCTCGGTGGCGATCGAGGCGCGGACCCGGGCCGAGTCGCAGAAGCTGACCGGCGCGCTGGCCGTGCTGGTCGAGGAGGATCCGTCGCTGACCGTGCGGGTCGACCGGGAGACCGGGCAGACCCTGCTCTCCGGGCAGGGCGAACTGCATCTGGAGGTGGCCGTGAAGAAGCTCGGCATCGGCGTGACCGTGGGCCGGCCGCAGGTGGCCTACCGCGAGACCGTGACGCGGGGCGTGACCGGGATGGTCTACCGGCACGTCAAGCAGGACGGCGGGGCGGGCCAGTTCGCGCACATCGTCCTCGACGTGTCGCCCTCGTCCGAGGGCTTCGCGTTCGCGTCGGCGGTGACCGGCGGGCGGGTGCCGGCCGAGTTCGTCCGCGCGGTCGAGGCCGGCTGCCGGGAGTCGCTCGCCGAGGGCCCGATCGGCGGTCATCCGGTGGCCGGGCTGCGGGTCGTGCTGCGCGACGGCGCCACCCACCCGAAGGACTCGTCCGAGCTCGCCTTCCGGGCGGCCGGCCGGTTCGGGCTGCGGCAGGCGCTGGCGGCGTGCGGGATGACGCTGCTGGAACCGGTCGCCGAGGTGACCGTGGACGCCCCGGCCGAGACGCTGGGCGCGGTCCTCGGCGATCTCGGCGCGCGCCACGGCCGGGTGACCGGGTCGACCTCGTCGTCGGTCCGGGCGGTCGTCCCGCTCGCGCGGCTCTTCGGGTACGCGACCACGTTGCGCAGCCGCACCCACGGCCGCGGGACGTTCACCAGCCGCCCGGCCGGCTACCGCCCGGCGACCTGACCACACCGGAATGCGGGGACGGCGATTCCGCCGTCCCCGCATTCCGACCAGCGGTGTTGCCTATATATATACGGGTCACTGGGGGCGGTCGGCCCCGCACCACCGGCCGGCCGCAACGGGCGCGGACGTCGGTGATCACGTTGTGCAGGTTGGCCAGCGTGCCGTGCCGGAAGCAGTAGTACGACGGGCCGGTGATGCCCCAGGTCGCGCCGCACGACGCCGCTGCCGCTGTGAGTGGCCGCGGCTCGACCACGTAGCCTGGCGCGTCGTGCGGGCCACCCTCTCCGTGTCGATGCTCGCCGTCCTGCTGACGGCGGGCTGCTCCTCGGCGGCCGGTTTGCCCGCCCCGGCCCCGGTGAGCGCCACGTTCGCGGCACCCGGCGAGATCGACGGCCTGCCGGCCGGCGCGCCCCGAGACGACGCGACCGGCCTGGCCGCCAAGATCGGCCCGCCGTCGACGCCGTTCGCCGCCGCCTATCGCCAGGGTGCGGAGAGCATCGAGTTCGCCGCCGCGGCCGGACCGGTCACCGACCCGGCCGGGATGCTCGACGCCTACCTCACCAACGAGGTGAAGGGTCTGGCCGACTACGGACCGGTCGAGCCCGGCCGGTACGGCGGCGTGGCCCGCTGCGGCCGGGCCGCGACCACGACGCGATGCTGGTGGGCCGACCCGGGCAGCTTCGGCCGGGTGACCTTCACGGCCGACCGGCGCGACGACTTCGCCCGGCTCCGCGACCTGGTCCAGCGTGGTCCGCGGCACCCGCCGCTGGCCGGGCCGTCGCCCGCCCGCCGCGCCGCCACCAAGGACGAACTCGGCTCCCCGGTCGACGTCCGCTGGGGGACGTCCTGGCTGTCGGTCAACATCGACGGCGGCTGGCTCTGCCAGGACTGCGCCGGCGACGGCGCCGACACCGAGGGCCGGCTGAGCCTGAGGAAGGTCAAGAAGCTCAAGGGGCTGATCGACGCGCGCCTGGCCCTGGAGACCGGCGCCCAGCAGGGCCACCGGCCCCCGTCCTGTCCCGGCGGCGTGACCACGGTGGCCACCTTCCGCACGGGCGACGTCAGCTGGTCCACCTGCGCCGGCGGCACCATCCCGCCGCAGACCATGGCGGTCCTGACCTTCCTGGCCGAGGAGACCCCGGTCCGGCTCCGGCTGCCCGGCTGACTGTCGGGTTTCCGCGACCCGGCATGACGCCACCCTGACACCCCCTCTGTTCCATCGAGCTCTCACGTCGAAGGGACAGACATGTTTGTTGCCACGGTTCTGGTCGCGGGGTTGGTCGCCTCGCTCGGAGGGACGCCGGTGCGGGCGTCGGACACCAGTGTGTTCGGGCCGCAGCAGGTGAAGACGGCCATCGCCACCTGCGATTCCGGCGCCCGGTACGCGGGCGGCGGGATGATCAATTATGGATCGGCGGGCGGGGGCGGGGTGGCGATCACCGCGGTCGTGCCGGCCGAGGACCAGCAGTCGGTCAAGGTGATCGCGCGGGCGCCGGCCGGGATGGTGGGCTCCTGGTCGGTCACCGCGTACGTCATGTGTGAGAGCTCGGTGACGCCCTACCGCGAGACCGGGACCGGCGTGGGGACCGCCGAGGCCTCGTGCTCCGACACCACCCAGCTCTTCGGGCTCGGCTTCCGGATCGAGGGCGGGGTGCCCAGGTCGATCACGATCGACCAGGACCTGGAGACCGTGCGGGTGGCCGCCGACTCCTGGCTGGCCCAGGTCACCGCGTTCGCGCTGTGCCGTCCCTCCGGTGAGATGGATCGGGTACGCACGACGACGGCGTCCCACTCGTGGCCGATCGTCGCCCCGTTCTCGGAGAACGACCCGCAGAAGGCGGTCTACGGGGTGGGCGCCACGGTCACCGGGCCGCCCCGGGCCACGCTGGACGCGATCGTGCCCGGCCCGGACAACGGCACCACGTGGGCGCGGGGCACGCTGTTCGGCGTCGCCTCGAAGAAGGCCTTCGCCGACGAGGGCGGCACGGTCATGGTCGAGGCGGCGTTCGGCGGGACGTTCCACTGAAGCGGGACGATCCACTGAGCAGGGTCTCGTCGGGTGGGCGTACGCCGATCGACCGCATCGCAGCCACATAGCGGTCGAAGGCTCGCCGCGCCTCCCCGTGCCGCCCCGCCGCGACGAGACGGCGCACCAGCCCCCGGTGCGCCGTCTCGTCGTACGGATCGTGGTCGAGCAGCCGCAGCAGCAACCCGGCGGCGGCGTCGACGTTGTCCGTCACCTGCACCGACATCCGCAGCATCCGCAGCTGGGCGGCCCGCGCCTCCTCACGCAACCCGGCCGCCCAGGCCGCGTACGGCTCGTCCCCGAACGCCTCCTCGCCGGTGTGATGCCGGTCGATGGTGGCGAGCAGGGCCCGCGCCTCGGCCAGGTCGCCGGTGTCGACGAGGCGGCGGGCCTGCGCCACATAGGCCAGGAAGTCCTCCACGTCGACCCGGATCCGGGTCACGTCCAGCGCCACGCTCGCCGGGTCGGCCACCAGGGCCGGCCCGGCGTCGTCGAGCACGCCCCGCAGGATGGACAGCAGCACGGACAGCCGGTGGCCGGCCCCGGTGGCGCCCGGCCAGAGCAGCTCACACAGTTCGTCCCGCGGGATCGGCCGGCCCCGCCGCGCGACCAGGATCCGCAGCAGGTCACGGGCCTTCTTGGACTGCCAGCGCCTGGCCGGCACCGGCTCGCCGCGGACCAGCACCTCGAACCGCCCGAAGGCCCGCACCAGCACATCGGCCGACGGCTCCTCGGGCGCGACGACCGCACCGGCCTCGCGCAGCCGCTCGATCGCGACCAGCCGCCGCAGGCGCTCGCCGGGACCGCTGCCGGGCATCCGCCCCATGATCACGACCAGGCGCGCGGCCTCGACCACGGCGCCCGCCTCGGCCCAGATCCCGTGGCACTCCCGCAACGCTACCGACTGGTTGGTAACAAGCATGCCGCGCAGCTCGAGGGCGTCGGCGAGGGCGACCCGATCACCGTCGTCACGGGCGGCGGCGCAACGCTCGTCGGCCACCGCGGCCGCCCGCTCCTCATCGCCGGCCCGCAGCGCGCGCCACCCGTCGGCGAGCGTGCCGGGCGCGGCGATCGCGGCCGCCCGCTCCGGGTCGTCGTCGAGCAGCACCAGGGCCAGGCCGTTGCGGGCCGGCCCGAGCACGTGGTTGTTCCCGGCCTCGGTCGCGACCCGGATCGCCGCCTCGAAGGCCGCCCGCGCCTGCTCCCGCCAGCCCCGCCGGCGGTACACCTCGCCCAGCCCGAGCTGGGCGCCGGCCACCCGCCGCGACCCGGTCCGGTGATATCCGGCGATCGCGGTCTCGAAGCACCGCACCGCCTCGTCGAACCGTCCCAGCATGGCCAGCACGTCGCCCTCGTTGCAGGCGGCGATGGCCTGCAGGCTCGGCTGCCCGGCCACGGCGGCGTACCGGGCGCAGGTCCGGCCGGCGGCCAGCGCGGCCTCGAAGCGGGCGGCCCGGAGCAGCCGGAAGGTCTTGTTGATGAAGATCCGGGTGAGCAGGACGACGTCGCCGGCGCGCTCGGCCGCCGGCACCGCGATGCCGTAGTGCTCCTCGCTCGCGGCGTCGTCCCCGGTGGCGGCGAGGCACAACGCGGCACTGACGTGGGCCAGCGCCACCGCCGCGGGCTCGTCGGCGGCCAGCGCGATCGCCCGGCGGGCGGAGGCGAGAGCGGTCTCGGCCGACCCGGCCAGCAGGTGCGCGTTGGCGCTCCAGGCCGCCAGTTGCACGGCGTCCGGCCCCGAGGCGGGTTGACCGGCCGCGAAGGCGGTCAGCGCGGCCGTGGCGTCGCCACGCTGGTAGTGGATGCGCCCCAGGCGCCAGGCCAGGGCCGGGCTCGTCGCCGGCAGGCCGCTGGCCGCGTAGGCCCGCTCGGCCGCGCCCAGCGACGCCGCCGCCCGGTGCGCGTCCCCCAGCAACAACCACAGCTCGGGGGTACGCGGGGGCAGCGCCGCCACCAGCGAGGCCACCTCCTCGGCAGCGCCGGCGGCCAGCATCGAATCACCGTGCGTGGCCAGCACGCGGGCGCACGAGGACCGGTCACCGCCCCGGAGGTATTCCCGGGCCGCCGCCACCGGCGGCCCGTGCTGGTCGAAGAACACGGCCGCCTTGGCGCGCGGCGGCGACGAGGCCAGCACGGCGGCCACCACCGGCACCACGCGCAGGCACGGCGGCGGCCCACCGGGCACCGACGGCGGCGACCCGGCCGTGGTCAGCAGCCCGCTGCGGACCAGGTGTCGCAACGCCGACGACGGGTGGCCGAGCGACGCGCACAGGTCGGCGCCGACCGGCGCGAGGTCGCCGAGGTGGGTCAGCAACCGCCGGGCCGGCTCCGGCAGCGACGGCAGGACCTCTTCGGCCAGGTACTCCGCGATCGCCCCGTCCGGCGACCCGAGCGGCTCCCCGTTCCCGGCCGCCAGCTGCACCAGCACCGGCCACCCGGCCGTGGCGGCGTGGATCCGGGCGGCGTCGGACGGCGGGACCAGCGCCGCCACCTGATCGACGGTCAGGGCCAGGGAGGCGGGCCCCACGTCGGCCCGCGGGCCGGGCCAGCGGGAGGCGAGCGCGACGTCGGCCGTACCCTCGACGATCTTGGAAACCGCGGCCACGGTCCCGGCCGGAAGCGGCGGCAGGTCGTCGAACACCACCTGGCTCGCCCCGCCCCGCGCCTCCTCCAGCACCACCCCGGCCAGCGCCGCGCACGGATCGCTGCCGCCGGTGGGCAGGCCTCGATGCCAGCGCGCGTCCGGGTGCGACCCACGCAGCGCCGTGGTCTTGCCGTACCCGGCGGCCGCGGCCACCACCGAAACCGCCACGACCACACACCAGCAGCCGGACCGGCCCGGCACAACGGCTGTGTCGTCAAACCGCCAGTCAGCGGGCGACCGGGTTGTCCAGGAATCGCAGCACCGCGGTGACCCGGCGGTCGGCCCGATCATCCGGCGCCAGGTCGAGCTTGGCGAAGATGCTCCGGATGTGCTTGTGCACCGCGCCCTCGGTGACGAACAGCCGCTCGGCGATCGCGGTGTTGCCCAGCCCCTCGGCCATCAGCGCCAGCACGTCACGCTCGCGGGGGCTCAGCCGTTCCAGGGTGTCGTCCTGCCGCGGCCGCGCCAGCAACTGGCCGACCACCTCCGGGTCGACCGCCGTCCCGCCCTCGGCCACCCGGTGCAGCGCCGCCAGGAACTCCTCCACCCGGCCGACGCGCTCCTTCAGCATGTAGCCCAGCCGCACCGCTCCCCCGGCCAGGAGCTCAGTGGCAAAAGCCTGTTCCACGTACGCCGAGAGCACCAGCACCGCGAGCCCCGGCTGCCGGCGCCGCGCCTCCACCGCCGCCCGGATGCCCTCGTCGGTGTGCGTCGGCGGCATCCGCACGTCGACGATCGCGACGTCCGGCTGGTGCTGGTCGACCGCCGCCAGGAACGAGGTGGGGTCGTCCGTGGTGGCCACCACGTCCAGCGACTCGGCCCGCAGCAGGGCGGCCAGGCCCTCCCGCAGCAGGGGGTCGTCCTCGGCGATCACGATCCGCACGGCAGCTCCACCAGCATCGTCGTCGGCCCACCGGGTGGGCTGGTCAGGGTCAGTTTCCCGTCGTGCGCCTCGACCCGCCGGCGGATGCCGGTCAGGCCCGAGCCGCCCCGCTCGTCGGCGCCGCCGTGCCCGTCGTCCTCGATCCGCAGGACCAGCCGGTCGCCCGGCCGCCGCACCTCGACCACGGCGTTCGACGCTCCACTGTGCTTACTCACGTTGGTGAGCGCCTCCGCGACGACGTAGTAGGCGGTCGCCTCCACCGACGCCGGGGCCCGGACCCCCGCGTCGATGTCGAGCTTGGTCGGCACGGCGCAGTGGGTGGCCAGGCCGGCCAGCGCGCCGGGCAGCCCGCGGTCGGCGAGCACCGGCGGCAGGATGCCGCGGACCACCGTACGCAACTCGGCCAGCGCCTGCTCGGTCGCCTCCTGGGCCCGGTCCAGGGCCGCCTCGGCCACGGCCGGATCCCGGGTCAGGGCCCGCCGGGCCGCCCCGATCAGCATGTTCACGGCGACCAGGCGGTTCTGGGTGCCGTCGTGCAGCGACCGTTCGATGCGGCGCAGTTCCAGCGCGTGCGCGTCGAGGGCGGCGGCGCGGGTGGCGGTCAGGTGCGCGATGCGTACGGAGGCGTCGCCGTCGGTCCGCCCCAGCAGCCGCCGGCCGGGCCACGCCTGCGCCCAGGCCAGCACCGGGCCGACGAAGATGACCATGAGCACCCAGAACAGCCCGAACAGGAAGACGTAGAAGACGTCCAGCGGCCCGTCCATCCGCCAGAGGGCGAGGCTCGGGCCGCCGTCCTCCGGGTTCAGCACCCAGAACCACAGCGGGAACGTGAGATCCTGCAGGGCGTACAGCGGCAGGGTGAGCCCGGCCAGCCCGAGAAAGAACCCGGCCGTGGCGTGGATGCCCGTCCAGGCCAGCTCGCGGCGGATCGCGGTGTCGCGTACCCAAGCCCATCGCCCTTGCGGCAGGGGGTCGGGGCCGGCGATCTCGGGGCCCATCCGGGACAGCCGGTCACGCTCACGGTCGGCCGCGAGGCGCATCGCCGGCAGCGCCAGCCGGGGCGCCGGGAGCAGCATGAACAGCGTCCAGAGCAGGGCGGTCAGCGCCAGGACGGCGGTGCCGATGCCGAGGACCAGGTGCTCCAGCGCGTACACGGCGGCCCGGACGCGGCGGGAGACATGCAAGGGCATGGCGGCAATACTGCCGTGCTTCTGGGCGCGCCTCACTCCAGCAGGCTGTACTTTCCCTCGGTAGTCAGCGGGATCGATCGAGATCCGTCCCGTTCCTAGCGTTTGATCCCATGACAAGCCGCCTCGTGCACCGCTTCCCGCTGACCGCCTTCTTCACCCTCGCCTACGGCCTGAGCTGGCTGGCCTGGATCCCGTTCGTGCTCGGCGACAGCGGGCTGAACGTGCTCGACCTGCACATCCCGAGGCTGGGCGGCAGCGCGCAGCTCGTCGGCCTGCTCCCCGGCGCCTACCTGGGCCCGGTCACCGCCGCCTTCATCGTCACCGCCACCGTCTCGGGCCGCGACGGCCTGCGCCACTGGTCCCGCCGGCTGGTCAAATTCAAGGTCAATTGGCGCTGGTACGCCGTGGTGCTGCTCGGCGTGCCCGCAACGATCCTGCTGTCCACCTTCGTGCTGCCCGAGTCGTGGGGCAACGCCCGGATGATCCCCGCCTGGGTGGCCGCCGCGTACCTGCCCATGCTGATCCTCCAGTTCTTCACCACCGCGATGGCCGAGGAGCCCGGCTGGCGCGACTTCGCCCTGCCCCGCCTCCAGGAGAGGTTCGGCGCGGTCGGCGGCACCACCGTGCTCGGCCTGCTCTGGGGCGGCTGGCACCTGCCGCTGTTCTTCAGCGAGTGGGGCGGCTGGCCGAACACGCACTGGCTGAGCCCGATCGAGTTCGTCGCCTGCTGCGTGCCGCTGAGCCTGGTGATGACCTGGGTCTTCAACCGAACCGGCCAGAGCCTGCCGATCGTGATGATCCTGCACGCCGGCATCAACAGCACCTACTCCCTGGTCTGGCACGAGGTTTTCCCCACCCTGGACCCGGTCCGCGACCCGCTGCACACCCAGCTGATCTGCAGCACGGTGCTCGCCCTGATCCTGATCGTGGCCACCCGAGGGAAACTGGGCCTCGACGTCCGCCCCGCTACCGCCGCCGCCGTTCCGGCCCGAGTCTGACCGGTTGCTGCTTGCCCCTCGGCCGAGGCGTTCACCAACGCCTCGGCCGCTTGGCGTCCCTCACAGGAACGGCCGCACCTCGATCTTCCGGTCGCACACCTTCGACGCCTCGGCGGCCAGCTTGAGCGCCACATCCAGATCGGGCGCCTCCCAGACCCAGACGCCGGCGAGATACTCCTTCGACTCCACGAACGGCCCGTCACTGAACACCGCCGACTCGCCCCGATTGTCGATGACCGTGGCCGCGCCGGTGTCCGCGAGCCCACCCGCGAACACCCAGTAGCCCTCGGCGATCAGCCGCTCGTTGAACACACTGATGGCCGGCTGCCGGTCCGTGCTGCCCGGGTTGTCCTTGTCGTCGATCACCGAAACCAGATACTGCATCTGAAGATCATCTCCTGTGTCGTCGGAACCGTGCCTCGTCCAAGGCTTCATGATCACGGTTCGTGGCCGGCGCCGCCGCTCGTGGACGGCCTCACCCCTGCAACGAACGCCACCGCCCCGATCCGACACCCCCGCCCGGATTCTTTCCGAACTCGGCCAGAATAAGCGGCTTGCCATTCGTTCGGGCCGCGCCTATTCTTTTCCTCAGTCGCCACCACTTTTGACAGGGAGCATTCGATGACACGGGAACGATCCACCCGCTCGCGGCGCGTGACGCTGCGGACCGTGGTCGTTGGCCGTGAAGCCGAGCGACCTGCGCCGGGGCGACGGCGAGGCTGAGACCAGCCTCCCGGCCGCCGCCCTTCCCATTCGGGAACGGCGGCTTTTCCTTTGCCAGTGAAAACCATTTTCCCATCACGGGGAAATGGCGATTCATTGCACCCTTTCATGGGCCGTCGGAGCAGCGGAACGCTCGCCTGACCCTCAATCAGGAGAACACCGGTTCGATCCCGGTACGGCCTACGTATTACCAGCCCTGATGGCGCAGTGGATAGCGCACCTGATTACGGATCAGGGGGTCGCAGGTTCGAATCCTGCTCGGGGCACGCCCTGGTAGCTCAGAAGGAGAGAGCGGCCGAAAACGAAACGGTGTCACGGCGGGAGAGTTGCGGATGCACCGGGACCGGGCCCGTGGTGTAGAAGACCACAGGACAGGGAACCTCAGCCCCCGGCAGGGAAGCGCGTTGCCTCACCGTCGACCAGGGGACGTGGGTTCGAGTCCCACCCAGGGCACTTCGAGTTGCGGGCCTCGTCGGTCCGGGATGGACTTCAAGGACCGACGGAGGAGGGCGCCATGCGGGTTGCGGTGATCGGGCTGGGCGGGACGATCGCGATGACCGGGCCACCCGAGGGCGGCGCCAGGCCGGCGCTGTCGGCCGAGCAGCTCGTCGCCTCGGTTCCCGGGCTCAGCACCCTCGAGCTCGACATTGTCACCGAGAGCCGGCTGCAGGTGCCGGGTGCCTCGGTTTCCATTCCGGATGTGGTGAGCGCGCTCGAAGCGGCCGAACGGCACCTGGACGAAGGGGCCGGCGGGATCGTGATCACGCAGGGCACCGACACCATCGAGGAGACCTCGTACCTGCTGGATCTTCTGCACCGCCGGCCGGAGCCGATCGTCGTGACCGGCGCCATGCGCAATCCCTCGCTGGCCGGCGCGGACGGGCCGGGCAACCTGCTCGCCGCGATCGTCACCGCGGCCGAACCGGAGGCGCGCGAGCTGGGCTGCCTGGTCGTGATGTCGGATGAGATCCACGCGGCGAGCCGGGTACGCAAGACGCACAGCACCAGCGTCTCGGCCTTCGCGTCACCGACCGGCGGACCGCTGGGTTACGTCGCCGAGCGCCGCGCGTACCTGATGAATCGTCCACCGCGACGCCTCACCCTGCCGGCGCCGAGCCGGGAGCCTCGGGTGGTCATCTATCCCGCCTCGCTCGGCGACGACGGCGAACTGCTGCGAGCGCTCACCGAGGGAGAAGGGCTGGATGGGCTGGTGATCGGGGCGTTCGGGATGGGTCACGTGCCGGAGAGCTGGGTGGCGACCCTGGAGGCGACGGCGCAGCGGATCCCGGTGGTGCTCGCCTCGCGGACCGGCTCGGGGCTGACCGGGATCAGCACGTACGCGTTCGCGGGCTCGGAGAGCGACCTGATCAAGCGGCGGCTCATCCCGGCCGGGCGCCTGGACCCGTACAAGTCCCGCCTCCTGCTCCACCTGGCCCTGGCCGCCGGCGTCGACCGCACCGAGCTGGAGAACATCTTCGCGCTGATGGCCACGGCGTAAGCCGTCAGGAGAGGCGTTCAGCGCCCTCGCCACCGAAGATGAGCCGGCCGCCGACCGTGGGTACCACCTCGCGGTCGGCGCCGATCCAGCCGCCGGTCTGATAGTCGGCCAGCTTGTCGCTGACGTAGAGCAGGCCGAACCGGCGGGCGGCGAGCGCCGTCGCGTCCGCCTCGGCCACCTGCGCCGAGAGCCGCCGCAGCGCGTCGACCCCGGCCTGGTCGGGATGGGTGACGACCAGCGCGGCCTCGGGCTCCAGCGCCTCGCACGCCCCCTCGAACGCTTCGACCAGGGCGTCCTCGTCGAAGTCGCGGAAGAAGGTCAGCACCAGCATGCGGTTGGCGACGGCGGACACGACGTACGCCCGGCAGGTCAGGCCGGCCCACCGGCAGACCCCGTCGCCGATGTCGTCCGCTCCCGCGGTGGCCAGCAGGTCGGCGAGTGGCCGGTCGGAGCGGTCCGGCGTCAGGTAGAAGGCGGCGGCCAGCAGCTTGTCGGTCACTCCGCCTTCTCCTTGTCGGTCCTGGGCGGCTGGATCGGGATCGGCTGCGGCTTGACGTCGGCGGTCGGACCGGCCACCTCGATGCCCATGCCCTCCAGCCCGGCGCGGACCTCGGGGGTGACGCCCTTGGTGAACTTGAAGCGCACCTTCGGCGTCGTACCGTCGGGCAGTTTGTTCTGCCCGGCCGACCGGACCATCTCCTCGGCCTGCACCTGGAGGCCTTGGTGGCCCTCCTTGCCGGTCCAGGCGTTGCTCTCGGTGCCGAACGGCTCGGTCGACTTCACGTCGGTCCAGGTGCGGCCGCCGTCCGACACCACGTCCACCTCGACCGCGTCGGGCCGGCCGTCGAGCGAGAACTTCCGGCTCACCCCGGTGACCCCGGACGCCTGCCTGGCCTCGGTGAACTCGTCCCGGATGCCGTCCAGGTTCGATCGTTTGCTGGTCACCTGCTCGGCCGAGGCCTCGAGCCGGCCGTCCAGCATCCGGTTGAGACCTTCGATCTCGCCGTCCAGGGACTTGATCCGGTCGGGCATGCCCGGGATCTTCTCACGGAAAGTCACCATCTCGTCGCGCAGTGCCTGGGCCCGCGCCTTGAGCTCGGGCACCTGGTCGAGCGCGTCGCCACGCGGCGGTTCGGGGGCCGGGTTCTTCGCCTCCCAGTCCTTGATCAGGCGTTCCTCGACCGGGCCTTTGCCGGCGAACCCGTCCAGGATGCGTTCCATCTTGGCGCTGTCACCCTTGAGCGACTTGAACATGGTGTCGAACTGCTCGATCGCGCGCGGGTCGGTGAGCCCGCCGCGGATCCCTTCCAGCTTCGGCGACAGGCCGGCCGGCGCGATCTCGCTCGGGTTGGCCCGCGGCTCGGGCCGGGCGGTCGGCTTGTCCACCACCTTGGGCTTGGCCCGGAAGAAGTTCTTGGCCGACACCACCGTGGCGCCCAGGAACACCAGGCCCATGCCGAGCCGCTCGTTGGCGTCGAAGCGGCTCATCTTGGCGCCGAACGCGCGTTGCCCGACCGTCCCCTCGATGATGAACGGGATGCCGGTCAGGTCGGCGATGCCCAGCCCGACCAGGCCGAGGCCGCGCCAGAAACCGGCGTCCTGGCCCGGGTTGTCGGCGTAGAACTCCTGGAACCGGTTGTAGATGTTCAGCCCGATGCCGAGGGTCAGCATGATCGCCACGGTGACGATCGCGGCGACCGATCCGGCGGTGATGAAGAACCCGACCACCGCGCCGACCGCCCACCCGATGAGCAGGCCGACGCCGACCATGATCAGGCCTTCGAGGATGCCGAGCAGCAGCCCGCCGAGCCAGTCGCCGAAGGTGTCGGCGAACCACTTCTTGGCGCTGTCGTGCAGGTCGGACACCCAGCCGGTGATCGACGACCAGATGCCCCGCTGGATCGGGGTGTTCGCCGCCTGCCCCTTGAGCCCGGTGTACTTGGCGTCCACCCGGCCGGGCACGCTCGCCAGTTCGGCCCGCGCCTTGGCCAGCAGGCTGTCCTCGCTGACCAGGGCGTCGTCGACCAGCTTGGCGAAGCCTTGCAGCGCCTTGTCGTGCACGGTCTGCAGCCCGCTCCGGAACTCGGCCGCGCCCTGCGCGAGCTTGGTCTCGGCCTCGGCGGCGCCGCGGGTCAGCTGGTCGCGCATCCCGGTGGCCACGGCGGCCATCGCCTGAACCGCGTTGTCCGCGCCGCTCGCGGCCGCTGCGGCGAGTTGCGCTCCCTGGGCCGTGATTTGGGTACGCCGTTCCGAGGCGATCTGCGCGACCTCGTCGAGGACCGGCTGCTCGGCGCCCTCGAAGCCGGCCGCCTCGGCCACCGCGGCCGCCTTCTCCCTGGTCAGCGTGGCGGCGGCGTGCTCGCCGAGGGTACGCAGAGCGGTCGCCGCCTCGGCCGCGGTGTGATCGACCCGCGCCATCGCGGTCTGCACGAACCCGGCGATCGCCTGCTCGGCCGCCGGCCGCGACCCGGCCAGCGTGGTCAGGTAGTCGCGCAGCATCGGGTCGTAGTTGGTGGCGACGTGATGCGCGGCCTCCTGCCGGACCATGGTGGCCACCTTGGCGCCGGTCTGCCGAACCTGGTCGGCCGCCCGCTCGGCGATCCGGCCGGCCGCCTTGACCTGCGCCTCGGCCGACGGCGGCTCACCGGTGCCGCCCGCGCCGCGCCCCTCGGCCAGGATCGCGACCGCCCGTTCCTCGCTGCCCGCGACGGCTCGGGCCGCCTCGGCCTCGGCCACCGCCATCGCCTGGGTCTTGAGGCCGTCGACGTGCGCGATCGCGTCGAGCTGGGCCTTGTCGTAGTTCGCCGCCAGCCGTTGCCGCTCGGTCTCGGCGGCGGTGGTGATCGCGGCGCGCTGCTGGTCGGCGGCCGCGGCGACGGAGGCGAGACCGGTGGCGACGCTCGCGGCCACCGCCTGGATCTGCTCGTCGTAGGCGGCGGCCAGGTCGGCCCCGAGGCTGGTCGGCGCGGCCACCTGCTCGACGACCTCGGCGGGTGGCGCCGTCAGGACCGGCGCCGGCGCCTTTTCCACCGCCGGGACCGGTTTCGCCACGGTCGCCACCACCGGCCCGGGCCGGGGCGCCCCCTCCGGGATGCGCGGCTCGACCCTGGGCGCCGGCGGCAGCACCTGCTCGTCGGGCTTCTCCCCGGCCACCGGCGAGGTCGGCGCCACGATCGGGCCGGCCGGTGCGGGCGGCGCGGCCGCCGCGGTCGCGGCCACGGTCTCCTCGCCCGCGTACGCCTCCCGCTCCAGCGGGTCGGTCGGCGCCGACACCGCCGCGTCCCGGTGCTGCGGCCCGGCGGCGACCCGGCCCTCGTCGTGCTGGACCACGTGGATCAGCTCGTGGCCCAGCTTGCGGTCGCCGTCCGGGGTGCCCGGGGCGTACTGCCCGGACCGGAAGTAGACGTGGCTGCCGACGGTGAACGCGTCCGCGCCGACCGACCGGGCGGCGGTGTCGTCGGCGTTGCTGTCGTGCACGCGGACGTGGCCCAGCGGATGGTCGAGCGCCTGCTCGAACGCGGCCCGCGGCGCCTCGGGCAGCGGCGCGCCGCCACCGCCCCGCAGCAGCGCCATCAGCGACTCGCCGTCGTCGCCGTCCCCGTCCCCGGCCCGGCGCATCAGCGCGGCGACGGCCCGGTTGCCCGCCCCGAGCAGGTTCGGCGCGACGGCCTTGGGAGAACGGCTCGGCGGGTCGGCGGCCGGCGTCTGCTCAACGGCGTGATCGCGCGTGCCGCCGTTCTCCATGACCATCACGCTAGGCGTGCTGTCAACGCTCCTCGGGAGCGTCCTGCTTCTCCTCGGCCTTCTCCTCGGCCGCCTCGATGACCTCGGGCTTCTCGGCCGGCGCCTCCTCGACCTGCGGCTCGTCCACCCACAGGGCCCGCAGCTGGGCCTGCATGAACGACATCAGCCGGGCCCGGTACTCGCGGTCGAAGGTTTCGAGGGCCTCGATCTGCTGCTGCAGGGCCTCCCGCTTGGCGCTGAGCCCGCCGACGAAGTCGTCGTACCGCTGCTGCGCCCGCGCCCCGAGCTGCTGGGCCTCGCCGCGCGCGTCGCTGGTGATCGCGGTGGCCTTGGTCCGCGCCTCCTGGACGATCCGCTCGGCCTGCCGGCGCGCGTCGTCCACGGTCTTCTGCGCGTCCAGGTTGGCCGCGTCGGTCGCCGTCCGCGCCTCGGCCGTCGCCTTCTCGGCGTCCCGGCGCACCTTGTCGGCGTGCTCCTGGGCCTCCCGGCCGACCTTCTCGGCGGCCTGCTGCGCCGCCTCCCTGATCTTGGCGGCGTCCCGGTTGGCGTCGGCGACGTGCTGCTCGGCGGTGCGCTGCGCCATGGTCAGCACCTGGAGCGCCTGGTTCGGTTTCACCCCCGCCGAGACCACCGGGTGCTCCGAGGTCTTGCCGTCCGCGGACACCGCCGCCAGCAGGCGCTTCACGCGTTCGTCGATCAGGTTCTCACTCACCGCTGCATCTCCCGAGGGTCGTCCGTCCCCCATCACAACGACGCTCTAGGGAACAAGACCCGCCTCGTACGCCAAGACGGCCGCCTGCACCCGGTTCTTCAGTTCCAGGCGGGTCAGAGCGTTGCTCACGTACGCCTTGACGGTGCCCTCGACGAGGAACATCCGCGCCGCGATCTCGGCGTTGGACAGGCCGGCCCCGATCAGCCCGAGCACTTCCCGCTCCCGCGGCGACAGCAGGGTGATCCGTTCCCGGGCCACCTTCTGCCGCGCGGCGGGGCCGCCGCTGAGCCGCTGGATCACCCGGTGCGCGATCCGCGGGGACAGGAAGGCGGCCCCTTGCTCGGCGGCCCGGATCGCGGCCATCAACTCGTACGGATCACCGGACTTGAGCAGAAACCCGCTGGCCCCGCCGTCCAGCGCGGCGGTGATGTACTCGTCCTCGGAGAAGGTCGTCAGCATCACCACCGACACGTCCGGCGCGACCTGCCGCAGCTCGGCCGCGGCCCCCAGCCCGTCGAGCCGGGGCATCCGAATATCCAGCAGCGCGACATCGGGCCGGTGCGCGCGGCACAACTCGACCGCCTCGTGCCCGTCGCCCGCCTCGGCGATCACCTCGATGTCGCCGGTCTTGTCGAGGATCGCGCGGACCCCCGCCCGGACCATCGCCTCATCGTCGGCCAGCAGCACGCGAATCATCTGTGGAAACCCGTAATCCCGTATCGACAAGTCATCTGCCAGTGGAGTAACGTCCATCACCAGGACCGGCGTCTTCCCCCGTGGACGCCGGTCCTTTTACGTCCCGGCCCGCCCGTTCCGCCCGCCAAGGTAGGCCAGCCGCACCAGCACCCATGACGCTGACGCCGGCACAAGGCCGCCGCCAGTAACCACGACACTCAGAGTGGTCGCCCCGACGTCGATCCGCACATCCACCCCCATGGCCGCCGCGTGCACGTCGCGCCCCCGAGCCGAGCGCGACGCTACCGCCGCTCCGGCCGCCATGACCAATCACCAGTTCTCCCGCGGGCGACGGGCTTCCCCCACCCTCCCAGCGTGGCGACGCAACGATTCCGAACCCCCGTCACCGCCTCGACCATCTTCGTTCCTCAACGTCAAACCCTGCTGAGGTACGCCCGACCAAACCCGCCGTGACACACACGCCGGGCCGTCGCTGGTCACCCTCCCTGCCCCACCGCCGGGTTGTCCCGCGTGGCCAGACCCCCGCCGGTCACCCTCCCGCCCCGCCACGGGTCACCCCCACCCAGCCGAGCCATGGCCGCCACGCTCCGGTGGCAGTCCCGTGTATGCGCCATGGTGGTCACCCCGTCACCTGCACATGGTGGTCACTCCGGCGCCTGCACATGGCCGAGACAACAACGGTTCCTGCGAGTCCTGGGCGGCTGCGCCCATCACGCCGGCGGCATTGCGACAGTGGACCGCAGTGGAACCCTCGCGAAGTGAGCTGGAACTCCTCCGTGTCCCCGATCGTGAACGGGCAGAGCGTTGTCACGCTGCTCTCGAAGGACAATTTGTCCTCGGTGCACCAGAGCTCAGATTGCCAGGCGGCCGGCGACCGGGTGAATGACTAGACAGCCTTCCGAGTGAAGGCCCGGCCCATCCGCGCCGGTCGAGCTGCCCTGGTGCCCGCCCTCGCTGGACGCCGGCCCTCGCACCGGCGCCCGCCCTCGCTGAATCCCCGCCCTCGCACTGGTCATGGGCTGAGCCGGGTTGCCAGGCGCCCGGGCTGCCCCTCACCCTCGCTGCCGCCCCTCGTCCTGGCCGCCCCGCACCGGTGGTAGGCCCTGACGGCGTCCGGGCGGGCGACACCGTGCTGCCCCACCACCGCCCGTGACAGTGGCAGGCCCCGACCGCATCCAGGGCCGTAATCCCGTACTGCTCCAGCGCCGCTCGTGACAGCGGTAGGCCCTGACGGCATCCAGCACCGTAAAGCCGTGCTACCCCACCACCGCCCGTGACAGCGGTAGGCCCTGACGGCATTTGGGGCGCGATGCCGTGTTGCTCTACCGCTGGTCGTGACAGTGGTAGAGCAACACGGCACACCGACCGCGGCCCCTCTACTGCGCCGCTTGGCGGGGAGAGCGAGCGGCGGCAGGGAGGGCGAGCGGGCAGGTGGGGTGCCTGGTGCGCCTGAAGCTCCACCCATGACCAGCGCGAGCGATACAGCAGGCCTCCACCCGGAAGCCCTCTCGGGGCGGGAGTGGATGCGCGGCGGATCACTGTGGCCTGGCTCGGGCGGTTCCGGGGTTTGACGTGTGGCGGCCGCCGCGGCTGGTTCGGGCCGGTGGTTCAAAGGCATCACGCTCGATAGGGGCGGGGACGGCTATTTGGCGACCACCTGATGACGACGGCCAGCGATGGCCGGCTCGGGGACCTGGTCGCACGGGCGCGGGATCTCGCCGGGCTCGATGCGACCGTCGCACGGCAGGTGGCGCGGCTCGGGCTGGGCGGGATCCGGGAATCGGCGCGCAGCGCCGGCGGGTTACCACTCACACAGAATGAAGGGTTCGCGGCTCCGTTCTGGACGCGCCAGCGGCCAGGAGCCGTGGGCCCGGCCTCGGCGGGAGCGACGGTCGGCACCACCCACCCAGCCACGACATCAGGCTCTTGATCTTCATTCTTACTGGCCCGGGATGATCAGGCGGTCCATGTGGGACACGCGGCCGGCGGTGAAGCAGATGCGGTAGGCGGGTGAGCGGGCCGTCGCGTGAACGCGGTAGACGCGGCACTCGTCGGCGGCCGGCGGGTCGGGTGGTGTGGCGGCGGGGCGGTCGCGGGACGGGGAGTAGGCGGGCAGCAGGGATTCGGCGGAGGCGGCGTCCTGGCCGACGCGCAGGTGGGCGTAGTCGTCGGCGGCCAGGACGTTGCGGCTGCCCGTGATGGCCTCGTAGCCGACCGTCACCAGCAGGAGGACGGCGGCCGCGACGGCGGGGACCACCAGGACGTCGAGCGCGCTCCGGCGGACCCGTCGCTTCGCCCGCGCCAGCTCGATGCGGGCGTCGGGCTGGGCCGGCGCCGCACCGGGGATCAGCGGCAGCCGGGCCGTCACCTCGAAACCGCCTTCCGCCGCGGGGCCCGCGGTCAGGCGTCCGCCGGCCATGCGGACCCGCTCGTCGAGGCCGACCAGCCCGAAGCCGCCGGGGGTGATCGCGGCCGGTGACGATGTCCGGACGGTCACGACCGCCGTCGTCTCGTCGGTCGACAGCAGGACGGTCACCGGTGAGCCGGGCGCGTGCTTGGCCGCGTTGGTGAGACCCTCCTGCACGACACGGTAGGCCGCGCGGTCGCTCATCGGTGGCAGGCCGGTCAGCTCGCCTTCCACGGTGATCGTCAGGCCGGAGGCGCGGGCCCGTTCGACGACGCCGGTCACGGAGGTGTTGGTCAGCGGGCCGTCCTCGCGCAGCACGCCGATGATCTCGTGCAGGCGTTCGGTGGTGCGGGACGCCGACTCGCGCAGTTCGCCGGCCGCCTTCCGGGCCGTGTCGTCCAGGGTGGGATCGACCTGGAGGGCGGCCGCCCGCAGGGCGAGCAGGCTGAGCTCGTGACCCAGCGAGTCGTGCATGTCGCCGGCGATGCGGGCGCGTTCGACCAGGCGGGTCAGCTCCTGCTCGCGTTCGAGGCGTTCGGCGAGCTGCCAGCCGTCGCGGACCAGCTCGTCGTGGCGCCGCACCAGCCGGCCGACCAGCCAGGGCAGCATGACCGTGGTCAGCGCGGTGGCGGCGTCGGGCAGCGCGTCGAGCACCGCCGCGGCCACGAGCAGGACGGCCAGGAAGATCAGCCCGGCTCGCAGGCGCGCCGTGTTGCGGCCGAGCAGCAGCGCCAGGGCAACCTGCGGCACCATCAGCGCGTCGGAGAACAGGCCGCCGGTCGTGGCCAGCGCCAGCACCACCGGGACGGCGGCGGCCGGGACCGGCCAGCGGTGACTCGCCGCGACCACGGGCGCCAGCAGCACCACGATGATCGCCTTCTGCCACCACGGCAGCGGGTCGTCGGAGATGAACAGGACCGCGCTCATGGTCAGCCAGAGAAGCAGGTCTGACCAGTTCCACCAGCGGGGCATGGACCACACAGTACGACGACGAAAGTCGTGTCGACACCCGACGAAAGACAGTAAACAGAGGGCCGTGAAGGCGGCTAACTTTCCGGCCATGATTAGCCTTCGCGGACTGACCAAACGGTTCGGCGCCACGACCGCGGTCGACGACCTGACCCTGGAGATCACGCCCGGGCTGGTGACCGGGTTCCTCGGCCCGAACGGCGCCGGCAAGTCCACCACCATGCGCATGATCCTGGGGCTGGACGCGCCCACCGCCGGGGTCGCGCTGGTCGACGGGCGCCGCTATGTCGAGCTGGAACATCCACTGCGGACCGTCGGCGCCCTGCTCGACGCGAAGGCGGTGCACCCCAACCGCAGCGGCCGCGACCACCTGCGGGCGATGGCGTGCAGCCAGGACCTCCCGTACTCGCGGGTCGAGGAGGTTCTGGAGATGACCGGCATGAGCGACGCCGCCCGGCGGCGGGCCGGCACCTACTCGCTGGGCATGAGCCAGCGGCTGGGCATCGCCGGGGCGCTGCTCGGCGACCCGCGCGTGCTGATGCTCGACGAGCCGGTGAACGGCCTCGACCCCGACGGGGTGCGCTGGATCCGCACGCTGCTCCGCACGCTGGCCGCCGAGGGTCGAACCATCTTCGTCTCGTCACACCTGATGAGCGAGATGGAGCTGACCGCCGACCGCCTGGTCGTGATCGGCCGGGGCCGCCTGATCGCCGACGAGCCGATGGCGAACCTGCTGACCGGCGGCGGCACGGTCGTCTCGGGCCCCGCTCTGCAGCCGCTGGCGTCGGCCTACCCGGCCGCGCAGTGGTCCGGCCCCGGCGAACTCACCATCCCCGGCACGACCCCGGAAGAGGTCGGCCGGCAGGCGCACGAGAAAGGCCTGTTGTTGTACGGCCTGAAACCGGTCGAGTCGTCCCTGGAGGAGTCCTACATGCGGTTGACCGCCGACAGCACCGAGTTCGGGGTCCGCGCATGAGCGCCGTCCGGGCCGAGTGGGTGAAGCTGCGCACGGTCCGCTCCACCTGGTGGTTCACCGGCGGCGCCCTGGTCACGATGGTCCTGGTGGCGGCGTCCAACGCGGACAGCGACCGTGGCGCGCTGCGGGCCTCAGGCGCGCCACACGGCTCGGTGGATGCGGCGTCCGAGGCGATCACCGCCGCGGGCTGGCTGCTGGTCATCTGCGGCGCGCTGGGCCTGCTGGTGGCGACCAGCGAGTACGCCACCCGCAGCGTCATGGTCACGCTGGCCTGCGTCCCGAGCCGCAGCCGCCTGATGCTGGCCAAGACGGCGGTGGTCCTGCTCGCGGTCTTCGCCGCCGGCACGGTCATCGCCGCGATCGGCGTCGCGTCCAGCGCTCCCCTGCTACGCGAGTTCGCCGATGTCGACGCCGCGCAGTTGACCGGCCAGATCATCGCGATCGGCGCCCAGCTGGCCCTGACCGCGGTGCTGTCACTGGGTCTGGGCGTCCTGGTCCGCCGCACGGCCGGCGCCCTGACCATCCTGTTCGTCCTGCTCTTCATCGTGCCCGAACTGCTGGGCCTGCTCGCCGACGTCCTTCACGCCGACGTCTTCAACACGGTCGCCGACTACCTGCCCAACACGGCCGGCGACCGCTTCATGCACGGCGAGGTCCTGTGGGGTCTGGTCGGCGTGGGCTGGGCGGCGGCCGCGGTGCTCGGCGCCATCTGGGCACTGAGAAAGCGAGACGCCTAGCGGTGGCGGTTAGCAAACGAGAGGCTCGGGGACCGTGCTCAGGCGTCATCCAAGCCGGGTCGAAAGAACGAGACCCTTTTGGATACGCCCGACGTAAACCCGGCGTGGCGCACACGCCGGGTCCGTCGCCGGTCACCCTCCCTGCCCCACCGCCGGGTCGTCCCGGGTGGTCAATCACAGTTTGTGAACACGAGCACCCCGCGCCGTTCCCCCACGACAACCGGGATCCACGCCTCCGTCAGCTCTTCAAGCCGTTCCCGGTCGAGCGCGACAGCCGTGAGAACCTCACCGCGACCACTCGCGTCGGTAGTCGCATGCTGAGGCGCACTCCCGTTCAACGCGTCCAGCTCGGCGGCGCCGGCATCCAAACGTTCAGGAGCGACGGCCACCCGAGCGACGTAACGAAGCGGATCCGGTTCGGTGCCATCAGATCGGCCGAAGCGCCCTCGCCGTCGCGGCCATGCCGACCTCGCCGCCGGGCAGCCACAGCCGTGGCTCGGCGACACGACGGCACGGCCGCACGACGGCACGACGGCACGACGGCACGACGGCACGACGACCGTGTCAGGGAACTGTGGAAAGTCGAGATCAAGCCGGAAACTCAGCCGTCGGGGTGGCGTGGATCGGGGCCTGCGATGTCGGCGGCGGTCGGGGGTTTGCCCCGCGGGACAACCCGGTGGTGGGGCAGGGAGGGTGACCGGCGACGGCCCGGCGTGGGCGCCACGGTGCGGTGGTCGTCCGTACCTCTGCTTGATTTTGCGAAGCCGCAGGCAGCGGATCGATTGATCCATGGCTATCGTTGGGACGGCTAAGAAACCTTCATGTTTGCGGGGCGGGGAATGTCGGCAGCGGACCGGTTCAGGGTGATCACCTCGGCTGTGCGGCCGACGGGGCAGAGCGTTCAGTTTGCGCGGGCGATTGTGCTCGGCGGGAGTGTTGCGGGGCTGATGGCGGCGCGGGTGCTCAGTGATCACGCCGACGAGGTGTTGATCATTGAGCGGGATGATCTGGCCGCGCTGGATGTGTCCGATGCTGACATCGCGCGTGATCCGGCGGCGGCGGTGAGCCCGCGGCCGGGCGTGCCGCAGGGCAGCCAGGTGCACGCGCTGCTGCCGTCGGGGCAGATTCAGCTCGAGCGGTGGTTTCCGGGCTTCGTCGACGCGGCGCTGGCGGCCGGGGCGGTCAATCCGCCGCCGGACGCGGGACGCTTCTACATCGACGGTGAACTGCGGCTCGACCCGCCGACCGGACAGGGCATGATCGGCATCATCTCGAGCCGGCCGTTCCTCGAGGCGCTGCTGCGACACCGGGTGCTCGCCCTGCCGAACGTCCGCACGCTGCACGGCCGGGTCGACGGCCTGACGATTGTGGACGGCGCGGTGACCGGGGTGCGCTACGCGCCGGCCGGGTCGGACGAGGTGGTCGAGGAGCCGGCCGGGTTCGTGGCCGACGCGACGGGTCGATCCAGCCGGCTCGGTGACTGGATCGAGGGGTACGGGTTCCCGCGCCCGCCGATGCAGCGGATGAACATCAAGCTCAACTACGCGACCGCGTTCTTCCGCCGCCCGGCCGACGCCAAGGTGTGGACGACGATCTCGATCGCCAACCCCGGGCCCGGCAAGGTCGCGCGGATCGCCGGCTTCACCCCGGTCGAAGGCGACCGCTGGACGATGTTGGTGGCCGGTTACAACGACGACCGCCCCAGCCGCGACCCGGACGACTACCAGCGCCGCTGCACCAACGACTTCCCGTCCGAGTTCGGCGACGTCGCCACCACCGCCGAACGCACCAGCGACGTGGTCACCTACCACCAGGCCGACAGCCGCCGCCGCGACTACCACCGCCTCGACCGGTTCCCGGCCCGCCTGATCGCCACCGGCGACGCCGTCGCGTCGTTCAACCCGGTCTACGGCCAGGGCATGACCTCGGCCATGATGCACGCCAGCTGCCTGTCGGAGTACCTGCGCGGCAACCCCGACCTCGCCAAGCCGGCGCTGTCCTACTTCGCCGACGTCCGAGTGGTCGTGGACGCCGCCTGGCAGGTGTCAACACTGTCCGACCTGGCCCTGCCCCACGTCGACGGCCCCTACCCACGTGGCTACAAGTTCATCCAATGGGCAAGCGGCCTGGTCTTCAAAGCCTCAACCCGCGACCGTACGGTCAACCACACCGTCGGCCGCGTCACGACAATGTTGGCGCATCCGACCGAACTCTCCCGTCCGGCCATTATCCTCCGGGCGCTGGCTGCCACCGCCCGCGGGTAGAGGCCGCGTCCAGCGCGCCGACCGTCGCCTGCCGCGGGCCCACGGTCGGCGCGCGGTAGCGATCCCGCAGCCATTTCGACCTGCGCCTCCGGACCCCACCTGCCGTTGGCCGATCGCCGCGCCGATTCCCGGTCCTGCGGCCATCTCGCCCCGCGCGTCGCGTTGGTCCCGCGCCGAACCACAGGCTGCGCGCCGGTCTCCCCCGGCGCTGCTCGGTTTGCGTCCGAAGACCGGGGTCTAGTCGCCTCTAGTCGTCGTCGGATCCCTCGGATTTCTTGCTGTCTTCCTTGCTGTTCTCGGATTTCTTGTCGTCCTTGCCGGACTTGCCGGAGCCACCGGAGTTTCCCGAACCGCTGTGGTCATCGCCCGGCGCGTCGTCGCCACCGCTGCCCTTGTGGCCGCCACCCGAGGTCTTGGTCGTCGTCGGCTTGCTGGTCGGCGAGCCCTTGCCCTTGTTCGGCGACGTGCTCCGACCGCCGGACGCCGACCGGACCGGCGTCGGCCGATGGGACGGTCCTGTCGACGCCACCGCCTTCGGCTTGATCAGCGGCACCGGATCGGCGAGCCCGGGCGACGTCGGCGTGAGCGTCCGGGTGGGTGCCACGGGCTGCGCGGGCAGCTCGACGTCGGCCGGCGGCGTGTACCAGAGCGGCGACGCCCCGTCAGCCCGCGGACTGCCGCTGGCCGCGGTCATGATGCTCCAGCCGCCGGCGGCGATCGCTCCGGCGGCCAGCACCGCGGCGATCGCCACCCCGAGCACCCCGCGCGCCGCCCGGCCCCGGCGACGCCGGTCGCGCGTGTTCAGCGGGCCGGTGTCGAGCAACACCGGCCGGTTGCGCGCGTCGGGCGACGCGAGTCGGACATTCTCCACAGTCCGATCTTCAACCTTCGTCGCCGAACGCGCCATTGTCCGTTGGTCCTAGTACCTCGGACTGACGCTGCGCCCACAGCGCGGCCTGGGTGCGGTCGGTGACCCCCAGCTGCTGATAGACGCTGGTCAGGTGGGCTTTGACGGTCCGCTCGCTGATGCCCAGCCTGCGCGCGATGGACTTGTTGGGCAGCCCCTGACCGACCAGCCGCAGCACCTCCTGCTCCCGGTCGGTCAACGTCAGTGCCTTGCGAGGCGCCCGGCGACTGGTGAGCAGCACCCGGGCCGCCTTCGGGTCGAGCGGCGAGCCGCCGGCCACCACCTCGCGGATACCAGACAGGATCGTCTCGGGTTCGGCGTGTTTCAGCAGGTAACCCTCGGCGCCGGCCTGGAGCGCGTCGAGGATCCGCTGCTGGTCGCTGAACGAGGTCAGAACGAGCACGTGAGCGTCGGGATTGGCGGTGACGATCACGCCGATCGCCTGGACGCCGTCTGTCTTCGGCATGGAGAGATCCATCAGCACCACGTCGGGGTTGAGTGACGCGGCGAGCGTGATGGCCTCTTCGCCGTTGGCCGCCTCCCCTGCCAACCGGATGTCATCGGTCGTCTCCAGAAGCTGCACCAACCCCCGCCGGACGACCGCGTGATCGTCGACGATCAGCACCCGGATCATGGACCGGCACCTCCGCTTCCACCCTGGTCCCGGCCGCCGGGGCGGACCGGATCACCAGTCTGCCGCCCGCGCCGGAGATCAGGTCGCTCAACGCACGCAACCCGAAATGTCCGCCTTCGGCCCGTTCGGCGACAAGGTCGCCGTCGAACCCTCGTCCGTCATCATCTATCACGAGCCGGACCATTCCTCCTTCTTCGGTGACCTTGATGTCGACCTGCGAGGCCCCGCTGTGTGCGGTGACGTTGCGCAGGGCTTCCTGGGCCGTACGGAAGAGCAGCCCCGCCGTGACCGGCGTGAGGTGCTCGGTGTCCGCGACGTCGAGGGTGACGTTGACCCCGGTGCGTTCGAGGCCGACCGCCAGCTCGGCGAGTGCCGATCCGAGGCCTTCCTCGTCGAGATTCGGTGGGTAGATGTCGACCAGCAGCGACCGGAGCTGGCCGATGCCCGTACGCAGATCGGACGCCGCCTGGCTGATCACCTCGGCCCGCTGGGTCTCGTCCGGTCTGCCGAGCCGGGCCGCGTCGAGTGCGTAGGTGATGCCGGTGAGCTGCTGCACCACCCCGTCATGCAGCTCGCCCGCGATCCGGCGGCGCTCCGCGTCGGAGGCGTCGACCGCGTGGCGCAGCAGCCGTTCGCGCTCGGCGCGCTGGCGCTGCACCCGCCGGGCCAGCGACCAGGCCAGCGGGATCTGCACGAGCTGGAGGGCGACCAGGGCACCCAGGGCGATCGGGGCGAACTTGTGCCACGCCGCCTGGCCGGCCTGGTCGACCGCGTCGTACCGGAAGTAGACCTCGAAGAGCAGGGGCTGGCCGGTGGGCGCGCGCACCCCGACGTACACCTCGAGGAGTTTGCCGTAGCGGACCTCGAACCGGTTCTCGGGCCGGGACAGGTCGCTCACCTCGGAGTCGATCCGCTGCTCGCGCAGCGCTTCCAGCTCTTCCTCCTCGAGCTCCCACCTGGTGCCGTCGAGGCCGGGCTGGTCGGAATAGATGATCTTGCCGGACTCGTCCCACAGCTTCACCCGGACCAGCGAGCCGGCCAGCACGTATTGGTGCATGGCCCGGTCGAACGCGGCTCGCGCGGCCGGGTCGCCGTCGATCACCGCCTGGTCCAGGCGCGGCTCGACCACGCCCTTGGCGGTCACGAAGGCGACCTCGCTGGCCGAGTCGGTGGCCTGCTCGATGCCGGCCTGCCGCGCGGCGACGGCGAGCAGCGCCGCCAGCCCGGCCAGCACGGCCACGCCGACCGCGGTGAACCGGGCGACGAGCCCGACGGTTGAGGTCATGGTTCGAAGATAGGGAGCAATTCGCGATTCCGCGTCAGACCACGGTCATAGGACCAAAGGGCAATAGCGGCCGCGACCACGTTCGCCCCAAAGTGGTCGGCATGCCAGCACCGCTCGCCATCTCCGTCGCCAGGCCCGCCGTCCGGGCCGAGGCGCTGCCGTTGGCGGCCGGGGCCGGGCTGAACGTGCTCCAGGTGGGGGTCACGCTGGCCCGCCCCTGGCCGCTCGCCTTCGCGATCGATCACGTGATCGCCGCGGAACACCCGCGTCCGCTCCTCCTCGTCCTCGCCGCGGTCGCCACGATCGTCCTGAGCGGGGTGGCCGGCCTGATCGACATGGCCGGCGTGATGACGGTCGAGCGGGCCGCCGAGCGGATCGGCGCCCGGATGCGTACGCAGGTCTTCGACCACGCGGTCACGCGTTCCCTGCGCTGGCACGACCGGTTGCGCAGCGGCGAGCTGCTGTCCCGGCTCACCACCGACGTGGGGCGGATGCTGGACGCCGTCGTGGCGCTGGCCGAGACGCTCGTGCCCGACCTGGTCATGCTGGTCGCGGTGCTGGTCATCCTGGTGCTCTTCGACCCGGGTCTCGCCCTGGTGGGGCTCGCGGTACTGCCGGTGCTGGCGGTGCTCGCCGTACGACAGCGACGCAAGGTGCGGACGCAGCAGGCGGAAGCCCGGGCCCAGTCGGGCAGGCTGGCGGCCACTACGACAGATCTGCTTCGCAACGTACGAGCGGTGCAGGCGTTCGGCCGCACCGACCGCGCCTCCCGATCGTTCAACGCCCGCAACCGTGCCCTGCTCGACGCCGAGCTGCGCGCCATCGACACCGCCGCCCGGTGGACGCCGCTGGCCGACGTGGTGCTCGCCGTCGGCGCCGGCCTGGTCCTGCTGGTCGGCGGCCGCGAGGTGCTGGCCGGCCGGCTGAGCACCGGCGAGCTGCTGGTCGTGGTGGCATACCTCAAAGACCTCTACTCCCCGGTGCGCGCCCTGACCCGGCTGTCCACCACTCTGGCCAAGGCCGGGGCGAGCGCGGCCCGGGTGGCCGAGGTGCTCGACAGCACCGAGGCCGTGCCCGAAACTCCCGGCGCCGGCCCCGCGCCCCTGCTTCGCCACGAGGTCCGCTTCGACCACGTGGGCTTCGGCTACGACCGCGAGCAGCCCGTCCTGCACGACTTCAACCTGCGGGTCGGCGCCGGCGAGACGGTCGCGCTGATCGGGCCGAGCGGCGCCGGCAAGAGCACGGTCCTTCACCTGCTGCTCCGGCTCTACGACGTGGAGGCCGGCGCGGTGCTGGTCGACAACGTGGACGTCCGCGAGATCCGGCAGCTGAGCCTGCGCGAGCGCATCGCGTTCGTGCCGCAGGACCCGTGGCTGCTGGACGGCACGCTGGCCGAGAACATCGCGTTCGGGTCGGCCACCGCCACGCGCGCCGACGTGCTCGCCGCCGGCCGCGCCGCGCTGGTGGACGAGTTCGCGCAGACGTTGCCATTCGGCTACGACACCCCTTTGGGCGAAGGCGGGGTACGCCTGTCCGGCGGTCAACGCCGCCGGGTGGCGATCGCCCGCGCCGCCGTCTCCAACGCGCCCCTGGTCCTGCTGGACGAGCCGACCGCGTCGCTCGACCCGGCGTCCGCCGCGGAGATCATGCGGGCCATCCGCTACGCGACCGCCGAACGCACCGTGCTCCTCGTCACCCACGATCTCGACCTGGCGGCCATCGCCGACCGGGTCGTCACCCTCGGCCGTTCCGCTTCGCCGGAAGGAGGTGATCCTCATGGCCGGTCGTCGCATCCAGTCGCCGCTGCAGCACCGCGGGCGCGGTGGACGCAAGCACACCCGCACCCGGACGCGCACGCGCACGCGCACGCGCACCCGTACGCGGGGCTGAGCTAGCGCTTTCAACCTCATCGAAAGGAGGTGATCACCATGGCTGGTCGTCGCATCCAGTCGCCGTTGCAGCACCGCGGCGGTCGTACGCGGACCCGCACTCGCACGCGCACGCGGACCCGCACGCGCGGCTGATCCGGTCCTCTCCGACGGGTGTTTTTCCGGCGTCCGTCGGTGCCGAAGCGGAGATCCGCCCGGGTGCCTCACCGAACACCCGGGCGGGTCTCCGACCACATTCTTCAGACTGGACTGGTCATGATCGACGAAGTTGTGCCGGCGCCGGCCCTCGACGACGAGGACGGCGAACCGATCTGGTCGTTCGCCGAGGGCGCCTCGATGCCCGGCAGCTTCCGCGCGTGGGAACGGCTCGGCGTCGGCATCCGCTGCGAGACCTGGCTGGTCTGGTCGCCGCGGCTGTGGGGGCCCGCGGTGCTCAAGCTGCCCCGGCCCCACCAGGTGGGCAACCCTCGGTCGACACGCTCGCTGGCCCGCGAGGTGGCCGCGCTGAGCGACAACCCCCATCCCGTGCTGCCGCGGCTCTACGAGGACGGCATCGGCGAGGAGATCCCCTACGTGGCAACCGAATACGTCGACGGGCCGACCCTGGCCGACGAGATCGACGAGACGGGTCCGCTGGGCGCCGAAGACGTCGCGCTGCTCGGCATCCAGGTGCTCGCCGGGCTGCGTACGCTCCACCAGCACGGGGTTGCGCATGTCGACGTGAAGCCGGAGAACATCGTGCTCCGCGACGGCCGCCCGATCCTCATCGACTTCGGCTCGGCGCGCGAGATAGGCGCCAGACAACCAACCGGCCGGCCCGTGGGTACGCAGGGATATGCGCCTCCCGAGATGGAGGCGTGCGAGCCGATCACCCCCGGGATGGACGTGTACGCCCTGGGCATGACGTTGCGCGAGGCGCTGACCGGCTCGCTGCACGGGGCCCTGCCGAAGGACGGGCTGGGTGAGGTGATCGCGCGGCTGTGCGAGCCTGACCCGGCGCGCCGGCCGACCACCGAGGGCGCGCTGGCGCTGCTCGGCGTGACCTTGGACGAGGACGTGCGTCCCTGGCCGGGCTGGGTGCGGCCCTACTCCGGCCGATGATCACCAGGTTGGAACACTTCACGCCCCGGGTGCACGAGGCGCCCATCCATCTCGTGCGCCCAGCCGCCGCGGCCCACTTCACGATGCCCGCGCTTCCCGAGAGACGCTCGACCACGACCGATGCCCCCAGCCGATGCCCCACGGCCGAACGCGCTCCGCCGGTACGCGCGGCCGATGGTCTCGGACGATGCTTTCGGCCTCGGACGATGCTTTCGGCCTGCTACAGGTCGAGGTCGATGCAGGCCGGGTCGTGGTCGCTGCCGTCGCCGGTGATCTGGGTGCGGCGCATGACGTGGGCGGCGGCAATCGGAAGGTCGGTGGTGGTCCAGATCTGGTCGAAGCAGCTGTAGCTGTTCTTCTTGTTCGCTCGGTGGCGGTGGGTCCACATGGTCGGGGACTCGGCGGCGAACCTGTCCTCGACCAGCGCGCCGGTCCGGGTCGGGCCGGGGATCGTGGTTGCGGCGGTGATGTGCTCGACCATGCCGTGCCGGGTCAGGGCGGACAGCGCGACGCCGGCCGGATCGTCATTCAGGTCGCCGAGCACGACTGCTCGCTTGGTGATCCGCTGCTTGCGCAGGATTGCCGCGATGGCCTCGGTCTGCCGCGTACGCTTCGCCTGGATCGCAGCGTGCGCCTCCTCCACCTCGGCCGGGCTGAGCGCGAACTCGTCCGTGACGAAGTTGCTCTTCAGGTGGTTGACGAAAACGTTCACTGGCTTACCGTCCGGCGCCTCGACCGCCACCTGGAGCAGGTCCCGGCTGAACACGCGGCCGCCGAAGTAGCGCCACGAGCTGATCCGCTCGATCGGCGCCCGCGAGCAGACGGCCACGTCGATCCGGCGCGGGTCGTTGCCCTCGATCACGACGCGATACGGATAGTCGACGCCGAGAGCGGCCAGGTCCTCGCGGCAGAAGGTGTCCAGTGTGTCCTGGTCCTCGACCTCCTGCAGGCAGAGCACGTCGGCGTCGAGAGCGGCGATCCGCCGTGCCACCCAGGCCCGGGCCTTCGGGTCCTTGCCGCTGACCAGCCGGCCCGCGAAGGTGCGCAGGATCCCGGTCAGCTCCTGCCCGTCGGGCAGCACGATCCGCACGACGTCCCCGCCGGCCGACTGCCCGTCCATGGTGACCGCGCCGGCGGCCGCCTCTTTGCTGTCGGCATGCAACTCCGGCAGCGCGGCGTCAGCAACGGTACGAGGCAGATCCGCCGCGAAGCTCCACCGCGAGAAGAGATTGTTGACGTTGAACGTAGCGACCCGCAGCATCTTCACTCCTCGACGGAGACCGTCCCCACCACCAGCCAACCCCTTCCCGACCTGCGCTCTTGTCACCCACCCGACCCTTGGCACCAACCCGAGCCGATCAACCGACACCATCCACACCGAACGGCCACGCTCCTCCCCCTCAACGCCCCACTCCCGCCACCCGAACAGCAAGCCAGCGCAGGCAGGGCGGCAGGGTGGCAAGGCGGCGAACCAGAGCGGACGGCGGGCAGCGCGCGCAAGGCAGGCGACGCTCGGGCAACGCAAGCAGAGCAGGCGGCGCAAGCGAGGCGGGCAGCACGAGCGGGGCGGGCAGCGCGGGCAGGGGCAAGCAGGGCGAGCGGCGCACCCTGAGCGGGCACGGCAGGTGGCACGAGCTGAGCGTGTAGGCGGCGGCCCGGCGCAGGCAGACCAGCAGGCCAGCAGATCAGCAGATCAGCCCACCGTACGGGCGGAGCCAGTGCCTAAGTGGTGGCGGCGAAGGCGAAGCAGACGAAGGCCAGGATCGCGGCCGAGGAGCGGAAGACGTCGATGCGCTCCCAGCGGACGACGGTGGCGCGCCAGTCGGTGGGTGGGGCGTCGGCGCGCCAGTCGCTGACCTTCATGTTGATCGGGACGGTGCCCAGGAAGGCGAACAGCAGGAACGCGAGCAGCAAGGCCACGCCGGCCCAGCGGAAGGGTGCCGCGTCGGCGATGAGGACCGCGACCGCGGCGACCACCGTTGGCACCATGAGGATCGGCACGACGACCCGCAGGGAACGCACCAGCGCCACCCGCGCCGCGATGTGCGCGCGGTCGTCTAGGTTGCGCAACGCCGGCTGCACGCCCCAGCGGACGATCAACTCGGCGCCCGCCAGCAAGCCGGCCAGCACGAGACTTACCGCTTCCAGCACAGCCATTGCCCGACACCTCTTCCGCAAAAGTTCAGTGACTAGAAATTTACTGTAGCAGCACTATGCTGGCGTGGTGACCACGGAAGACGGGGCCGGGCTGCGGGAGCGCAAGAAGAAGCTGATGCGCGCGCAGTTGTCGGCCACAGCGACCGAGATGTTTCTGGAACGGGGATTCGACGCGGTCCGGGTGGCCGAGATCGCCGCGGCCTGTGGGGTGTCCGAGAAGACGGTGTTCAACTACTTCCCGGCCAAGGAAGCGCTGTTGCTGGATCGCTTCGAGGACACGCTGGCCGCGGTGCGCGGGGCGCTGGCCGACCTGGAGACGTCACCGGTCGATGCCGCGCTGGGCGTGCTGGGCGGCGAGTTGAATGGGCTCGTCACCTGGGTTGCCGAGCAGGACGACCCGGCTTCGGCGGCCGAGTCGCTGCGGCGGTTCCGCGAGTTGAGCACCAGCACGGCGAGCCTGCGTGGCTACCGGCACGAGATGATCGACAAACTGACCGCCGCGGTGACGGAGAACCTCGCCCACCGGGCCGGCCGACCGGCCGACTCCCCCGAGCCTCAGATCGCCGCGATCGCCCTGGTCGGCCTCTGGCAGGTCCACGCGGCCAGCCTCAACCGCCACCTCACCGACATCCGCAACCCGGCCCGCCTCCGCAAAACGGTGATCGCCGACGTCCGGCGAGCCGCCGACGCCATCGCTCCGCTGTTCGCGACCTTCACCCGATGACAGATCGCCCGGAAGGAAGACCGGCGCATGACGGCTGCCGGAACCTGACCGCCATCCGAACGGAAGACGTCACGGGCCGAAAAACGAACGCCGGGAACCCTGACGGCCATCCGAACAAGCGACGTCGCGGGAAGAAGAACGAAGACGTCGCGGGAAGAAGAACGAAACAGGCGCCCCGGAAAGCCGGCCTGAACAGCCGAAACCAGCCCGAGGCGAACACCAGGCCAAAAACGCACACCAGGCCAAAGACGAACGGCCAGGTAAAGCCGCTACTTCCCGGTAAAGGCCTCCGCCACCGCCGCCATGTCGCTACCGCCATGCCCCGCCTCGGCCGCCCGCGAATACAACCGCAGCACCGCGTCAAGCAGCTCCGGCGGAAACCCGGATTCCGCCGCCGCCTCGACCATCAGCCCGACATCCTTGACCACACCATCAACAGCGAACGACGTCGTGTAGTCGCCGGCCAGGATGGCTTTGCCCTTGAGCTGGGCGTACGGCGCCCCGGTCGGGCCGCCGTCGATGGCCTCCAGGAACAGGGCCGGGTCGATGTCCAGGGCGCGGGCGAACTGCACCGACTGGCCGATGCCGGCCATCAGCAGCGACACCCAGGCGTTGCACACGAGCTTGAGCCTGGTCGCCGCCCCGATCGACGGCCCGGCCACCACCACCCGCGAGGCGATCGCGTCGAACACCGGCCCGCACCGGTCGATCAGCTCGGAATCTCCGGAGGCCAGCACGATCAGCGCGCCGTCCTCGGCCGGCTTCTTCGTGCCCAGCACCGGCGCGTCGACGAGCGCGTCGACCCCGTCGGCGATCTCGGCGATTCCGGCGACGCCGACCGTGGCGCACTGGATCCACACGGCCGTTGGGCCGAGCGCGCTGACGATCGCCGGCTTCGCGGCCAGCACCGCGGCCGCGTCGAAGAGCATGGTGATCACCGCGTCGGCCCCGGTGACCGCCTCCTCGACACTGCCGGCGGCGACGGCGCCGTCAGCCGACAACGCCGACGCCTTGGCCGGGGTCCGGTTCCACACCGCCACCTCGTGCCCGGCCCGCAACAACGAATGAACCACGCCGACGCCCATGACCCCGGCGCCCAGAACCGCAATCCGCATGTCGAGAACGCTAGCGCAGCCTCAGACCAGCCGGACGAAGACCGTCTCCGGATGGTCGTACTTCTCCACGTACCGTGACTGAACCTCGGCCGCCTCGTCGTCACCGTCCGGCAGCACCGTGACCTGGAACGACCGCTCGGGCGCGTGGTGCAGCACCGCCCGTACCGTCGACGCCCCGGCCCGTGCGATGTGCGCGACCACCTCCGGGTCGGCCAGATAGAAACGGTCACCGACCAGGAGAAACCTCGCCGTGTACGAGCGTTCCTCGCCCGGGTCGGCGATGGTCACCCGGGTACGCCAGTAGTCGTCCACCGGCATGCTCCGGTCCCACAGCTCCTCGAACCGCTCGGTCACGAACCCGCCCAGCGGCGAGTCCTCGGACACCTCCAGCTGCGAATGGTCCCCGGACAGCCGGCCCAGTGGCAGGAACGAGGCGAGCAGGCGGTCGTCCCAGCAGTAGACCTGGAGGGAGGCCGAGGTCGAGTACAACCGCACCTCGCATCGATGCCGGAGCGCCTGGTCGAGCCCGAGGTGGAATTCGTTCAGTGTCTGTAGGTTTCGCCGCGACTCGGTGGCCACGTCGCCACGGCCGCCCAGCTCGACGGTGCGCTGGGCGGCGGCCACCGAGTCGGGGTGCATGAGCATGATCCGGACCGTGCCGCCGCGCCGGAGCAGGTCGGTCGCCGCGGCGAGAAAACGCTGGTCGTGCGGGGGCAGCAGCAGCCGGGAGAAGGTGTGCAGGATCCGGACGCTGGAGGCGGCCGCCCTGACCCGCCCGATGTACCAGGGAAAGTCGAGGTGCCGATGCTCACGGACCCGCCCGCGCTCGGCCCGCCGGATGATCGGCGTCAGCGCGAAGATCACCACGAGCGTGCCGACGAACTCGGAACCAAGATTCAGGGCCAGATTCGATCCGTACGCTTCGCCGCCCCGCGCGAGCCACAGCAGGAAGACCGACACCGCCGCGAAGATCACGACTACCGGCAGCGTCCGTGACCGCACCACTTGCCCGAGCCAGACGCGAAGCATCCTCATGAGAAGCAGCGTAGGACGGCGGCACACGATCCACAGTGTTCAGTTGCCGGCGGACTCGTACCGGCGCAGGCCGCGCTTGAAGATCGTCAGCGCGACCACCGCGCAGTAGACCGCGACCAGCGGCGTGAGCAGGCCGATCCACCGGTTCGACCCCTCGTTGAGCAGGTATGCGGCCGGGAAGAAGCTGACGAACGCGAACGGCAGCACGAAGCCCAGCGCGGCCTTCAGCGCCAGCGGATAGATCGACAGCGGGAACCGGGCCAGCTCACCGACCTGGTGCACGGCGAAGGCGAACAGCGGGCTGGGGCTGGACAGCCAGAACGACACCGCGTTGGTGGCCAGGTTGATCGACAGCTTGATGACGATCGCGCTGATCAGCAGCACCACGCCGATCAGCACCCGCCACGGGGTCCAGGCGACGGTGCTGTGCGCCAGCGCGGTGCCGACCATCGCCCCGCCGACCAGGATGTTGCTCAGGCCGTTGATGCCGAGCACCGAACTGGACGACTGCAGCACCACGGGGTATGGCCGCACCAGGAAGTAGTCGAGCTCACCCAGGTTGATCTGCCAGGCCAGCTGCCACATGCCCTCGAAGAAGAGCGACCCGACGCCCTCGGCCAGCGCCACCACCCCGAACATCAGCAGCACGGCCCAGAACGTCCAACCGTTCAGTGACGGAACCTTGGCGAACAGGGCGGCCAGGAAGACGATGTTCACCACCTGCATCAGCACCGTGGCGACGGCCAGCGTCCAGAAGTCGGCCTCGTACTCCAGCAGGGCGCGCAGATGGGCCCCGAGCAACCGCAGATAGAGCCGCATCCTCAACCCCCGTTGACCGTCAGTTGACGGACCGCCGACCGCCACAGCAGCCGCGCGCCGAACCACAGCACGACCACCCAGCCGAGCTGCACCGCGACCAGCAGCGCTCCCTCGCCCAGGTCGACCCGCCCGATGTAGATCAGCGCCGGCGTCGAGGTCAGCCCCGCGAACGGCGACCACTTGGCCAGCGTGCCCAGCCAGTCCGGCAGGTAGACGAGCGGGATCAGCGCGCCGGACAGCAGGTTCACCACGGCGATCCGCGCCCACTGCACGCCCATGTAGTTCTGCGTCCAGAAACACACCAGCGAGGTCAGATAGAGGATCAAGAACTTGAGGGGTACGAGGAGCAGCATGCTGATCGCGAACAGCGCCAGCGCCGGCCCGGCCGGCACCGAGATCCCGCCGAGCGCGAACCCGACCCCGGCGCACGCGACGATCACGATCAGCACCTCGATCCAGAGCCCGCCGAGCGCCTCGGCGAACCGCGACCGCTGGTAGTCGACCGGCTTGACCAGGTCGAGGGCGACCGTGCCCTGCAGGATCCGGAACGCCATCCGGAAATCCCCGTTGATCGACACCAGGGCGCCGGACGCGAACGCCACCAGCAGGTACGCCTGCATCTGGGGCCAGGTGAAGCCCTCCACCGGCGACTGGGCCAGCAGCACCCGCCAGACCGCCAGCAACGCGACCAGCTGAACCAGGTAGGCCACCATGCCGAGCAGCACGTTGAGCCGGTATTCGAGCGCGCTCAACGCGATCGCCCGCGCCTGAGCGGTGTAGGCGCGCATCACGAGCGGTCCAGCTGGAGCTCGCCGGAGTAGACGCGGCGGATGACATCTTCGATGCTCGGCTCGTCGACCCGGAAGTCGACCAGGGTGGCCAGGCCGGCCAGCGCGGTGACGGCCTGACCGGCAGTAAGGACGAACCGGTCGAAGCGTACGGAGAGATGCCGTGGCGTTTCACCCTCGGTGATCACCGCACCGGGCAAGGCGACCCGCACCGCCTCGATCGCGGCCGGCTGTTCGGTCTCGACGTGCAGGATGCGCTCGCGGGCATACCGGTCCTTCACCGCGCCGAGGTCGCCGTCGAAGATGATCCGGCCCTCGTCGATGATGACCAGCCGGCGGCAGAACCCTTCGATGTCGGCCAGGTCGTGGCTGGTCAGCATGACCGTGGTGCCTTCATCGCGCAGCGTACGGAAGAATTCCCGGACCCTGTCCTTGACCGCCAGATCGAGGCCGATGGTGGGCTCGTCGAGATAGACCACCCGCGGGCCGTGCAACATGGCGGCGGCCAGGTCGGCGCGCATCCGCTGGCCGAGCGACAGCTTGCGGCCCAGCGTCGGCAGGATCTCGCCGAGGTCGAGCACCTCGTCGAAGCGGGCCAGGCGCTTGCGGTAGGTGGCGTCGTCGAGGCCGTAGATGTCGCGCAGCACCGCGAACGACTCACGGACCGGAAGGTCCCACCAGAGCTGGGTGCGCTGACCGAAGAGGACACCGATACGGTGCGCGATGGCGGTTCGGTCACGCCGCGGATGCAGACCGTCGATGCGTACGTCGCCCGAGGTCGGCACCAGGATGCCGCTGAGCAGCTTGACCGTGGTCGACTTGCCGGCGCCGTTCGGCCCGACGTACGCGACGGCCTCGCCCGCCTCGATCGACAGGTCGACGTGATCGACCGCGACCTTGTCGGTGAACCGCCGCCGGAACAGGTGTTTCACCGACCCGGCCAGCCCCGGGTCCTTCTCCGGTCGGCGGAAGACTTTGGTGAGGTCACGCGCTTCCACGATCGGCATGCCCGGAACCCTACGAAAGCCATCGATGTCCGGGCGACCGACTTTCTCAGAAGCCGGTCAGCGTGGGCCGCGCCGACGGGCGCCCCCACAGCACGATGCCCGGGAAGAGGTCGCGGAACTCACGCCGCTCGTCCGCGTCCACCTGCAACTCGACCTCGACGTCACGGTCCAGTTCGAGGGTGTCCGCGGCCTCCGAGCTCAGCCGCAGCACCAGCCGGTCACTGTTCAGCGCCACCGACTCCAGCCCGCCGTAGAAGGTCAGCCCCTCGGCCGTGGTCAGGCAGTAGCTGTCCCAGCCCATCCGCACGTCGGCGGCGTCCGGCTCGTCGGCCGACCGCATCACGATGAACGCGAACCCGGCGCCGTCCCCGTTCCCCGCGAACCCGGCCTCCAGAACGTCCAGCTCCTCGTCCCGCACGGCGCTCATCACCCGCGCGATCAACCGCGTCGTCATCGGTCCTGGCCTCCCCGTATGACCAAATCCGTTCCACCGTGGACGGTAGGCCACCCCACGATCACGCGCGAGGCGGCCGCTATGACGGTAACGCCGTCGCGCGGACGGCGCTGGACCCGCGCCGATCCATGGGGTAGGACGGAGGGGGTCGCGGCCGAACTGGCCGCAACCCCGTCACATGGGCGTCGCCGGGCGGTCAGCCCGAGGCCACGGCGCGCCGGGAGGGTGGGCCCATGCCTAGCCGACGCAACCTGCTGATCAGCGCGGCCGCCGGAAGCGCGGCCGTCACGCTCGACCCGGTGTCGTTCGCCGTCGCGGCCCCCGGTGGCACGGAGACCCGGACCCTGACCGGCACGATCCCCTACGGCGCGCCCGACTGGGTGTACGTGCCGCTGGAGATCCCGACGGGCGTCAACAAGATCGAGGTCAGCTACGCGTACGACCGGCCGGCGCCGCCCCCGGGACAGGCCGGTAACGCGCTGGACATCGGCATCTTCGACGAGAGCGGCCACGACCTGGGCGACGCGCGAGGGTTCCGGGGCTGGTCGGGCGGGTTCCGCACGGAGTTCGCGATCAGCGCGGCCGAGGCGACCCCGGGCTACCTCCCCGGCCCGATCCGGCCGGGGACCTGGCACGTGATCTTCGGTCCGTACACGGTGCACCCCCAGGGTTTGACCTGGACCTTGACCGTCACGCTGAGCTACGGGGCACAGCCGGCGCCGTTCCAGCCACGCCCGGCGCCGCTCCAGGCGACCGGCCGGGGCAAGGCGTGGTACCGCGGCGACCTGCACCTGCACACCGTCCACTCGGACGGGCGCCGCACCCCGGCCGAGCTGGCCTCGGGCGCCCGGGCGGCGAAGCTCGACTTCTTCGTCTCGACGGAACACAACACGACCAGCGCGCACGGCATCTGGGGCGAGTACGCGGGACCGGACCTGCTGATCATCAACGGCGAGGAGATCACCACTCGCAACGGGCACTACACCGCCCTCGGGCTGCCCGCGGGCACCTGGATCGACTGGCGCTACCGGGCGGCGGACGGCGGGCTGCAACGCTTCGTGGACCGCATCCACCGGGCGGGCGGTCTCGCGGTGGCGGCGCACCCGAACGCTCAGTGCGTGGCCTGCGGATGGCGGTTCGGGTACGCGGGGCTGGACGCGGTCGAGGTGTGGAACGGACCGTGGACCCCGGACGACGACGCCGTCCTGGCGGCGTGGGACAACTTGCTGGTCAGCAACCGGGGGCGCCAGTGGCTCCCGGCGGTCGGCGCCAGTGACGCACACAGCGAGCCCCAGGTGATCGGACTCCCGCAGACCGTGGTCCGGGCCGACAACCTCGACCGTCGCTCGGTCCTCGCGGCTGTGCGGGCGGGGCGGTCGTGGATCGCCGAATCCGCGGCGGTTTCGCTGTCGTTCACGGCGGCCACGCCGCGGGGGCGGGCGGAGATCGGTGATCGGCTCCCGGCCGCGGCGGACGACCCGGTTCAGGTGACGCTTTCGGTGTCCGGCGCGCCGGGAGGTACGGCGCGGCTGATCTCGGATCAGGGCGTTCGGGTTACGGCGCCGCTGTCCGCTGAGGGGACGGGGACGGTCGCGTGGCCGACGAACTCGCAGAACTCCCGGTATGTCCGGGCTGAGGTTCGTCGAGCCGATACGTCGATGGTGGCGTTGACCAATCCGATCTTCATCGGGGGCTGAGGGTGCCTTCCGCCCGGCTTTGACTTCGGTCACTGAAGCAATGCTGCGCGGACCGCGTCCGCGTCCGGAAGGTCCAGCACGTCAGGGTTGGAAGCGGGGGCGGAGCGGACGGCCTCCTTGACGCCTGGGATCGACGGTGGCGAGACGGAGAGTTCGCGGACGCCCAGGGCGATCAGGAGCGGGACTGCTGCCTCGTCGGCGGCCAGTTCGCCGCATACAGCGACCGTAAATTTGTTGCCGGCTGCCTGGCAGGTGGCGGCTATCAGGCGGAGGACGCCCGGGTCCAGGGCGTCGGAAAGTGTTGCCACTGAAGGGTTTCCGCGTTCGGCGGCCATGGCGTACTGGGTCAGGTCGTTGGTGCCGATGCTGGCGAAGTCGATGTGGGCGGCGAAGGTCGACGCCTTCAGGGCCGCGGCCGGGACCTCGATCATGATGCCGACCTCCAGGCCTGCGGGCCGTCCGATGCCGGTTCGGGCGATGGCCTCGTCCAGGGCCGTGCGGGCCGCCGTCAGCTCGGTCAGGGTGCTGATCATGGGGAACATGACGCTGACCGGGGTGTCGCGGGCGGTTCGGACCATGGCGGTCAGTTGGTCGGACAGCAGGGTGAGGTTGGCCAGGGAGTGGCGGATGCCGCGGCGGCCCAGGAAAGGGTTCTGCTCGGGTGGGGTGGGGATGTAGGGCAGGGGCTTGTCGCCGCCCACGTCGAGGGTGCGCAGGGTGATGCGGCGGCCGTCGAGGGCCTGGGCTATGGCCCGGTAGGTGGCTTCCTGTTCGTCGACGTCGGGGGCGGACGGCCGGTTCAGGAACAGGAACTCGGTGCGGACCAGACCCGCGTGGTCGGCGCCGTTGGCGGCGGCCGCCTGGGCGTCCGCGGTGGAGCCGAGGTTGGCGCCGACGCGGATGGTGACGCCGGATGGGGTGGTTGCCGGGCGGGCGGCGGTTGACAGGGCGCGCCGGCGTTGGGCGGTCTGGTCGGTCGCGCGCTTGCGGAAGTCGGCCAGGACTTCGGGGCCAGGGTCGAAGACCACTTCTCCGGTACGGCCGTCCAGGGCGACTGTGGTGCCGGGGGCGACGTCCAGCGCGGCCGGCCCCACGCCTACCACCGCGGGGATTCCCTTGGCCCGGGCCAGGATGGCGCCGTGAGCGGTGGGGCTGCCGGCGGCGAGCACGATTCCGTTGACCGTGGCGGGGTCGAGGGCAGCCGCCTCGGCCGGGGTCAGGTCCGGGGCGATCAGGACGCCCGTACCCGTCGGAGGGGTTGCGGTTGCACCGATCAGGGCGCGCAGGACCTGGTCGGCGACGGCTCGGACGTCGGCCGCGCGGGCCTGGAGGTAGGAGTCGTCGAGCGCGGCGAACTCGTCGGCCACCCGGGCGGTGGCGGCCGACCAGGCCTGGGGGGCGGCGGTGTCGTCGGCGATGCGGCCGCGGGCGTCGTCCAGGAGGTCGGCGTCGTCCAGGAGCAGCAGGTGGGCGTCGAAGATGCCGGCCTCGGCGGTGGGTGTGGTGCTGCGCAGGTGGTGAATCTCGGCTCGCACCGCGTTCAGGGCTTGGTCCAGGCGTTGGCGCTCGCGATCCGCGCCCAGGGATGGCACGTCGGGAAGGTCCGGTGTGGACTGTCGCGGCAGCCAGGCCGGTCCTGTTCCGATGCCCGGAGATGCCGGTTGCGCGCCCGGTCCGGGGCTCGGTGGCGCGGGGGCCGGGGCCGTGTCTTCGTCGAAGGCTCGTGCGGCCAGGGCGAGGATGCGGTCGATCGCCGGCCGGGCCTGGGGGCCGGATGCGCGTACATCGAGTTCGTGGTTCTGATGTGCGCCGAGGGTGGCTACTCGGGAGAGGCTGGACGCGGGCACCCAGGCAGAATTCGTGGTGCGGTTGCGGATCTGCACGGCGGCGCCGGACTCGCGGGCCTCGGTCACCAGGCGGGCGGCGGGGCGGGCGTGCAGGCCGTGCGGGTTGGTCACGGTGAAAGTGGCGGTGGCGTCCGGGATTCCGGGCTCGGGAACCTCATGTTCCATCAAGGTTGAGGTTCCCAGCTGGGATTCCTTGCCGGCCAGGCCGGCCACGGCCTCGGCGGCCACCTCGGTCCGGTCGGCGCCGTTGGCGGCGGCCACCGCGGCCGCGACCAGGCCCTCGACCAAGGGGGCGGGGCAGAGCACGACTCGATCGCGCTGGTCGGGGTCTTCCAGCAGGTCCAGGGCCAGGTCGGCGGAGAGGACGGCGCTGCCCAGGTCCATCAGGACGACCACGCCGTCGCCGCGGTCGGCGGTCGCGATGGCCTCGGCGATGGCCACCGCGTCGGTGCCGAAGGTGTCGGCGTCGAGGCCGGCGGCCACCGCCAGCGTGAGGTCTTTGCCCTGGACCATCTCGACGGCCAGGGCCACCGCGGCGTCGGCCAGCGCCCGGCTGTGGCTGACCACGACCAGCCCGGTCATCACCCGGGCAGGGTGGCGGCCGCGGCCGCGAGCAGGAGGGTCATCGAGGTCGCGCCCGGGTCCTGATGGCCGGCGCTGCGTTCGCCGAGGTAGCTGGCCCGGCCCTTCCGGGCGACCATCGGGATCGTCGCCTCGCGGCCCGCCTCGGCCGCGCGTACGGCCGCATCCATCGCCTCGGCGAACGGCTGGCCGTCGGCGATCGCGGCGTCCAGCGCGTCGACGGCCGGCGCCAGCGCGTCGTACATCGTCTTGTCGCCCGCCACCGCCTTGCCCCGCGCCACCACCCCGTCGAGCGCCGCGCGCAGCGCCTTGGCGAAGCCCGCCGCGTCCAGCGTCTCGTCGTCGCCGGCCGCCGCGGCCATCCGCAGGAACGCCGTGCCGAAGAGCGGCCCGCTCGCCCCGCCGACCGTGCTGACCAGCGTCATCCCGGTGCGTTTGAGCACCGCCGCGGGGGTGGCCGGGCTCTCCTTGCCGAGCATCGCCACCACCGCCTTCATGCCGCGGTCGAGGTTCGACCCGTGGTCGGCGTCGCCGATCGCCGAGTCGAGCTCGGTGAGCATCTCGCGATGGGTCTCGACGAGCCGCGCGAACTCGGTCAGCCAGGCGGTCAGGGAAGCCGGATCCACGCTCACGCTCCCCACCGCAGACCGGGCGTGTTCACCGGCGCGTCCCACAGTCGCAGAATCTCGTCGTCGGCCTTGAGCAGGGTGACCGAGGCGCCGGCCATGTCCAGGCTGGTGATGTACGGCCCGACCAGCGACCGCGCGACCGTGACACCCGCCTTGGAGAGGATCGAGGCGATCTCGCTGTACAGCACGTAGAGCTCGATCAGCGGGGTCGCGCCCATGCTGTTGACGAAGGCGATCACGCCGTCGCCGCCGGTGAAGTCGAGGTCGGCCAGAATCGGGCTGACCAGCATCTCGGCGACCTCGGAGGCGGGCGCGAGCGGCACCCGGCGGCGGCCCGGCTCGCCGTGGATGCCGATGCCGATCTCCATCTGGTCGTCGGGCAGGTCGAAGGTGGGCTTGCCGGCGGCCGGGACAGTGCACGAGGTCAGCGCCAGGCCCATGCTGCGCCCGCTGTCGTTGACCTTCCGGGCCAGGTCGGCGACCTCGCTGAGCGAGCGGCCCTGATCGGCGGCGGCCCCGGCGATCTTCTCCACGAGGACGGTCACGCCGACGCCCCGCCGGCCCGCGGTGTAGAGGCTGTCCTGCACGGCGACGTCATCGTTGGTGACCACCGAAACCACCTGTACGCCGGTCTCGGCCTCGGCCAGCTCGGCCGCCATCTCGAAGTTCATCACGTCGCCGGTGTAGTTCTTGACGATGTGCAGCACGCCCGCGCCGCCGTCGACCGCCTTGGTGGCGGCGAGCATCTGATCGGGCACCGGAGAGGTGAAGACCTCGCCCGCACAGGCCGCGTCGAGCATGCCCGGCCCGACGAACCCGCCATGCAGCGGCTCGTGGCCCGACCCGCCGCCGGAGATCAGCCCGACCTTCCCCCGCACCGGGGCGTCACCCCGGATGATCAGGCGATTCTCATGATCCACCCGCAGCTCGGGATGGGCCGCGGCGATGCCACGGAGCGCGTCGGACACCACGTTCGCCGGGTCGTTGATGAGTTTCTTCATCGCTGGCTCCCTCGCCGCTCTGAATCGCCCAGGGGGGCTTTATCGACACGCTACGCCGAAGATCGGTGTTCAGTGCTGGCCGTTCGGAGGATCCTTGAGCCGGCGGAGGGTGTGCCCGGTGATCCGCTTGCAGAGGTATTCGGCGCGCTCGTAGGACAGCCTGCGCCGCCCGGTCTCGGGGCATCGGTCGGCCTCGGCCAGGGGGCGCGACGGCACCGGCCGGCGGTCGGCCAGGAACACCGGTCCCCGGGTACGCCCGGCGAGCAGCTGTGGGAGCAGCCGGGCGGTGCCGGAGCGCCAGGTGACCCAGCGGCGACCGGCCCGGGCCCGCCGATCGGCCAGATCGAGATCTTCGACGCCGAGGGACAGCACGGCCTGGATCGGCGCGCCCGACTCTTCGATCAAGGTCCACAATGTACGTTCACGCAGCGGCACGGATTCGCTGTGCCACACCACTTCTCGCGCGGCCTTCTCTGCTCGCGTGGTGTCCTTTCTGGACAATCCGCTGGCCGCCTCGCTCCGGCCGATCCAGGCGGCGAAGGTGCGGGCCGCCGCCACGTGCCGGTTCCAGGTCGCCGGCGCGGCGTCGCCCCACGCCACCGCGAACGCGCGCGCCACCCGGTCGGCGGTCAGCTCGCCGAGCGGCAGCCGGTCACCCAGGCTGCGACGCAAACGCACCATCGTCTGCCGGTACGACCGGAGCGTCGCCGCCCCGAGATCGTCCCGGGCCAGGAACGCCTCGGCCACCTCGCCCAGCGTCGGCTCGCCCGGCCCTGCTTCCCCGGCCTTTTTCATCAGGAAGGCGCGTTCGGCGGCATTGGCGGCCAGGTCGGCGGCCCGGCCGAACTCCAGCCGTGCCTCCGCGATGCGGCCGAGGCGCAGCAGCAGGTCGGCGCGGACGCTCGGCAACAGGTGGAAGTCACGCAGCGCCGGGTCGGCGAGCAGCGGCTCGACCAGCTCCAGCGCCTCGGCCGGATCGCGGGCGAAACTCACCGCCACGGCCCGGTTGAGCCGGACCACCGGGGTCGGCAACAGGCGTTCGAGCAGTTCGTAGAGGGTGGCGATCTGCGCCCAGTCGGTGTCCTCGGCGGTGCGGGCCTGGGCGTGACAGACGGCGATCGCGGCCTGCAACACGTACGCTCCAGGCGTACCCCCCAGCTCTCGGGCCCGAAGCATCGCGGTGAAGCCGCGCCGGATGAGCAACTGATCCCACAGCCCGCGGTTCTGCTCGTGCAGCCGCACCGGAGCGCCGTCCGGGCCGGTGCGCGCGGCCGACCGCGACGCCTGGATCTCCATCAGCGCGACCAGACCATGCGCCTCGGCCTCGTGCGGCGCGAGCTCGGCCAGAACGCGCGCCAGCCGCAACGCCTCCCGGGTCAGCTCGGGCCGCAACAGGTCGTCACCGGCCGTGGCCGCATAACCTTCGTTGAAGATCAGATACAGCACTTCGAGTACGGAGGAGAGCCGCCCCGCCAGCTCGTCCGGCGGCGGTAACTCGAACCTCGCGTGAACCTCGGCCAGCGTGCTCTTCGCCGCCGCGATGCTCTGCTGGATCACCGGTTCCGTGGTGAGGAAGGCGCGCGCGATCTCGGCCGGGCTCAGGCCGGCCACCATCCGCAGGGTCAGCGCCGCCCGGGTGCGCGGCGCGAGCGCCGGATGGCACGCGATGAACATCAGACGCAGGACGTCGTCCGGCTGCTCCTCCAGCGCGTCCACGGCCAGCCGCGGCGCCAGCTCCTCGAACCGGCGCGCGCGGCGGATGTGGTCGACCGCCCGGCGCTTGGCGATCGTGGTCAGCCAAGCGCCGGGATTGTCAGGGATGCCGTTATCGGGCCACTGTTCGAGCGCGGCGAGAAGCGCGTCCTGGGCGATCTCCTCGGCCAGCCCGACATCGTGCAGCAGCCGCATGAGGGCGGCCACGATCCGGGCCGACTCCAGCCGCCAGACCGCGTCGACGGTGGCCCTGACGTCGTCGTTCACCGTCTTGTCACGGCCCGTAGACCTGCTGGATCACGCTCTTGCCGTCACCCACGATCCGCCGGAAGCGCCGGCCCAGCTCGATCGCCTCGGCCTTGGAGCCGACCTCGACCAGCGCGAACCCGCCGACCGCCTCCCGCGACTCGGCGAACGGCCCATCGGTCACCGTCAGCTCATCACCCACCGACGTGAGCACCACCCCTTCCGGGGCGAGGCCGCCGGTGGCCAGCAGCACACCCTTGGCGGTCATCTCCTCGATGAACTTGGCCATCTCCGCGTACAGCTGCTCGTCCGGCTGGTCATCGGCCGCCATGGACGTCATCAGGAAGCGCATATCGCTTCTCCTTCTCGCTCGGGTCCTGTGCCCCTACGTCGACCGGCCCATGTGACAGGGAATTACGCCATTCCCTGTCACATCTTCGGGCCGACGACCTGATGACAGCAACCTTCTTCGCAGAGAGGCGCCCACTCATGACCACCATCGCCACCACCGCCCGTCCCGCCGTCGCCACTCGCACGCTCCTGACCGCCGGCGCCGTAGCCGCCCCGCTGTGGGCCGGGGTGTCCCTGACCCAGGCCTTCACCCGCGACGGCTTCGACCTGACCAAACACCCGCTGAGCCTGCTGAGCACCGGCACCTTGGGCTGGCCGCAGATCACCAACTTCGTCGTGGCGGGCATCCTCCTGCTGGCCGGAGCCGCCGGCCTCCGCCGCACCGCCGCCGGCCCCTGGACCCCACGCCTGGTGGCCACCAGCGGCCTCGGCATGATCGCCGCCGGCCTCCTGGTGATGGACCCCGGCAACGGCTTCCCCGCCGGCGTCACCGCCATCCCGACCACGATGACCTGGCACAGCATCGGCCACATGGTCGCCGGCACGATCACCTTCACCGCCCTGATCGCCGCCTGCTACGTCCTGGCCCGTCGCAACCGCTCCGTCCCCGCGGCCGTCGCGGGCACGGCCCTCCTGATCGGCGACGTCTACTGCTCGGCCGGCGGCAAGGCCGGCTCCTTGACCCTGGCCATCGGCGCCATCACCGCCATGCTCTACATCTCCTACACCGCAGCCCGCCACCGCCACGCCGCGTGACCGGTTCCTGGGCAGTCGAAGGGCGGGTCGTCCGACCTGCCCTCGGCGTTCATCTCCCCTTCGTTCATCTCCCCATCGTTCATCGAGCGCCGGAACCGAGAGGACCTACCTCCGTCTCGCCACTTTCGGGCTCAGGACGGTCACTGAAGGAAACGGGGCCAGGCCGACGGGTGAGGCGGTCGTGGAGCCGCCGGCTGGGCATGACAAAGGCGTAGAAGAGCACGTCAGCGGCGACCTTGCCGACCACCACGCCCGTGGAGACGTCGTCGAACAGGGCCGGCCCGGCAGCCAGAAGTAAGGGACGAGTCACGAAGGTGTCGATCAGCTCGGCCGGACCGAACTCGACCAGAAGACTCCGCAACGAGCGGAGGGTAGGCCGCCCGGCTCGGCGCCACTCGAGACCCAGAATGACCCCGTAGAAGCCGAAGGTCTCCGCAACGCTGCCGCACTGCCCAGCGATGAAGTGGGAGGCACCCCACCGATAGGCGGCCCAGATCGCGCCGAAGGCCGCCGCGGTCCCGGCCACCTCGGCCGCCAGATACCGCGATAGAACCTCGCGAATACGTCTAAAACTGGGCACAAGTGGACCGTAGGGTTCGCCGAGCCCCCGCCCCGGACAAAGTGCCCGGCCTCGGCCGGCCGGATTAGTCCGGACGACCAGCGCCCACCTCGACCGTTCGGCCGCACACCCACCCGTCCCACCGCGGTAGGGGTGCGTTGCCGTCGGTGCGTACCCGGTTGGGTTCTGCCCCCGCGTCGGCGTGCTCTCGCTGAGTGCCCGCTCTCACGCTGTTCATGGGGCAGAGGTGGGTTGCCAGGCGCGCGACGGTGGTAGGGCCAGACGGGGACAACGGTCGCGTCCCTGTTACTGCGTCGCCCCGGCAGTCAGGGCGAGCGGCGGCAGCGGACGAGCGGGCAGCTCGGGCGCCTGGGGAACATCGGACGGGCTGACCCCGGCCCGTTTGCCCGGCCCGATCGGGGGCACCTCGTAGTTCGGGGAACCGAACCTGGGAGGGCCGCCATGTCGCAGCTTCCACCGGGATCCCGGCTGCCCGCCCTGGTCCAGAGCGTCCACGCCGCCCGCGACCCGCTCGGTTCGGTGCGTACGCTGCGCCGGGCCCACGGCCCGATCTTCACCCGCCGGCTGATCTCGGAGGCGCCGCAGGTTGTGGTGGCCGACGTGGCGGCGGCGCGGCAGGTGTTCGCCGACCCGACCGGCGCGGGGCTGGTCGGATGCCCGCGGAAGCGCCTCTTCGAGTCGGTCGTCGGCGAGCATTCGCTGTTCACCATGGACGGGCCGGCGTGGGAACGGCACCACCGGCTTCTCGCGCCGGCGTTGCAGGGACGGGCGATCGAGGCGTGGCGGGACACCATCGCCGAGATCACCGACCGGGAGATCGCCGGGTGGCCCGCGCATCGGGCGTTTCCGCTGCACCGGGCGATGCAGCGGATCGCGCTCGAGGTGATCGTCCGGCTGGTGTGGGGCGCCCGCCTGCCCGAGCGGCGGGGCCGGTTGCGCGTGCTCGCGCCACGGATGCTCGACCGGCTGTCACTGGCGGCGCTGGTGATGCCCCCGCGGGTACGCGATCGGATGCTCACCGCGAACGGCTTCACCGACCTCCGCGAACGGCTGGACGAGGTGCTGTTCGCCGAGATCACCGACCGACGCCGGCAGCACGGAAGCAAGAGCGGCGGCGCGCGCGGGCAGCACGGAAGCGAGAGCGGAAACGGGCGCCGGCAGCACGGAAGCAAGAGAGGAAGCGGGAGCGGCGACGGGGACGGGGACGGGGACATGCTGTCGCGCCTGGTCGGTGAAGAGGAGGACGACCAGGCGGTTCGCGACGAGATGGTCACCCTGCTGCTCGCCGGCCACGAGACCACCGCGGCGGGGCTGGCCTGGGCGTTCGAGCGGCTGCTGCGCACGCCGCGGGTCTGGGAACGGCTGCGCGACGAGCCCGAGGACGAGGAGTTCCTGCAGGCGGTGGTCCGCGAGACCCTGAGGATCCGGCCGGTTGCGCTCACCGGTCACCGCCGGCTGGTCGCGCCGATGGAGATCCTGGGGTACGAGATCCCGGCCGGCTGTTCCGTCCTCCCGATGATCCGGCTCATCCACCAGGACCCGGCGGTCTTCCCGGACCCGGCCGCCTTCCGCCCGGACCGGTTCCTGGGCGACGAGGCCGGCCCCGCCATGCGCGCCTGGCTGCCGTTCGGGCACGGCGCCCGCTATTGCGTCGGGGCCCGGCTGGCGATGCTGACCATGCGTACGGTCATCTCCCGGGTCGCCGCCTCCACCGACCTGGCCGCGCCCGACCCCCGGCCCGAGTCCCAGCAGCTCCGCCAGGTGACCGTGACGCCCGGCAGCGGCACCCGGGCCGTCGCCCGACCCCGCCGTCGCGAACCTCTGTTCACATAGGACTCCCGATGTGGCCGGCGTCCGATGAGGACTACGGCCGGGACCGCCGGAGAATTGAATGTGAAAAGGGTGACCACTCACGCACGTGGAGCGCAGCGACCCTCGGCGGGAGCGACGGTCAGCACCACCCACCCGGCTACGACCTGAACTTGATCTTGATTTGATGAACGATCTAATAAACGAACGGCCACCCGTTCTCATATCCGACGAGATTGATGCCGAGCAAGGAAGTCCCATTGTCGGCGTAGTAGTGGTAGAACAGCGCGTCGGCGTCCGAGTCGGCCAGCAGCGCCTGATGCCCGGGCCCGTGGATGCTCCCGTGACCGGCCAACATCTCGGTGCCGCCGCCCGAGGTCATCGCGACGCCGTTGCGGTCGACGTACGGCCCGGTGATGCTCGCCGAGCGCCCGACCATGACCCGGTACGTGCTGGAGGCGCCGCGGCAGCACAGGTCGAACGACACCCAGAGGTAGTAGTAGCCGCCCCGCCGGACGATGACCGGCGCCTCGATCGCGCCTCCGTTGCGGCCGGCGATGGCCCGGACGGTGCTGTCCGACCGCTTGCCGGTGGCCGGATCGAGCGCGATCAGCTTGATGCCCGACCAGAACGAGCCGAAGCTCAGCCACCAGTGCCCGTTGGCGTCGACGACCAGGTTCGGGTCGATCGCGTTGAAGTTGTCGCTGGTCCGGGACTCGATGACCAGGCCCTGGTCGGTCCAGGAGCCGGCCGCGCCGGTGCTGCTGGTGGCCAGGAAGATGGCGGACCGGTTGGAGCCGAAGGTCGAGGCCGAGTAGTACATCAGGTATCGGCCGCCCTGGTAGGACAGGTCGGGCGCCCACAGGTTGCGGCTGCCGCCGGTGTAGCTCGTCGTCCACGGCGCGCCGTTCGGGAAGGCCTGGCCGGCGGTGCGGAAGGCGGTGCGGTCGGTCGAGGTCTTGAGGGCGATGTTGTCGCCGGTGTGCGCCACCAGGTAGACGCCGTCGGGTCGTTTGACGGCGGTCGGGTCGTGCACCCCGACGTCGCCGGTGACGCGTCCGGGATTCGGATAAGCCGCGGCCCCGGTGGTGATGAGAACGACCAGGGCGACCACGACAACGGTGATTTTCCGGGTGACTGCCATGCCTGCGATGGTCGGCGTACGCATTGATGACGGTCAAGGTGTTGCCGTTGTTTGTATTGGCAGATCGCTTTTCGGAAACGTGATCACCAGGTGTGGTGCTTGAACCAGGACCGGGCCGCGCGGGTGTTCAGCAGCAGCAGGAAGAAGGCCGGCTGGATCAGGGCGATCAGCGCCGTCGGGTCCTGCGCCACCCAGGTGGCGTAACCGATCGCGGCCACGCTCAGCAGCAGGAACATGTTCAGCAGGATGCGGGCCCAGTTGCGGCCGAGCTGGAGCCGGCGGCCGAACCACATGGTGATCAGGCCGATGACGGCCAGCACGGCCACCGCGGCGATGGTCGCGTAGAGCCGGTCGTCCGGGTTGATCCGGATCCGGTCGTCCCAGGTCCCGGTGTAGGCCACCAGGCCGGCGCCGGCCGCGGCGAGCAGATAGATCGTGCCGCCCAGGTAGTACAGGATCGCGATGAAGTGGACGCTCACCGGGGCACTGCGGCGCATCGGGGGCTCCGGCTGCATGAACACGGGCTGGGGGTATGCGTAAGACATGCCAACAGCGTGGCCGAACCGTGATCAGCGCGAATCCCGGAAACGTGCCACCTGATCAGAGCGCGATGTCGGCGTAGATGGCGGCGTGGTCGGAACCGGCGTGGACGGCGGCCGTCATCGTGTCGTAGATCGGCCACAGGGTGCCGCGCCGGCCGCCCCAGACGCCGCGGCGGAAGATGCCGCCACCGGTGGCGGCGCCGAACATCGGCGGGCTGAGCAGGACGTAGTCGAGTTTGTTGCGGGCCGTGCAGTAGCCGTACGTGCCGGGGCGGCCGTTGTCGTCGAAGCGCGGGTGGGTGCTGATGTCGCGCAGGTCGGTGCCGGTGAGCAGGGGTGCGAGCGGCTCGCTGTCGGGGGTGTCGTTCAGGTCGCCGACCACGGCCACGTGCTCGATGCCGTCAGCGACCAGGTCGCGGTAGATCTCGGCGACCCGGGTGGCCTGGCGGCGGCGGATCGCGTCGGAGGCGAGCTTCCCGCCGTACCCCTTGCTCTTGAAGTGGTTGACCAGGATGGCCACGGGCACGTCCCGCGGGGTCCGGAAGAGGAACTCGGCGCAGTCGCGGCTGAACACCCGGCCGCGCTCGTCGGTGTCGTCGACGTGGCTGACCTGCCGGATCAGCGGGTAGCCGGGGCCGGACAGCACACCGACGTCGATGCCGCGCTCGTCGTTGCCGTCCACGACCATGACGTGCGGGTAGCGCGCCTTGCCCCGGTCGAGCAGCCCGGCGTCGGCGAAGCGCTTGAGGGCGATGCGGCTCTCCGCCTCGATCACCCCGACGATGTCGCCGCCGACGTCGGCCAGCACCCGCGCGGTGTTGGCCAGGGCGAGTTCGTCGACCCGATCGGTGGTCAGCTCCACCCAGCCGATCCACGACGCGCGGCCCTCGGCGATCACCATGATCTTGCCGTCCCGGGACCGGCGCAGCAGCCGCCCACGGTTCTGCCGCAGCCGCGCGAACTTCGCCGTGTCGCCGCGAAGAAGCCCCAGCTTGCGCAGCTCACGCAGGATCTCGTGCTTGATCGGGTCGGTGTAGGCGGGTTCCTCGAGCAGGACGCAGATCTTCTGGTACGCCTCCAGCACCGGCCGCCCGGCCGCCCAGGTGCCCTGGTCGAGGGCGCGGGCCCGGTTGAACAGGTTCTCCACGTTGTACGCGGCGATACGCATAGCGCCTCCGGTCCATCCTGGTGGGCCGGATGAGCGGTGTCGAGGCCCGCCCTACGCCCTGATCCACGACGACATCGCCCGGAACGCCAGCTTCGGCTCCCACCGGTCGCCGACCGTCCTGGTGATGCTGTAGCTGGCGATGTCCAGGTCGTAGAGCGGATCCGGGTGGTGCGGCGCGTCCGGCGAGACGAACTCGTAGACGATCGCCGAGTGCAGGCCCATCGCGGCGAAGTCCCGGAACCGCTCGACGATGTACCGGGCCTGGGTGCGTTCGCTGCGGACCAGGCCGCCCTTGATCTCCGGCGGATCCTTCGTGTAGTCGACCACGTCCCAGCCCAGGCCGCCGTCGGCTTCCGCCCCCACATACGTGCAGCAGCCGAATTCGGTGACCGCCACCGGCTTGCCGAGCTGCTGCAGCGGCGCCAGGTCGCGGGCCGGCCGGTCGCCGTAGTAGTTGGCGCTGACCAGGTCGAACAACGACCAGTCCACGTCTTCGTCGTACGCCGCGCCGTAGGTCAGCGTGCCCCGGAACACCGACCGGCCGGCCCGGGCGGCCCGCGCGGTGAACGCGGTCAGCCGCCGCGTCATCACCACCGGGTCGAAGTTCCCGGCGAGCAGGTTGCGGACCCGCTCGACCGGGTCCGCGCCCGGCACGATGCCGGGGACGAACAGCACGAACTCGCAGCCCACGCTGAAGATCGTGGCCGGGTGCCGGCGGCGCAGCCGTTCGGCCGCCCGGCCCGTCTCGACGATGTGGTCGAGGATCTCGCCGGGCGGCACGTCGGCCATCCGCGGCTGCACCCAGACGCGGAGTCCCCGCTCGGCCGCCTCCTCCGCGGTGGCGGCCAGCCGCTCCGGGCCGGTGCCGTAGACCGAGATGGAGTCGGCGTGCAGGTCACGGGCGATGGCCCGGACGTCGGCGCGCATCCGGCGGGCGTCCCACCCGTCGCCGACGGAGTAACAGACGCCGGGGTGGATCTTTCGTGGCCTCGCGGCCGCGGGCGCCGCACCCACCAGGGGCGCGGCCACCACCGCGCCGGCCGCGGTCAGGAATCGTGCTCTCGTGATGCCCATCGGCTCAGTCTCCGCGTCACTTTCGTCACATCCGAGAGCCATCGGTCGACGGGGCGCCAACCTTGGTCGATGGTTCGGGCGCCGGCCTGCGGCGTCAGAGGGTGCGGGCGAACTGCTGGGCCGGCTTCGACCAGGCGTGCGGGTCGAGGAAGGGGAAACCGTGGGCGCCGGGTAGTTCGGCGTACCGGCCCTCGGGGGCGGTGGCGACCAGGCGGCGCGCCCACTGCGGGGTACTGAGCAGGTCGTCGGCGCCGCGCAGCACGAGCAGCGGGACGGTGAGCCGGCGCAGGCTGGCCTCGATGTCGTTGCGCAGGCTGGCGCGGACCAGATGGGCCAGCCGGCGGATCCCGGCGCGCCGCCACTCCGGCAGGTGCGAGCGGGTCATCCCGGGCGGCTCCAGGCGGCCTTCCTGCACGAAGCGCAGGGCCAACCGGGGTAACGGGCGTACGGCGGGGTCGACCGTGGGGCTGGCCAGCATCAGACCGGCGACGAGCGGGTGGCCGGGGGCGGCCTCGGCGGCGACCTGGGTGCCGCTGGAGTGCCCGGCCAGCAGGACCGGCCGGGTGCGGGTGGCGGTGAGCCAGGCCGCGACCGCCTGCCCGTACTCGGGGATGGACAGTTCGTGCGGTGGTTCGCCGCTGCCGGCCAGGCCGGGTAGTTCGAGCAGGTGGGCGCGGGTCCACTCGCCGAGGGCGCGGACGCCGGGGAGCAGGTAGCCGGCCACCGCCATGCCCTGCACGACGACGATCTCGGGGATGTCGGCGCGGGGCTCACCGGCCGACCGGCTGCGCATCAGCCCCAGGGGGCTGTCGTGATACGAGGTGATCACGGGTGGTTCGTACCCTCGCGCTGCGGGCATGAACCTCGGTGGAGGTGCCATGAAACTGCCCCGTGAGATAGCCGGCTTCGACTCGGCGTCCGGCATGGTCGTGGCGCTGGCCCGATTCCTGCACGGCCGCGACGTGCCGCCGCTGGGTAACCCGGCGATGGCCGCGCTGCGCCCGGTCGCCGCGGTGGTCGCGCGGCTGCCCCGCCGCGCCCGGCAGAACATCTACAGCGTGTTCTCCGGCTCCGAGGGCCGGCCCGAGGAAGAGATCGCCGCACTCGACTTCGACCAGGTCAGCGCAGGCCTCACCGCGCTCTACCCGCGGCGGCGCTATCCGGCGGTGGTGATCGGCTCGTCGGGCGGGGCGCTGGTGCATCTCTGCGCGGCCATGGGTGTGCCGTGGTTGCCACAGACCTTGCTCATTCCCGTACGCCAGAGAGCGATCTCGCCGGACGAACCGCGACGCGCGGCACACGCCTTCGACCGCACCGCCCGGGCGCTGCTCGACCGCAACCCCGACCTGGTGCTGCATCACATGCACGACCCGAACCAGGACCGGCTGACGCTGCGCCGGATGGCGTACTTCCGGGTCAAGCGCACCCGGCTGGGCGCCGCCTACGAACGGTTCCTCACCGAGCATCTCGAACCCGGCGGCACGATCGTCGTCGACGAGTGTCACCAGCGGTGGCCGGTCACCCGGATCGGCGAACGGCACCTGTTCCAGTTCGGCGCGACCGGTGGCATCCCGGCCGGCGAGTACCGCACCGGCAGCGACCGGGTCGCCCGCTACCTGCACAGCCACGGCGTTGCGGCCGACGGCTGGGCGGCGCCCGAGGCCGACGAGGAGGCGCCCGAGGCGGAGTGGGGATTCGAGCCGGCGCTGCGCGACGACGTCACGGCCTTCGCGGCCCGCCACGGCTACCGCGTCGAGCGGCTGACCTTCGACGGCCCCGAGGACCTCAGCGCGCCGGTCGCCGAGCTCTACCGCCGGTGGTACCGGCAGCGGCGGATGCCCGCGGACCGGCTGGTGATCGACTCGTTCATGCTGCTCGACCCGTGGTGGACGCTGCGGACCGGCGCCGTCCCGTACTGGAGCGTCTTCCCCGTCGAGCCGTCCCTGGACCTGCTCAACGCCTACCTGGACCGGGCCGAGCCGTACGACCATCTGCACCTGGGCCTGTTCTGCCACGGCGTCACCTCGGCCGGCATGGCCGGCATCGACCAGTGGCGCAAGGTCCTCGGCCGGGCCCGTCAGTCGGGCTCGTTCGCCGGAGTCGCACCGGAGCGGTACCCGAACGACCCGATGACCTTCTTCCGGTTCCGGTCCGCGCTGCGCGCCGTCGGCGAACGGCACCCCATGCCCGAGCCGCTGCCGCTGGAGACGGCCCGGTCCATGCTGGGCGAAGTCCGGTGGGAGTGACCCCGGACCCGTTCAGATCACGCTGCGGGTGTCGGGCTGCTCGGTGAACAGGTCGAGCAGGCCGGTCATGCGCAGGATGCGGTCGGCCCGGGGGCTCGCCGTGGTGATGGCGACCGCCTTGCCCTGTGCTTGCGCTATCCGGTAGGCCTCGACCAGCGCGGACAGCGTGGTGGAGTCGACGAACGCGACGCCGGCCATGTCGATGACGACCTTGCGGGTGTCCGGGGACAGCAGGGCGTCGGTCAGTGCGTCGCGCAGGGTGGCGCAGTTCGACAGGTCGAACTCGCCGGTCAGGGTGACGGCGGCGGTCCGGCCGTGGACGGCGACGTCGATGTGGTGCAGTTCGTCGGGATCGATCAGGACTCCAGCTGGGTGCGCAGTTTGGCCAGGGCCCAGCTGATCAGACGGGACACGTGCATCTGCGAGATGCCGATCTGGCCGGCGATCTCCTGCTGGGTCTGGTTGCCGTAGAAGCGCATGGCCAGGATGCGCCGCTCCCGCTCGTCGAGAATGGTCATCGCCGGGCCGAGCGCGACCCGCAGCTCGGCCAGCTCGAAACCGTCGTCGACCGCGCCCAGGGTGTCGGCGAGCTCGGCGCTGCCGTCCTCACCGGCCGGCGCCGACAGGCTGGTGGCGGCGTAGGCCCGCGCGCCTTCCAGACCCTCGATCACCTCGTCCTCGGTGACCTTCAGATGCGCGGCGATGTCGGCGACCGTGGGTGACCGGTCCAGCGTGTGGGTGAGTTCGTTGGTCGCCGCCGTGATGTCGAGCCGCAGCTCCTGGAGCCGCCGCGGGACCCGGATCATCCACGTACGGTCGCGGAAGTGCCGTTTGATCTCGCCGAGCACGGTAGGCACGGCGAACGCGCCGAAATCCATGCCGCGTTCCGGCTCGAACCGATCGACCGCCTTGATCAACCCCACCGTGGCGACCTGGACGAGATCGCCCAGCGGCTCACCCCGGCCGTGGTAGCGGCGGGCCAGATGTTGGGCCAGCGGCAGCCACGCCTCGATCGCCCGCTCACGCCGGCCCCGCCGGGCCGGATCATCGACCGCCGTGCGCGAGAACTCGTCGATCAGATCGACCGCGGTCTCGGAGACAACCGAACCTCGCACCCCGGGTCACTCCTTTGCCAGACGACAACCATTGCCTGTGCCCAAGTTAACCGTTCAGCTCACCTGCCGCCAGCCGAAAGGATGAGGTGTCGCAGCCCAGTCCCCTGAACGGCACGTCCAGCCTGGCACGGCCCGGATCTGGCCAACGTGAGTTCCGCTCGGGTACGGAGTGGCGTACGGGGTGCCCGAAAGGGTAAACATCCCTTCATGGACCCGCTCCGCTTGTCGTTCTCCCACGGCGCGGATTGCGCGGCCCTGCGCCACCAGGCCCGGCAGGCCCTCGGCCCGCACCAGAGCCCCGAGCTGGTCGACGACGTCCTGCTGGTCATCACCGAGCTGGTCCAGAACGTCGTGCAGCACACCGGCGACGGCGGCGAGCTGACCATGCGCCGCAACGACGGCGCCCTGCGCATCGAGGTCGCCGACCGCAGCACCGAGACACCGCGGATCCACGGCCCCGACGCCCGCCGGGTCCGCGGCCGGGGGCTGCTGATGGTCGCCGCGATCAGCCGCGAGTGGGGCAGCCGCACCAGCCCCGACGGCAAGATCGTCTGGGCCGACGTTCCGTTCGACAGCCAGAACTGAGCCGGGCGAACCGGCACCGCGGCCGTACGGCATCGATCAGGTTGTTCATGGCCGACATCACCCGCCTGCGGAAGGCTCGGCGGCAACCCCGGAGGATGGCCGGCTCGTAGAGGAGGTGAAGGAGGTACCTACATGCCGCGTCCCACTCGTGACGACGAGTTCGTGACGTTCGTCCGTGTCAATCGAACGTCGCTGCTCAAGTTCGCCGGCCTGCTGACGGCAGGGGACCACCACCGGGCCGAGGACCTGGTGCAGACCGCCCTGTCCAAGCTGTACGTGGCTTGGCCGAAACTGGACCGGCCGGAAACGGTCCTGGCGTACACCAGACGCACGGTTCTGAACAGCCACATCGACGAATCTCGACGCCCGTGGTGGCGCCGAGAACGGTCGACGCCCGATCTTCCGGAAATGCCCGCCCACGAGGGCCCGGACGGGATCGCGGGCTTGGACCACGGTCGATTCGGCCCGGTCGGGCAACAGGTGCGGACAGCCTTGGCGGCGTTGCCCAAACAGATGCGGGCCGTCGTGGTCCTGCGCTACTGGCTGGATCTCAGCATCGAGGAAACCGCCCGGATGCTCGGCTGCAGCCAGGGCACGGTCAAGAGTCAGGCGGCCAAGGGGATGGCGAAGCTGCGCCTCCTCCTTCCCGCGCCGTCACACGCGACGGGCGGCCAACGGATCGAGAGGACGAACCCATGAATGAGATCAAGGTGCTCCTGGACAGCGCGGTGCCGATCGAGAACGAGGCGGTCGACCCGGCCGCCGACCTTTCTCGGGGACGCCGCCGCCTGCACAAGCGGCGGATGACCCGCGCCTGGGCGGGCGCCGCCGGGCTGGCCGTGGTCGCCGCCGCGACCGGTGTCGTGGTCACGAACGGATCGACCGAACCGGCTCCCCCGCGGGCCGCGACCGCCCCCGCCTCCACGCCCAAGGGCGCCTCCCCACGGAGTCAGCTGCCGGCCATCGAGCTGGTCGCCTACACGGGCAAGCAGGTGCCCGGCTACACGGTGAAGTCGGTGCCCGAAGGCTGGGAGATTCAAGGCGGCAGCAACACCGTGTTGACGCTCGCGCCCAAGGGCTTCAAGAACCAGGACGTCAACGAATGGGTCGGCAAGATCGCGGTCATGCTGGAATCCAAGGACGCGGCGCCCGACGACCGCCCGATCACCGAGGAAGACCTCAAGGCCTGGGGCATGGAAGGCTCTGACCTCGCCCGGACGAGCAGCAAGGTCACCGTCAACGGTCAAGATGGGTCGATCTCACGGCCGACGAAGGTCGACCGCACGTCGACCGTGAGCGTGTCGTTCCCCGACTCGAAGGGCCACCACGTCGTCGCTCAGGGGCCGGCGTCGCTCGGCTGGACCGACGCGCAGTGGGCCAAGTTCGCCGAGGGGGTCACGGTTCTGCGCAACGCCGAGCAGGGCGTCGGCTGATCGTCGCTGCGTGCTTCAAGCACGGGAGGCCCGCGCGAAGCGCAGGCCTCCCGGTCTGCTGCCCGTGCGGCACACGCCTGGTCGGCTTCCCACGTGAACTGCTGTTCATCCTGTTTGGATTGACTCTCGGCTATTCTCTGGTTACATACTGTCATGGAGCCGACCTCTGATTGGCAGGCACCCTGCTAGGTGGCAGCGTGTCCGCCGATTCAGCGGCCATCTCGCTTGATGTGCTCCCGCCAGCTGCTTGTCGCGGGCCGCCCCACCTCGCTACGTCTGTCCGTGAGCCGGCGACGGCGCTGTTCATGAGGGAGTGAAAGGTGGGATCCGATCTGCTGAACGCCGACGAGTTCACGCACAACGAGGCCAGGTACATCCCTGACCCCTTCCCGTTCTACGCGCGGATGCGGGCCGAGTCCCCCTCGTTCCACTCAGGGAGGATCTTCGGCGGAGCATGGCTGTTCTTCAGCTACGCCGACACAATCGCGCTGATGACCGACGAACGGCTGTCGAACGCGAGAGCCGCGGTGCCGCTGCGGTTCCTGCCGGCGGACCAGCGCGACGCCGCCGGTGACATGGTGAGCGTCTTCGAACGGTGGCTGGCCTTCCACGACGGCGCCAGCCACACCACACTGCGCCGGCAGGCCAACCGCAGCTATCTGCCCTTCGGTGACGACGTGCTCGAGCCGCGTATCCAGGCGATCGTCGACCGGCTGCTGGACGCGGTCGACCCGAGCGGGTTCGACCTGATGAGCGACTTCGCCTTCCCGCTGTCGGCCATGGTGATCGCCGACGTCCTCGGGGTGCCGGTCGATGCTCATCCCGCGCTCACCCGGTGGACCGATGACATCGCGCACCTGTTCGGCTCGACCCACGTCACGGCTGAGCATGTGCTCCGCACCCGACAGAGCACAAAGGAACTGGTCGAGTTCCTGTCGTCACCGCCGATCGTGGCCGGATCGGTGCGCTCCGGCGGCCTGCTGCACACCCTGCGTACCACCGAGGTGCACGGTCACCGCTTCGGCGACGCCGACGTCGTCGCCCAGGCCACCCTCCTGCTCTTCGCCGGGACGGCCTCCATCCGTTACCTGATCGGCAACAGCACCCATGCCCTGGACCAGCGGCCCGAGCAGGAGCGAGAGCTGCTGCTGAGAACGGACACGGTCGACGACGCGGTCGAGGAACTGCTGCGCTTCTGCACGCCGGTGCAGTTCGTCGGCCGGGTCGCCCGCGAAGACTTCGATCACGTCGACAGCCACGGAGTCACCTGCCACATCAAGGCCGACCGGCCGCTGCTGCTCTACGTCGCCTCGGCGAACCGCGACGACACGGTGTTCACCGAGCCCGACCTGTTGCGGCTGCGCCGGCCCGCGCCGAACCGGCACCTGACGTTCGGGGCGGGCCGGCACCTGTGCTTCGGCGATCCCCTGGTGCGCCAGACCACCCGGATCGCGATGGTCAACCTGTATCAGCGCTTTCCGCATCTGCGCGTTGCGCCGCAGACGTTGGACTGGAACAACAATCTCGGCTTCCACGGCTTCCAAAGTCTGCGGGTGACCTCATGAGACGCCTGGCCAACTTCATCGACGGCAAGCCGTCCACGGCGGACAACAGTGAGCGCGCCGAGCTGCTCGATCCGGTCACCGGCAAGGTTTGGGCGACCGCGCCCGCGTCGAACGGCGCCGAGGTCGACGCGGCCATGCGCAGTGCGGCCAGGGCCTTCGACGGCTGGCGGGCCACCACGCCGGCCGAGCGCCAGGCCTTGTTGCTCCGGCTGGCCGATGCCCTGCAGGCCCGCCTGCCCGAGCTGACCGAGGCGGAACTCCGGCAGACCGGCAGCCGCGCCGCCGCCAACGAGATCCCGCTCGCCGGTGACCAGCTGCGCTTCTTCGCCGGCGCGGCGCGCCTGCTGCCGGGCCTGGGCGCCGGCGAGTACGTCGCCGACCACACGTCCTACGTCCGGCGTGAGCCGCTGGGCGTCTGTGTCCTGCTCGCTCCGTGGAACTATCCGATGATGATGGCGGCGCTCAAGTCGGCGCCGGCCCTCGCGGCGGGCAACACGGTGGTCCTCAAACCGGCCGAGACCACCCCGGCGACGGCTCTGCTGTTCGCCGAGATCGCGGCCGAGATCCTTCCGCCCGGCGTGCTGAACGTCGTCTGCGGCGGCCCGGAGACCGGCCGGCTGCTGGTCGCACACCCGGCTCCCGCCGCGGTCGGGCTGACCGGATCGATCGCCACCGGCATCGACGTGGCGACCTCCGCGGCGGCGACCCTGAAACGTGTGCAGGCGGAACTGGGCGGCAAGACACCGGTCGTGGTGTGCGCCGACGCCGACCTGGACGCGGCGGTCACCGGCATCGTGACCGGTGCGCTGAGCAACGCCGGACAGGACTGCACCGCGGCCTCCCGCGTGCTGGTCGCCGCGGAGATCCACGACGAGTTCCTGGCGGCGCTGGAAACCGCGGTGGGCGCGGTGCACACCGGCGGCCCCGACGACGAGACCGCGATGTACGGACCGCTGAACAACGCCGCTCAACTCGAACGGGTCAGCCGCTTCGTCAACACCCTGCCGGATCACGCACGCGTGGTCACCGGCGGCCATCGGGTCGGCACGGCCGGCTACTTCTTCGCGCCCACCATCATCGCCGACGTCCACGGTGACGACCGCGTCAGCACCGAGGAGATCTTCGGACCGGTGATCACCGTGCAACGCTTCACCGATGAGGCGGAGGCGGTGAAACTGGCCAATTCCGTGGTGCAGGGCCTCGCATCGTCGGTGTGGACGACCGACCACTCAACCGCGATGCGGCTGAGCGCCGACCTCGACTTCGGATGCGTGTGGGTCAACACCCATCTCATGTTCCCCACGGAGATGCCACACGGCGGGTTCAAACGTTCGGGCTACGGCAAAGACCTGTCGACGTACGCGCTCGAGGAATACACCCGCGTCAAACACGTCATGCACAAGATCATCTGACACGAGCCCGCGCCGCTCATTCAGATCGCCGCACCCCAGCCCACGAGACGCACATGACAACCGGGGACGCGCAGCACAACGGACCGTTCAAACCGGCCAGCCGAGAGGCGCAGCAGCAGCTCACGCCCCAGATCGACGGCGGCGTCGTGGGAAGCTCCTCGCGCGGCTGGCCGAAGACCTGACGCCATATACGCGCGCATCATTCTGCGTCTGCTCGACTTTCCGGCCCGGTCGTCCCCCTACCTGAGAATGCCGGTGTGGCCGAGGGAATAGCGACCGGGTTGAGGCCAGACCGTGAGACCGTGTGGCTCACGGCCGACCTTGATCTTCTTGACGAGATGGCCGTCCGTAGTGTCGATGGCGTAGACCACGTTGTCGTACCGGCCCGAGAGCCACAGCACCTTGCCGTCGGCGGACACGTTGCCCATGTCCGGGCTGCCGCCGCCGGGGATGCGCCACTTGGCGACCAGCTTGCCGGTGGCGAAGTTCAGTAGTGAGATCGAGCCCTCACCACGGTTGGCGATGTAGAGGCTCCGGGAATCGCGGCTGACGTAGAGTCCGTGGGCGCCGTCGCCGGTTCGCATGAACTTTCGCACCGCGAGACGGTCGCCGTCGACGACCCACACGCCCGAGTTGTTCATGTCGGCGACGTACCAGGTGCGGCCGTCCGGAGCGATCTTGATGTCCTGGGGCATCGGATGGTGGCCGGGGAGCCGGATCCGCCCCAGGATCGACCGCTTGGCAACGTCGACCTTGATCAGGTCACCGGAGAACTCGCAGCTGACGATCAGATAGCGGCCGTCGGCGGAGAAGTCGGCGTGGTTGACCCCTTTGCAGTGCACCGGAAGCGTCTTGCGCACGGCCATGGTGTGCGGGTCGCGGAAAACCATCTGTTCCTGCTCCTCGGCCATCACGATCGCAGCCTTGCCGTCCGGCGTGAAATACAGGTTGTACGGATCGTCGACCGGCACCGGTTTGCCGAAGACGCCGGTGGCAGGGTCGAGGGGCACCAGCGAATTTCCCTCGTTGTTGTTGATCCACAGAGTGCGCAGATCCCATGACGGCACGACGTGCTGCGGACCCTTGCCGACCCGGACGGTCTTGATCACCTGGTACGTCGCCGGATCGATCACGGACACCGTACCGTCGTCGAAGTTCGGCACGTAGACGCGAACCGGGTCGTCCTTGACCGCATCCGACAGCGCGTTCGGCCGGTCGGCGGCGTAGAGGTCGTCGGCGCGCAACGGCGGCGGCATGCCAGGCAGGAGCGGGCCCGGAAGAGTGGCCGCACCAACGCTGGGCGGGACCGAGGCGTGCATGCCGGGCATGTCCATCGAGGCCTCATGGTCATCGTGAAAAGTGGCATGACCAGCCGGTTTGCCGGTCGAGCAGCCGACCGGCCCGGCGATCATCAGCCCGGCCACTGCCGCGATCGCCAGCACGCGCCGGCCCATCATCGAGTCAACTCCACGCCCATACGACGGAATTCAGGACACTGGTTCGCCGTCCGCGTCGGGCGGCTGGGTGATCTTCGTCATGCTGCCTGAGTCGCAGGCGGAGGAACAACGGGTGATGCGATCAGATGACTCATGTGGCGACGACGTTCGCTCGCCGGAAGTTCCGGGCCGGGTGGCGGCCAGGCGGGTGAGGCGTCGTCCGTCGGTGATGCGGCCTCGGAACGCGGTGGATGAAGTGCGGCCGGTGGGCGCGTCTCGGACGATATTGGCCACCCGGTTGCTGGCGCCCGCCGGCCGGAAGCCGTCAACGGAACGGCGTGCGCAGTGGCCTGGTCGGCTCCACGCTCGCCCAGAACGATCCGGCGAGGGCGACCGCCAGCAGCACGACCCACCGGCCGTGCGCCCCCGTCCACTCCGGACTGTCCGGCGAAACGAAAAGCGCCAGCCCGCGCGGCAGCACGGTCGCGGCCATGACCAGCACCAGCAGGGCGGGGAAGGCGGCGACGCCGCCGTCTGCCCGCACGCCGGCCGCCCGGCTGCCACGCAGGCGGACGGCGGCCACCATGAGGGCGACGGCACCCAGCGCGGCCGCCTCGGCCGTCACGCCACCGATGGGGAGCGTCGCGCCGATGCCCTCTTCGGCGCCGGCCACGGTGACGCCCAGCACGAGCGCCCACCACACCGCGACCGCCGGCAGAATCACGCCGGCGCGGGCAGCGTGCCGGACCGGACGCGGCGTGGGCATCGTGGCGGTGCTGCGCGCAGCTGGGTCGTCGAGCAGGAACCCGGCACCCAGCGCACCGCAGACCGCCGCGACGCGCAGCAGTGCCACAAGATCCTCGGCGGTCAGCATCGTCGTCGTGGCCGCGGGCACGACGACGATCGCCAGCCCGACACCGGCCGCGGCCAGGAACGCCCCCCACCGCGTGGCTCGCACGGTCGGCGCCAACAGCAGCACGAGGACCCGAGCGCTCACGCGCCGCATACGGTCCGTTCCTCCTCCGGCGGCAGTGGGGCCACCGGTACGCCGAACAGCTCGCCGGCCCGCTCGGCGGATGTCTTCGCGGCGGCCAACTCGGCCCACGAGCGCCGGACCACCTGCGCAACGTCGGCGGCCGGGCGGTTCAGCAGCGCCAGCGCCACCGCGGCCTCCCGGTCCGGCACCGACAGACCGATAGGAAACTGCGGATCGCCGAACGGCAACGCACCCCAACTCGTGGCGTCTGCTTCATGCAGGCCGGCGGCCGCTGTCGGGGTCGCCTGGCCGGCCAGCCAGGCGACCAGCACTCCCCGCGCGCCGCAGAGCTGACTGCCGTCCGGGCCGCCGCGACCCACCACGACCTGGTATGCCACCAGGCCGGCGAATGTGATCGCCGATCTGCCGTCGCCCCACCGGGTGCCGACCGTGACCGCGTCCGGCGTGCCGGCGCGGGCGTCCACCCGCCGCCACGCGGCTGCGGCGGCCGCCGCTTGCTCTGCACTCCTCGAGCTCTCGCCGTCGGCGTAGAGGTCCACGGTGGACATCCGCTGCCGCACGACGAGTGGCTGCCGGGCACGGTCGTCGGGCGCCCCGCGCAGGACGCCACGGACCACGCCGTCCCACCCGCCGATCCAGGAGGAAAAGCCGTCGAACGCGCAGTAGGTGACCTGGTCGATCCGGCGGCAGGTCTGGACCTCGGCGGGGCGCTCGGCCGCGGTGGACCGGGCGGCCCGTACCGCGTCGCTCATCGGAAGGAACTGCGCCGAGCCGGCCAGGACGGCGACCGACAGGCCGGCCGCACCGGCCGCCGTCAGCCGACGGCCGCGGGCGCCGGTCACCGCCAGCACCGCGACGGCGACAAGGGCGACCAGACCCAATACGTAAACCAGGTGTCGCCCGGCCGGGCGGGCCATCAGGTCCACCGGAAGCGGCATCGGTGGTTCCTCCAGCGCGACCGGCAGCAACCAGCGCAGCCACGTCGCGCCAGGGGTGGACGGTAGGGCGCCCGCGAAGGTGACGGCGGTCAGACCCATCAGTAGCAGCGGCGCGACGATCGCGGCGCGGAGCCACCGGGCGAGCAGGACTCCGACGGCACCCAGCAGCAGGACGGCCGCGGGATAGAGCGCCAGCTCGAACGGGTTAGGCCGGCCGGCCGCGCCGGGCACGGCGGCGAGCAGGCCGATCCGCCCGCCGGTCAACACCGCGACGACCGCGCTGTACGGCAGCACGGACAGCAGGAAGGCGCCGGCGCGCCACGGAGCGGGCAGGACGAGCGTGTCGAACACGGCGGTCGTGCCGTGCCGGTGTGCCCGCAGCGCCGCCAGGTTGACGGCGACGAGAGCGGCGCCACCCAGCGTCAGCAGGGCGGTGAACTGCTTGGACCAGTCCTCGTACTGAAGGACTGGATAGTGGTCCGAACCGGCGCTCAGCCACCCGTACAGCTGCGTCCCGACGAACAGCAGGATGCCGGCGATCGTGACCGGGTGGCGCAGGAGGCGGACCGCCTCCGCCTTGGCCAGCGCGACCATGGCCCGGCGCGGATCGCCCGGCCTCACGCCGGCCCGGGTCTCCGTCACCACGGCCGCGGTCACGCGAGCACCCCCTGGTGTGCGGTCGCATCGACGAGCAGGAGGTAGCCGTCCTCCACGGTCGGCTCGAGCAGCTCGGCGCCAGGCGGCGGAGCGCCGACGTGGCGATACCGGCCGGTCCCGTCGCGCCAGGAGGCGAGCGCCCCGACCACGCGAGATTCAGTCGTCCACACCCGGCCGCGGGCCAGCGCGGCGAGGTCGGCCGGCGCGCCCTCGAACCGGACCGTGCCCCGGTCCAGCACGATCACCCGCTGGCAGAGCGCCATCGCCTCCTCCGTCTGGTGCGTGGACAGCAGCACGGAACGCCCCTCGCCCAGCTCCGCGACGACCTCGCGGAACCGCAGCCGCTGCTCCGGGTCGAGACCCACGGTTGGCTCGTCGAGAATCAGCAGGTCCGGGTCGCCCACCAGCGCGGCGGCCAATGCCACCCGCTGCCGCATCCCGCCGGACAGCGCCCTGATTTTCTGTCCGCGCTGGTTCGCCAGCCCGACCGCGGCCAGCACCCGCCGGACCTCTTCATGCCGGGCCCGGCGATCGGTCTGCTCCTTGAGGATCGCCACGTAGTCGACGAACTCGAACGCGGTGAACCCCGGATGGAAGCCGGGATCCTGCGGCAGATAGCCGAGGCGGCGCCGGACGGCGAGCCGGCCCGACTCGCTCCGGGGATCGACGCCCAGCACCGTGAGCTCCCCGCGATCCGGCACGAGCGCCGTGGCGACGATCCGCAGCAGCGTCGTCTTGCCCGCGCCGTTGGGACCGAGCAGGCCGGTCACGCCGTCGGCCAGCGTGAACGCCACGTCGGCCAGGGCGAGCGTGCGGCCGTATCGCATGGACAGGCCGGATGCGCTGACGACGGTCACCGGAACCTCCTTGGAGTTTCGAACGCCCGGTGCATCCGGGCGAGGACGAGGGCGCCCAGGGCGCCGGCGAGCGCCAGCGCAAGCTGTCCGACCGGGACGAAGGGTGACGAGCCGCCGGAGCCGGCGCCCAGCGTCGACGTCACCAGCACGACCCAGCCGAGGCCGACCAGGACCGCGGCGAGGACCGGGCCGAGCCGGGCCATGAAGGCCAGGGTGAGCAACGTGAGCGCCAACGCCGGCAGAAACCAGCCCAGGGCGGTCAACCCCAGGTCGGGCAGTGCCAGGGTCGCCGCGGCGCTCAGCACTGTGGTGGTGGAGAGCACGGCCACGCAGCGCAACAGGAGCAGCCGGAAGGTGTGGATCGGAGCGACCACGGTGATCTCGTACGTCGGGTCGACCCGGTGCCCGAAGGAGAGCGCCACCCCGCCCACCGGCAACAGCGGCGCGACGGCCAGGAACACCACCGGGTCGGCCAGGTTGGCCAGCAGCGCGGCGAGCGCCAGGGTCGACGCCACGGCGACCAGCCAGGACAGGCGCAGCACCGGAGTGGCCGCGAGCAACCGGGCGGTGTGCTCGGCCACGCCGGCCCGGACCAGGAGGCGCTCCACCGGCCCCGGGACGGGCGCGTCCAGCTCCGCATCGAGCCTGACCCAGCCCGCCGCGGTCATCTGCGGCTCGGCCGCCGCGGCGAGCCGTTCCCGGCAGTACGCGCACGCCGCCAGATGCGCCTCGGTGGACCAGAGCTGGGGCGGGACGAGTGTTCCCTCCCCGTACCGCCGAAGCTCCCCGTCCGGCAGATGCCACTCGGCCGCTGTCATGACCCCTCCCCCTCGCTGCTCACGCCAGCTCCTGACGCAGTTGCCGCCGGGCACGCATGGCCCGGGTCTTGACCGTGCCGGCCGGAATGCCGAGGAGCACCGCCGCCTCCGCGGTGCTCAGGCCGTCGAGCACGGTCGCCTGCACGACGGCTCGCAACTCCGGCGAAAGCCGGGCGAGTGCACCGGCGAAATCGCCGTGCTCCACCCCGATCAGCACCTGCTCCTCCGCCGACGGCTCGTCGGTTTGCTGCCGACGCGCCAGCAGGCCGGCCAGCCGCTGCCGGGCCCCGTGCCCCCGCAGTGAATCGATCAGGCGGCGGGTGCCGATCCGCCACAGCCAGCCCGAGACGTCGCCACCGTGCTCCGTGCGATATCTCGCCGTACCGCGCCAGACCGCCAGGAAGGTCTCCTGCACCACGTCGTCGACCAACTCGGTGTCGGCGCAGCGATAGCGCAGCCGGAGCACCAACCAGGTCGCATGCCGCTGGTAGAACGCCTCGAAGGCGGCGCGGTCGCCGGTCGTGACGCGGGCGAGCAACTCAGCGTCGGCGGGAGTGGCAGGTGGCGTACTGGTCACACCCCTTCATCGGATCCTGCGCCGCGAACGGTTCACCGAATCCGGTGCCGTCCCGACCGGCCAGGAGAATAGCCCCGGAGCCGAGCCCGGGAGCCGGAGAAAGACGGAGTTCGACACGGTTCCGTCTCGGCGTGGCGGACCTCGAAACGGGATCCATCAGGGCGTAAGTACAACGCCCAGTTCCACTGCGGCTTCGATGACCCAGCCGCGCTCGCCGACTCCCCCGGGGTCAAATGCCCCATGTGGAACACATCGCATCCCCTGGCGCGGGCCACGAATGAACCGCGACAGCGTGACGAGGTCGGGACGACATATCGACACGCTTGGCTTGTCACGGTTAGCACTTCACTGCATCGCGAGTCGAATGAGGTGAGTCTTGAAGAGGACCGCAAACGTTTGTGTGGGCGTGGCCATGACCTTGGGCGCCATCCTGGCGGCGGCACCGGCCAGCGCGGCGTCGGCACGCGTCCAGGTCGAGCAGGCCGCCGAGGCCGACGGGGAGATCGGGACGCAATCCTGGGGATACGTGCTTGACTTCAAGTCGGCCTCTTTGCCGTTTTGCAAGGCGGAAGGTCAAAGGGGAATCGACCGTGGCGAATGGCGCGCGTACGATTGCGAACGCCTTTTCCCGGAATGGTGGAGTCTCTACGTGGACTACATCTGATCGGGCTTGAGGGCCCGCCGTCCACACCGCGGTGTGGACGGCGGGCATCAGAATTGTCGGCCGACACACCCGAGTTCTACCGAGACGGTGCCGACGGACGGCATACCAGCACGAGCTGGCGCTGGTCTCACACCGCTCGAGCGCCGACCCGGATCACCCAAGCTTTCCAGACGAGCATCCTTCGAGACCCGTACCGGAGCTCACGAACGGCACCGCGCGGCACGCGCCGTCAATCTTCACCGCGCTCCGGGACGCTGCCGCAACTGCGCCACGTGATGGGCCGCTTCATCGGCCTCGGAGCACGTTGGCCGCTGAGCCCGCCCGCGGCGCAAATCCATCCGGTCGTCGAGCTCGGCCACTCCCTGCGTCCACCCGATATTTGTATCCACAAGCTCCACCCGATAGGTTGAACTGACATGTGAAAGCCGAGACAGTATGGGAGCGAACTTCTGACCAGTGAAGAGTTGCTGGCCGTACTCGCGGCCGTCGGTCATCCGCTCCGGCTGCGGGTCATCGGGGAACTCGCCGCAGGACGTGTGCACGTCAGCGAGCTGGCGCGCCGGCTCGGAGTTTCCCGCCCGCTGCTCTACATGCATCTGGAGCGGCTGGAGAAGGCCGGGCTCATCGAAGGGCATCTGGAGCTGTCGCCCGACGGCAAGGCGATGAAGTATCTCGAACTGGCGCCGTTCGAGCTCACCCTGACGGTCGATACGGTCCTCGCGGCGCTGCAGATGGACCAGGGGGAAGGACCCAGCAAAATGCAGGAGAACCCGCAGTGACTGATATCGGTTCCATTGTGATTCCCATCGTGGCCATCCTGACACTGGTTGGTGGCATCACGTTGTGCGTCGCCTTCTATTTCCGGTTCGAGCGGCACCGTACCGATGTCCTGGGGACGGAGATGGCGAAGAACCGCAAGGTCGCCGAGCAGGCGGTGCGGCAACAGGAACAGGTGCACGCCCGGATCGACGAGTTGACCGAACGGATTGCGGCGGTCGAGCAGATCCTGCGGAGTGTCGGCTGAACGGACGGTGGTCATGATCGCCACAGCCGGTGTGAACAAATGTCGCTGGGCAGGTGTGCCACCACGACGCCGTGGAGCATGACTTGCCGCCGTCCGCGGCCGCTCTCCTCAGCCACCTGCGGGCGCGCTTTCCGGGCCGTCCCGTCGAGGTGCTGCCACCGGTGCTCGGGCCGATCCACGAGAGGGTCTCGGGCTTCCATGTCCTGCGGTTAGAGCCTGCCGGGGGCGGCTGGCTCTACGCGACCTCTGGGCTGGCCGGCCGCGGGCACGGCCTGGAGTTCGTTCTGCTCGCTGCGCACAGGTCCGACGTTCACGTCGAGACCGTCACGATGGTCGGGCACTATCACGCCACCGGCGGCGAGCACGCGCTCGACCTGGGCCACACGGTCGCGATCGGCCGCCCGTGGCTACAAAACTCTGAATGCGATCACCTGCTGGTGAGCAGGCCCTACCCGTGGGGCCCGGAACTGGAGCAGTGCGACTGGGCTCAGGGCCACATCCGGGTGCTGTGGCTACTGCCGATCACCGCGGCCGAGGCGGCGTTTCGCCACGAGCACGGTCTGGAGGCGCTCGAGCAGCGCTTTGATGACGCTGGAATCACCCCGGCCGACCCGAAACGCCGCTCCGTAGTACCTGGCAGCACCTGACGGAAGGTGTGTAGCGGGCCGAAGCGGGCTTCGCCCCCCGCGCCACTCCGACCGCTGCGACGTCGCGCTGGTCTGCGTCGGCACGCCATCGGCCGGCAGTCACTCGAAGGACAGGTCCGCGCGCTGAGCGCGATTACCTCGAGTACGTGCGGATATTCCGCGTTTCGGGCCTGGCTGACGGCCGATCCGGCCGGCGGGCCCGAGCTGGCGCGCCTTATCGCGGGTGGCTGACCAGGCATTACCGCCCCGTTCAGGCACACATTGACACGCATTCCTACACCTGTAAGTATATTCTTACATGCGTAAGATCAAAATTCAGGAGATGCAATGATCAGGACCTCGCCGGCACGGCGCGGCATCACGGTGCGAGTTGCCCGGTGGAGCGCGACCCATCCGTGGAAGGCGATCCTCGGCTGGGTTGTGTTCGTGATCCTGTCCATCGGCGTCGGCGCGGGCGTCGGTACCAACGAGGCGTCCGGCAATGACTTCTGGGTCGGCGAGGCCGGCCGGGCCGAGTCCATCGCCACGGATGGCAACCTGACCCAGCCGCCGACGGAGCGAGTGCTGATCACCGCGCAAGGCAACGCGCCAGTCGGGTCGGAGGCAGACCAGGCCGCGACCGATGTCGCGGAAAAGCTGTCCAGGCTGCCGTCGGTGGCCGCCGTCCAGGCTCCCGCGCGAGCGGCGGATCGGACCGCGGTGCTGGTGACGTTCACCATGAAGGGCGACGCAAAGGCTGCCACGGCCGCATTGCCGGACGTCGACGCGCAGGTCACCGCGGCACAGGCGGCCCATCCGGGGGTGGTGCTGGCGCAGACCGGTTCGGCCTCGACGTCGAAGGGCAACGGTAAGCAACTCGGCTCCGACCTGGCCCGGGCCGAGATGATCACCTTCCCCGTGACGTTGGTCATCCTATTCATCGTGTTCGGTGCCCTGATGGCCGCCGCGGTGCCCCTGATCCTGGCGATCTCGTCGGTCGGCACCGCGCTCGGCCTGTACGGGCTGGCGTCGTTCGTCTTCCCGGACGCCGGAGGGGCGGTCGCCAACGTCGTCCTGCTCATGGGCATGGCGGTCGGTGTCGACTATTCGCTGTTCTACCTCAAACGGATCCGGGAGGAACGGGCGCGTTCCGGTGGGCGGCTCAGCCACACCCAGGCGGTCGAACTGGCCGCTGTCACCTCCGGGCACACCATCATGGTCTCCGGGATGGCGGTCATATTCTCGCTGGTCGGCCTCTACTTCGTAGACGACGTCATCTTCTCGTCGATCGCCACCGGCTCGATCATCGTGGTGCTGGTGGCGATGGCCGGCTCGCTGACCGCGCTGCCGGCGCTGCTGTCAAAGCTCGGCAAGCGGGTAGACCGCCGCAGTGTCCGCCGCCGCGGCGTGCTGCCGACCAGCGAGATGCCCAGCCGGGTGTGGCAGAGCCTGCTGCGACCGGCCACCCAGCACCCGCTGGTCACCTTGGTCGTCGCCGCCGGGCTGATGCTGCTGCTGGCGTTGCCCGCGCTCGGTATCAAGCTGCGGGTGGAGGGCAACGACACCTTCCCCCGCAGCATCCCGGCGATCGCCGCCTACGACCGTATGGCGCGGTTGTTCCCGGCCGAGGGAATCGCGCATTTCGTCGCCGTCAAAGCGCCCGCAGCCGAGAAAGCCACGGTCAATGCCGCGCTCGTTCAGTTGAGCGACCGGGCACAGGCCGACCCACACTTCGCGCGCACCGACCACCCCCGGATCAGCACGTCGGCCGACGGCACGGTCAGCACCCTCGAGATTCCGGTTCCGACCGGCACCAACGCGCCCGCCTCGATCACATCGCTGAAGATCGTGCGTGACACGCTGGTCCCGCAGACCCTGGGCGCGATCCCCGGCCTCGACTACGCCGTGTCCGGGCAGGTAGCCCGTTCCATCGACTACGTCGACCACCAGGCCAGCCGGACGCCGCTCGTGATCGCGTTCGTGCTGCTCGTGACATTCGTGATGATGAGCTTCGCGTTCCGATCGATAGTCATCGGGCTGGTCGGGGTCCTCCTGAACGTACTGTCCGCCGCCGCCGCGTTCGGCGCCCTGGTCGCGGTCTTCCAAGGCACCTGGGCGCAGAGACTGCTCGGTTTCACCTCCGGCGGATTCATCACTTCCCGGATTCCGCTCATCCTCTTCGTGATCCTGTTCGGACTCTCGATGGACTATCAGGTCTTCGTGGTGAGCAGAATCCGCGAAAGGATGCTTGCCGGGCAGCCGACCCGCGAAGCCGTCGCGGACGGCATCACCCGCTCGGCCAGCGTAGTAACCAGCGCCGCCGTCGTGATGGTGTCCGTATTCGTCAGCTTCATGTTCGTCAGCCTGACCGAACTGAAACAGATCGGCTTCGGTCTGGCAGCCGCGGTGATCCTGGACGCGGTGGTGATCCGCATCCTGATCCTGCCGTCGGTGCTGACACTGCTGGGCCCCCGCAGCTGGTGGCCCTCCAAGCCACCGGTCGGTACACCAGCGCCGGCCACGGTGTGCGCCGGAGTGGAAGAACGGGTCGCCTGAGCCGGCGTCGCGACGTCATCCCCGTTGCCATCGTGACGCCGAGCGGGCCGGTCCACCAAGCGGGCCGGCCCGCACCGTTCGACAGGGAATTTCTATCGCACCGGCTCCTACCGTCACCTCAGATGGCAACCGATCGAGCGGAGGCGTGATGCGGGCATGGACTGGCGATATGGCGTTGGCGGTGATCGACGGGACGTCGATGACCGGCTTACTCGCCGGCGGTACGCCGCATACCTTGTGCTGCGACGGGCGATACCGTGACAGCGTGCCGTCAGGGGAATGAAAGCGGCGTTTGCCAGGATTCACCGAGCGGGTGAGATCTGCTCGAGAGGGTCAAAAGGATCGCTCGAGTCCGGTCACACCTTGCCGAAGGGCCGTCTCGGCCGCAGCTTTCCCCGCAGCTGCGGCCGAGACTCGGCTCGCGCCGAGAAGCCGAGCGGCGAAGCCACCAATACCAGCGAACGCGTCAAACGAGGATGCCCGGTCCAGAACACGAATCGACCGGGTCTGACAGCGATGGGGTGCAGGAGAGGCTCCCCCGATGTGTGGCGAATCGTTTGCGTGGCACCGCCCCACTGGCGTGCCCCACGGGCGCGCCCGCAGGCTGCTGCGCCGCAGCGAATTCAGCTCCCGCCAGGACCTCGCACACAAGATCGAGAATTCACCATCGCCTACAATCGCACCGCCAAGCCCTACCGGTAGACCTACGACGGACGACCCCGCAAACTTCAATGGACATCAATCAGCGGCAGCCGTGCTTCTCCGACAGCAACTCTCCAGCAACCGCGGTGACGTTGACGTGCATGAGGGTCGGGATGGATGCGACCGGCTGGTAGCCGGGGTACCAGGTGTTGACTTGATCGACGATGCGGCCTTCCTCGCCTGCGGTGACCGTGCTGCCGCCTGGCGATTGCGTGCGCACTGCAAGGCCGACCAGTCCCCGGAAGCGCAATAGGTACGTGCGCTGATCACGAATGAGGGTCTGCAGGTCGGCCGGGGCACCGTGGCCCGGATAGGCGGTGTGTGCCTCGGGGAAGCGTTGCCGCAACTGGTCCAGCGCCTTGAGCCAGCCGCACGTGTGACCTTCCAACAGGGCTGGTGTCATGGCGTTATCGACCAGGTCACCGACGAAGATGCTTTGGCTGGACGGGTGGTAGTAAACGATCTGGTCACTGGTCTCAGCCGCAGCGAACTCGGCTGTCTGGAACGTCAGCCCGGCGACGGTGAGCGGCCGACCGCCGTGGACAGCGCGATCGGGTACCAGCGGCCGGGCCGGGTAGTCGTCACCGAGCTGCTGGTGGGTGAGCGCGTAGAAGCCCAGCGGGTCGGTGCGGATCGTCGTGATCGCGGACGTTGTGGCGTGGTACGGCGCGTTCGGGTAGGCGGCGCGGAAGACCTCACCACCTCCGACGTGGTCGGGGTGCGCGTGGGTGAGGACGATGGCCTGCACCCCGTGGGTCTGCGCGACGGCCGCATGGGCGTCGGAGAGCGTCCGCAGCGTGTCGATGACCACGGAACCGTACGGGCCTCGGACTGTGTAGGAGTTGACCGAGCCCGGATTGGCAGAGGCGAACCGGTGCACCTGCAGCCGGGTCGGGTGAGCGTCGGCCGGCACGGCGCTCAGGGCCACAACAGCGGCGACGGCGACGGCGATCTTGAGGAGCTTCTTCACCGGAACTCCCCCACGTTGGCCTCGGCCCACTGGCGGAACGTCGCCGGCGGACGGCCGGTGAGCTGTTCGACCGTCGGACGCACCGGCGACTCGTCCGTCGTGCCCTCGGCGAAGAATTTCAGAATCGCCTCGGCGTACGCGGCGGGCATCTGCTCGTGCAGGACCTTCGCCGACTGCTCGTCGGTGAGCCCTTCGAAGCCAATCCGGTGGCCGAGCACGTCGCTCAGCACGTCGATGCGGTCCTTCGGAGTCATCGCCTGCGGACCGCTCAGTTCGTGGACGTGGCTGTCCCCACTGGCTTCCCGCAGCTCGACGGCCGCAACGGCAGCGATGTCCTGCGGGTCGATGACGGCCATCGGCACGTCGGGGAACGTGGCCCGCACGACGCCGCCATCGCGGATCGTCGACGCCCACTGCAGCGTGTTGGTCATGAATGTGGGCGGGCGCAGGAAGGAGTACGGCAGGTCGCTGGCGCGGATCGTCTCCTCGGATTCGATGTGGTACCGCGCGATGACGTTGCTGGTGTCGCCGTCAGCGGCCGACAGCGACGAGAGCAGCACGATGCGGCGCACACCGGCGCCGCGGGCCGCATCGAGGACCTCCGACAGGCCGGGATAGCCGGCCATCATGAACATCGCCGTCGCACCGGGCAGGGCGGCGGCGACGGTTGACGGCTTGTTGAGGTCGGCCGGCACCCAAGTGACCCGCGAGTCCAGGCCCTGCCGTCCGGCGTCTCTGACGAGCGCCCGGACCGGCTCGCCCGCTTCGGCGAGGATCCGGGCGATCGCTCCGCCCACGTGCCCCGTGGCACCGGCCACCAAGATCACAGCGGTCCTCTCATGTTGGCGTAACGATACTTAACATCACAGAAAGCCGTGGCGTATGCATCATGAGCAGCAAGGAGCCCGCCGGAACGCGGCGACGGACCGCGGCTCTACTGCAACGGCATCCGGGTCCAACGCGCACCATCATCGGCGGCCCGTCTTTCGGCTCGCTGGCGTCTGGCTTTCGCGGCGCTCTCGCGCAGACAACCCGAGGCTTGTCCGGTAAGAGTCCGGTGGCTGTCGCCATACTGATCGACCGGTACGGCGGGGCGCTCACGCTGCGCCGTCTCGCGACGGCTGATGCCCTGGAAGGCCGCGTCCTTTGTAGTGGGTCGAGCGCGGCGGCACTGTGAGCACAACCGCAAAGCCGCACCCTGACGGCGTTTCCGCAGGACCGGGCGGGCAACGGGCGCATCGCATCGACCCTTGACAATGTCGCAGCCCGCCCCGTTACTGGTACACACCAGATGTTGACGGGAGCTCAAATGATGCGAATGCATGGACGCCCCATCCTGGCGGCTGCCCTCGCTGTCCCTCTTGCCATGAGTGCCGTCGCCGGGCCAGGCCCGGCGCGGGCCGATCCGCCGCACACGACGGCGACCGAACGGACCCTGCCCGCGGACTACGCGGACCGCGTCAACGACATGCTCAACGACAAGACCGACCGATGGGGCGAGAAGCTGATCGCCGGCCCGGACGGTCCCACCTACGAGAACATCAAACCCCTGCTGATGCCGGCCAACGGCTCGGACGGCCAGCTCACCGCCTCGCATTACTACTACCTTCCGTTCACGTACCCGAAGCCGGACCCGCGGACCGCCGTCACCAACCGCCAATATTCGCTGCACGTCGCGGACGGCAGTCAGATCGTCTCCCAATGGGAGCAGAAGTTCGGCGGCTACGAGCACAACTTCGACGAGTGCCCGGCCGGCCAGCAGGGTGACATCCCGCAGTGCCTCACGTTCGGGGTCGGCTCCGGCGGCACCGAGATCTACGGCAGCGACCGCACCCGGCTGGCCGAGCCGAAGCTGACCGGCGACTACCTGCCGATCCTCGCGCTGAGCTACACCGACGCGCAGGGGGTGCGCTACGACCGGGAGTCGTTCACCGCACGCGACTCGCAGACCAACGCATTGGTGAGCCACGTCAAGTTCGACATCCAGTCCTCCGGCACTGCGCCCACGATCAGGATTCGGATCGTCGGGCCGGACCTCGCCGGTGCCACCCTCAGCGGCAACCGGCTGGTCAAGAACGGACGCACGTTCCTCGCGTACAGCGGCACCGCCACCTGGCAGGACTCCTACCTGACGCTGCGCCCGCCGCTGTCGTCCGGCAAGGCCGAGGTCTACCTCGCGATCCTCAACGAGAACGCCGCGGCCACGTCGTTGCAGGCCAACAGCAGCACCTGGACGTCGGCCAAGAACACGATCAGCACCTACTGGCAGAACGTGGTCAACGGCGGCGCGAAGGTCGAGGTGCCGGAGAAGTACGCCGCCGACGCGATGCGCAACCTTCTCATGCAGAACCTTGTGATGGGCTGGCAGCAGAGCATCGGCAACGCCTACGAGGCGCACGACGACACGTTCGCGTTCGTGCCCGAGGTCGGGCCATCGATCGAGGTGCTCGGCGACTTCGGCTTCGCCTCCGACTATCGCACCAACATGGACGTCCTGGTCAAACGCGGTCAGGGCCCGGACACGTTTCTCAACTGGGAACGCGGGATCAAACTCCAGAACGCGGCCTACCACTACTTCCAGAGCAACGACGCGTCGTTCATCCGGAACAACCTGACCACCTTCCGCAGCTTCCTGACGGAGTACGCGCGCCAGCGGGCCGCCGACCCCAACGGCCTGCTGGAAAAGCAGCAGTACGGCACCGACATCGACTCGGACGTCTACGGTGTTCACCATCAGGCGGAGGCCTGGCGCGGCATCCGTGACATGGGCAACGCGCTGCGGCAGATGGGCGAGACGGCGATCGCCGACCAGTTCGCCACCCAGGCGAACGGCCTGCGTACCGCGCTGCTGAACGCCGTGACGGCGTCCGAGAAGGTGCTGCCAGACGGTTCCATCTTCCTGCCCATCTCGCTGCTCGACCCGAACGCGCCGGCGCCGTACGACCAGATCACCAAGGACACCCTCGGCAGCTACTGGAACCTCACCATGCCGTTCGTCATGGCCACCGGGCTGATCGAGCCGGGCAGCGCGCGCGCCGCCGGCATCCACAAGTACCTCAACAAACACGGCGCGCTGATGCTCGGCCTGACCCGGTTCAACGCCACCGGCGTCGACCCCGGTGTCTGCGAGAGCGGGCAGGTGCTCCAATTCGCCGGGGGCGCCGCCGGCTACAAGTCCTCCGGCGTGGACCAGCAGTACGGCTACTCACTGCAGAAGTTCCTGGCCGACAACGACCAGGCCGACCGACTTGCACTCAGCTTCTACGGCAAACTCGCGCAGGATCTCACGCCCTACACGTTCATCGGCGGTGAGGGCGCGACGGTAGCGCCCTGCCCGGAGCAGGGTGAATACAACCGCACGCAGTGGTGGCCGCCGCTGTCCGGCAACAACGCGATGTACCTCAAGGCCTTGCGCCTGATGCTGGTCCGCGAGCAGAACAAGACGAACGGCATGCCCGGCTCGCTGAACCTCGCGTCGGCCACACCGCGCGGCTGGCTGGCCTCTGGCAAGAGGATCAACATTGCCGACATGCCCACCGCGTTCGGGCCGGTCAGCTACTCGATCGAGTCGGACCTCGCGAACAACACCGTCCGTGCCAGCGTCACGCCGCCGGTAACCTCCACGGGCCGGGTCCGCGCCGACGCTGTCACGCTGCGGCTACGCGTACCGGACGGCTACCGGATGGCCTCGGCGACGGTGAACGGCGCGTCGCACGCCTTTGACGCCACGACCGAGACCATCGACCTTGGCCAGCCGACCGCGACCGCGAACATCGTGGTCACCTACACCCGGAACACCCCGGCCCACGCCGACCAGGCCGAGGCCACCGTCGTCAAGCCGGGGCGCAAGCTCTTCGCGCCGGCCCAGAAGGTCCGATTCGACACCACGATCGAGGCGCTCGGCGAGAGCACCGTGCCCGGGACGCTCACCATCTCCGGCAGTGGTCTGCCGGCGTCCGCGGACACGTCGTTCTCGGTCACCAGCAACCGGCGCCTCGCCTGGCAGAAGGTCGGTGTGGAGGTCACCATGCCGACCGCGCCCGGCCAGTACACACTGGACTTCGTCGCCGATCCGGCGGACGGGCCGCCCACTACCCGCAAGGTCACGGTCCGGGTCGCCCAGCCGTCCGCCACCAGCTATCCGGACCTGGTCCGTAGTGCCCTGCCGGCCGGCTACTGGCGGCTCGGCGAGCTGAACGGCAACCCGGTCGCGGCCGACTCGTCCGGCCGGGGCAACGACGGCGCCTACCGCGAATTCCAGACCCACGAGGTGGCCGGCGCGATCGCCGACGACACCGACACCGCGCTGCAGCTCGACAACGGGTTCGTCGAGGTGCCGAACAACCCGGCGATGAACTTCACCGGCCCATTCACGCTGGAGTCGTGGATCAAGGTGACCACGTCGACGGAGCAGGCGCTTATCGAGAAGTACGACGCGCCGGCCAACAACGGGTACCTCCTGCGGCTGAGGCCGGGCAACAAGCTCCGGCTGGTGGCGTTGGACGGCGGGGACGACCCCGTCGAGACCGTGGGCAAAACCACCGTCCAGCCGGGCAGCTGGCACCACGTGGCGGCGACCTTCACCGGTTCACGGCTCTCCGTCTACCTGGACGGGGCCTTGGACGCGTCGATCGCCAGCACCCGCGCGGCGACGGGCGGTAACAGCACCCTCAAGATCGGTGCCCGAGGTGACGACGCCGGCCAACGGCTCGCCGGCTCGGTCGACGAGGTGGCCGTCTACCCGTCCGCGCTGTCCGCGCAGCAGATCGACGACCACTTCGTGCGCGGCGCGCTCGGCCGGAACACCACCGGTACGCAAGCCAACCGGGCCGTGATCGGGCAGGACTTCCCTGATCCGTCGGTCCTGGCCGTCGACGGCACGTACTACGCGTACGCGACGAACAACAACGAGAAGAACATGCCGGTGGCGTCCGCCCCTTCCCCCGACGGTCCTTGGACGTTCCAGAGCGCGGACGGGCTGCCGTCGCTGCCGTCGTGGGCCGGGCCGGGCAACACCTGGGCTCCGGACGTCACCCGCCGGGCGGACGGCACCTATCTGCTCTACCTGACCGCCAAACACAACGCCTCCGGACTCCAGTGCGTCGGCGCGGCCACGGCGACGTCACCGCGCGGGCCGTTCACCCCGGTCGGCTCCCAGCCACTGGTCTGCCCGACCGACCGTTCCGGGGCGATCGACGCGTCGGCGTTCGTGGACAGCGACGGCGCGCGGTACCTGCTCTGGAAGACGGATGAGAACAGGGTGGGCGCGAATCCCGGCCTGTACATCCAGCGCACCGCGGCCGACGGCCTCTCACTCCAGGGTTCGGCGACCCGGCTCCTCCAGGTCGATCGGCCCGACGAGCACGGGGTCATCGAATCACCGAATCTGGTCAAGCAGGACGGCCGCTACGTGTTGTTCTACTCGACCGGTCCCTACGGCAGCCCGCTGTACAGCACCAGTTACGCGACCGCGTCGTCGGTGACCGGCCCGTACGTCAAGGCGTTCCGTCCGTTGCTGACCACGGATTCGCTGGACGGGGCCGTACGCGGGCCGGGCGGTGGTGTCCTGTTGCGGGGCACCGCATCGCAACCCGGTGACCGCTTCATGTTCCACGGCTGGCTGCCGACCGGCGGGCGCGGCATGTACACCGTCGAGATCGGCTGGAGTGGCGGGTATCCGGTGGCCCGCGGAAGCCGGGTGCGCTACGAGGCCGAACGCGGCCGGATCAACCACGCGACCGTTCGCACCGGCGCGGCCGGCTCGTCCGGCGAGGGTGTCGTCGGCGGGCTCGATTTCGACGACAGCTGGACCGAGGTGGACGTCTTCGCGCCGGTGGCCGGGGATTACACGGTCCACATCGGGTACGCGAACGGCTCCTCCGGGCCGGCCCGGCAGGAGTTGACGGTCAACGGGGGTGCCGCGTCGGCCGTGACCTACCCGGTGACCGGCTGGGACAACTGGCGGCAGACCGGCGCCACGGTGCGGCTGCGGGCCGGTACGAACACGATCCGGTTGCGGCACGTCGACCAGTTCGCCGAGATCGACTACCTGGAGGTCGCCTGAGCCTCCGCCGGCGGGGTGGTCACCGGGCGCCCGCCGGTGACCATCCCGCCGCCGGGCGCCGGTGTCAGCTCGCCGGGCGTCGCGCCCGGACCACCGCCTCGTACTGATCGCCCCGGTACCAGGCCCGGCCCGCCTCGAACACGACGCCCCGCGTGTCGTGCACGATCGCATCGACCAGCAGGCAAGGCTGAATGGGGTCGATGTCGAGCAGCTCGGCGTCGGCCGGATCGGGCAGCACCGCCGCCACCTGGCTGTCGCTGCCGCCGACCTGGACGCCCCAGCCGCGTTCCAACTCCTCGTAGAACGAGCGATCGGCCCAGTCCAGGTCGGCGATGCCCGGGAACCGCTCGGCCGGCACGGTGATCCGTTCCAGGGCCATCGGCCGTCCGTCGGCGGTGCGCAGGCGTTCCAGCCTGAGCACCGGAGAACCGGCCGCGACCTGCAGGCGGGCCGCGACCACCCGGCTCGCCGGCTCGACCTCGGCGGTCAGCACCCGCGCGCCGGGTGTCAGCCCGCGGGCCCGCATGTCGCGACTGAACGACGTGAGCATGTCGATGTATCCCGGGCGCTGGGTGGCGACGAACGTGCCGTGCCCGTGCCGCCGGAACAGCACACCATCGGTGAGCAATTGCTGGACGGACTGGCGCACGGTGGTCCTGGCCATCCCGAAGTGCTCCGCGAGCACCCGCTCGGACGGTATCAGCCCGCCCGCGCCGATCTGCCCCGCGAGCTGGACGAGTACCTGGTAGAGCGCATCCGCCTTCGAGATGCCCGGAGGGAGCCGCAGAGGGAGGGGCGCGTCGGTGGTCGGCTGGTGCTTAGGTCGGGGCACGCGACCATCTTGCCGTGTCCGTTGCCGCATCGCGCCAGGTCGGGCCCGTTCGCGTCCGGCACGCCAACCCATCTTGACACAGGTGCGTACCAGTATAGGCTTACGGATCTGAGCTCTCGGGGGAGGCAAAGATCGTGCGAAGGTTCATCGCTGGTGTGCTGTCCATGGTCATCGCGGGCGGGGTCGCGGCGTGTTCGCCGGGCGCCGGGGCCGCGGACGGGGATGTCAAGCTCTCGGTCTGGGGCTGGCGAACCGAGGACGTGACCGTCTACAACAAGATCTTCGAGAAGTTCGAGGGGACTCATCCCGGCATCGACGTGGAATACCGGGCCTACAAGAACACCGAGTACAACACGATCCTGCAGACCGGCCTGTCCGGCGACTCCGGTCCGGATCTCGCCCAGCTCCGCGCCTACGGTGAGTTGCAACCGGCGATCGCCTCCGGCGGCCTGCTCGCACTCGACGCCGCGGTGCCGAGGCTCGCATCGTTCCCCGCCGCCACGCTCGACGGCGCACGGGGCCGGGCCGACGGAAAGATCTACGGGGTGCCTTTCGCGATCCAGACGATGCACGTCGTCTACAACAAGAAGCTCTTCGCCGACAACGGCGTGGCCCCTCCACAGACGTGGCAACAGATGCTGGACGGCGCGGCCACCCTCCAGCGTAAGAAGATCATCCCGTTCGCGGTGAACGTCAGGGACGACTGGATGATCCCGATCGAACACGAGATCTTCGGCGCCACCCGCTACGGCGGAGCAGCGTTCGAGAAGCGCGTCCTCGCCGGCGAGGCCAAGTTCACCGACCCGGACTACGTTGCATCGATCGAGACCTATGCCGGGACCAGCAAGTACTGGCAACCACAGTTCTCCGGCGTCGGCTATGAGGACGCCAAGGCGTTGTTCGTATCCGGCAAGGCGGCGATGTTCCCGGGCGGCGTCTGGGAACTGGCCGGTTTCAGGAAGAGCGCGCCCGATATCGAGCTGGGCATCTTCAGCGTGCCTCCGTCGCCCGGCGCCGTGCTCGACAAGGCCGTCACTCCCGGCTTCGTGGACGGGTCGTTCGGAGTGGCCACGCGCACCAGGAGCAAGGACGAGGCCGTCGAGCTCGCCCGGTGGATGGCTACTCCCGAGTTCGGCCAGGCGTTCTCGGACCAGCTCATCCAGATCTCCGCCGTCCCTGGCACGGCGCCGACCGACCCGCTGCTCAAGCAGGCCTTCGACGCGTACACAGCAAATCCGAGCCCCTACCTCATGTACGCCGACTTCAGCTACGGCACGCCACCCGGCGCCGAAGTGCTGCGCACCAACGTCTCCGCCGTCCTGCTCGGGACCGGGAACGCCACCGACGCCGCGAAGGAACTGCAACGCAGCGTCGACACGTGGTTCAAACCGAGGGGCTGATCGTGGCGTTCCGCTCCGGTCGGCGGCTCGGCTGGGTAGCGTTCTTCTGCGGCCCGGCCGCCGTCCTCTACACGGTCTTCGTCGTCGTACCTCTTGCCACCGCGCTCTGGTACAGCTTCTACGGCTGGCAGGGCACCACCCGGGGCGCACCGGCCGGGATGGCCAACTACGCCGCCGTGCTCGGCGATTACCCCTACCAGGAGCAGGTTCTCAAGGCGTTCTGGCACAACGTGGTGTTCTTCGCCGGCACGATGCTGGTGCAGAACACCGTAGGTCTCGGGCTGGCCGTCCTGCTGCACCGCAACCCGCGCGGCAAGCGGATGTTCCAGACGCTCTACTCACTGCCCTACCTGATCAGCCCCCTGGTCGTCGGCTACCTGTGGTCGATGATGCTCTCGCCCGCGTTCGGCCCGGTCAACGCGGGCCTCCAGGCGGTCGGCCTGGACGGGCTCACCCGGCCGTGGCTCGGTGACCCGGCCATCGCGCTGCCGGTGGTGGTGCTGGTCAACGCGTGGCAGTGGATCGGCTGCCCGATGCTCATCTTCGGCGCCGCGTTGGCGGCGGTGCCGGCCGAGATGGAAGAGGCAGCCGTCATCGACGGCGCGTCCGCGTGGAAGGCGTTCTGGCAGGTCCGCTTCCCGCTCATCATGCCCGCGGTGGGCGCGGTGACGTTGCTGACGTTCGTCGGCTGTTTCAACGTCTTCGATTTGGTCTTCGCGCTCGGCGGCTCATCCGGTGGTCCCGGCCAGTCGATGGACGTGCTCGGCCTGCTCTTCTATCGCATCGCCTTCCAGGGCGGCGTCAACGCGATCGGGCTGTCCTCGGCACTCGCGATGGTGATGTTCGTCGTTGTCTTCGGTGTCGCGCTCGTTGTCGACAGGTCGCTCCGCCGCCGGGAGGTGCCGTGGTGAGCACCGCGCCACGGATCGGACGCGCCGTCGGCGTCCAGGTGCTGCTGTGGGCGTACGCCGGAGTGGCCTTCGGACCGTTGCTCCTGGTGCTGCTCGGCTCGTTGCGCGGCAACCGGGAGATCATGCGGGAGCCGCTCGGGCTGCCCACCAGCCCGACCTTCGAGAACTTCGGACGGGCCTGGGCCAACGCGTCACTGTCCACCTACCTGCTCAACTCGGTGGTGATCACCGTTGCCGCGGTGACGTTGTGCACCGTGATCTCGCTGATGGCGGCGTACCCGCTCGCGCGCTGGCGCTTCACCGGCCGCGCGCTGCTGGCCGCCTACTTCCTCTCCGGCTTGATGCTACCCATCAAGCTCGGCGTCCTGCCGATCTTCTACATGTTCCAGAGCATGGGCCTGGTCGACAGCCGAATCGGCCTGACCCTGCTGTACGCGGCCGGCGGCATCCCGTTCTCGGTGTTCATCCTGATGGCGTTCCTTCGGGGTCTGCCCACCGACATCGAGGAAGCGGCCCGCATCGACGGCGTGGGCGAGCTGCGGCTCTTCCGGTCGATCGTGACACCGTTGTCCAGACCGGCGATCGCCACCGTCGCCGTCTTCCAGCTCGCACCCACCTGGAACGACTTCTTCTTCCCGCTGATCCTGCTGCGCTCCAGCGAGAAATACACCATCCCGGTCGGACTGTCCCGCTTCTTCGGTGAGTTCTCCACCGACCGAGGCGCCCTCTACGCCGGCCTCGTCCTGGCCGTGCTGCCACTCGTCGTCGTGTTCGTCATGGCGAGCCGGCAGGTGGTCGCGGGTCTCACCGCCGGCATCGGCAGGTAACGCCGTCGCCCACCCGTCAGTGTGAGGAGTTTCATGACCACCTACGCCCAGGTCGCCCAGCGCACGCTCACCCACGTCCTGTCTGCCCAGACCCCGGCGATCAACGCGGCGGCCGCCCTGATCGTCGGTTGCTACCGGGATGACGGCATCCTCCAGACATTCGGGACCGGGCACGCCCGGATCATCGCCCATGAGATGGCCGGGCGGGCCGGCGGACTCGTCCCGGTCAACATGCTCTCGATCAAGGACCTGGTGATGTTCGGCGGCACGCCGCCCGGCGACATCATGGACCCCACCCTGGAGCGCGATCCGACGCTGGCCGGCCGCATCTACACCCTCGCCGGGCCGGGTCCGGGCGATGTCTTCCTGCTCGCCTCGAACTGCGGCATCAACGGCTCGATCGTCGAGATGGCGAGCCTGGTAACCGGCAGGGGCCACCCCCTGATCGCGATCACCTCGCTGGCCCACACCAACTCCGTGCCGTCCCGGCACCACTCCGGCAAGCGGCTCGCCGACCTGGCCGACGTGGTCGTCGACACCGGGGCTCCACCGGGCGACGCGGCGGTCGAGCTCGCGGACGGCACCCGCGTCGGCGCGGTCTCCTCACTGGCCGGGGTGCTGATCGCCCAGCTGCTCACCGAGGAAGTCAGCCGGCGCCTGCTCGCGGACGGCACCACACCGCCGATCTACACCTCGATGAACCTGCCCGACGGGGACGAACGCAACGCAGGCCTGACCCGCGCGTACGGCGGCCGCGTCCGCGTGATCGAGCCGTGAGCATCCTTACCCTGCGCGCCGCCATGGCGGACGTCACGCCACCCGCCGGTCACCCGCTCGGTGGGTACGCCGCCCGGGCCGGCCGGGTCGCGACCGGCGTGCACGACCCGCTGACCGCCGGCCTCGTCTCGCTCACCGACGACGCCGGTACGACCGCCACGTGGCTGAGCCTCGACGCGGTGGCCGTGACCACCGAGCTGGCCGCCGCACTGCGGGAGGCCGTGGCCGAGGGCATGGACCCCATCGGCGGCGACGTCCTGGTCTGCGCCTCGCACACCCACTCCGGCCCGTCCGGCTGGACCGGCGGCATCCACCCCTCCGACCCGGAGCGCCGCGACGACAGCTTGGTGAAACATCTCGCCGACCGGGTACGCGCCCTCGCCAGGCGCGCCGCCCAGACGCCGGAGCCCGTCCAGCCCCACTGGAGCGTGGTCTGGGCGCCGGGCACGGGAGCGAACCGGAACAGCACGGACGGCCCTCACGACGAGCGTGCGGGAGTCCTGGCGCTGCGGTCGTTGGACGGCTCGGAGGTGCGGGCTCTCCTACTCGACCACGCCGGCCATCCGACCGCCCTCGGGCCGGAGAACCTGGCGTGGTCGGCGGACTGGCCCGGCGCCGCCCGCGCCGTGCTGACCGCCGCGCTCAGCGAGGTGGCCCGGTTCGGCGGCGGCACCGGCCGGCCGCCGGTGATCGCGTTCCTCCAAGGGGCCGCCGGCGACGTCAGCCCGCGCGCGGTGCGGCGCGGTCGTGGTTTCGCCGAGGCGGCTCGGCTCGGCACCCTGCTCGCCGGCGCCGTACTGCGTGGCCTTCAGGACCGGAGCGACCCGGTCGACGGCGACTGCCGGTTGGCCGTCCGGCACGGACGCGTGCACCTGCCAGGGCGGCGACTGCCGAAGGCGGACGTCGTCCGGCGTACCGTGACGGACGCCGAGGCGCGCCGGCGGTCGGTCGCCGAACCGGCGGACAGCGCGGCGGCCCGGTCCGCGCTCGCCGGCCTGGAGGGCGCCCGCTTCCAGGAGCGGATGTGCGCGCTCGACCTGCCCGACAGGTACGACGCGCCGTTGACCGCGGCGGCTCTGGGCGATATCGCCTGGCTGCATCTGCCGGTCGAGCCGTACTCCGCGATCGGGCTGCGGATCGCCGCCGCGAGCCCGTTCCGGGACACCCGGGTGATCGGCTGTACCGACGGCTACCTGAGTTACCTCGTCGACCGGGAGGCTCACCGTGCCGGCACCTACGAGGCGATGCTCAGCCTCTTCTCGCCCGAGGCCGGAGACGCCGTGGTGGACGCCGCGGCACGGCTCCTGACCTCGGCCCGGGAGGCTACCCGATGAATGATCGGACGGGCACGTTCGCGCTGCTGGACGGTGGAAAGTCCGGTCTGCGGCTCCGCATCGAAACTCCGGACGGACGCTACGACGGCGCCGGCGCCGGGTTCACCTACGAACCCGGCGCGGACGACGTGGCCATGATCGTCGCGGCCGTTCGGCAGGCCCACAAGGCGTCCGGTCACCGCGGCACGGTCGACCGGGTCTGCGGTGGCCTCACCGGCGCCACCGCCGAACAGGCGGGTCGCTGCCGGCTGACCGATGCCCTCTCCGCCGTCTTCGGCGGCGCCCCGGTCACCATCGTGGACGACGGCGTGCCTGCGCATGCCGGCGCGCTCGACGGACCGGGTGTGCTGATCTGCGCGGGCACCGGGACCGTCGCCATAGGGGTCGCCGACGACGGCCGTTGGTCCCGGGCGGACGGGTGGGGGCCGCTGCTCGGCGACCGTGGCAGCGGCTACGCGATCGGCCGCGCGGGGCTTGCGGCCGCGCTGGCCGCGACGGACGGCACCGGGCCACCGACGGCGCTCGCCGAACCGGCCGCCGACCATCTCGGCGGCATGGACCTGCCCGCGGTTCAGCGGCTGATGGGTTCCGCCGCTCCGACGGTCCGGATCTCGGCCTTCGCGCCGGCCGTGGTCACCGCCGCCGGACGGTGCGATCTGGTCGCCGGTGCGATTCTCGCGGCCGCGGCCGACGACCTGGCCCGCACTGCCGCGGCCGCCGGGCGCCGCTGCGGCCTGTCGCCCAGCAGCACCCCGGTCAGCGTCGCCGGCCGGCTGTTCCTCGCCGGCGAGGCGCTGCTCGCACCCCTACGGCGGGCGCTTGACCACCACGGGCTGCGCCTCGTCGGGCCCCGGGCGGACGCCCTGACCGGCGCCCTGCGACTGGCTCAGCGCCCAGCCGCCACCCCTTACCACCGCGTCGTCGCCGGCGAGCCGCCCTTGATCTCAGCCTGGCCGACCACAGATTAGGGAGAGTTGCTTGCGTCCCGCTACCGCGCAACCGCCGCCATCGAACGAGGGTTCGGCAACCGCCGTCTACTTCCGGATCCTGGGCCCCCTCGAGGTTCGCATGAACGGCCGGACCGTCGACATCTCAGCACCCAAGCTGAGGACCATCCTCGCCTCGCTGCTGCTCCAGCCGGGTGAGGCCGTGCCGGTGGAGACCCTGATCGACCGCCTGTGGGACACCACCCCACCACTGCGCGCTCGTGCCGCGCTGCAGACCTACACCGCGCGCCTGCGCGGCATCCTGGGCGGCGACGGGCTGGTACGCACACGCGCCGGCGGTTACGCGATCGAGCTGCCACCCGGCTCGTCGGACATCCAGGAGTTCGACACACTGCTGGCGACGGCCCGCTCGGCCATCACACGAGGAGACCGTCAGTCCGGCCTGGAGGCGTTACGCGAGGCCGCCCGTCTGTGGCACGGGCCCATCCTGTTCAACGTGGAATCGGCCACGCTGCACCGCGAAGCCGTACCAGGCTTGCTCGAGAGGTGCATGGAGGCCTCGGAGCGGCGGTTCGAGCTCGAGCTCGCGTTGGGAAACCATCGGATCATCCTGGAGGAATTACGCGCGCTCACCGGTGCGCATCCCATCCGGGAAGGAATGCGCGCACAGCTGATGCGGGCGCTCTATCGCTCCGGCCGGCAGGCCGAGGCGCTGCAGGTCTACCGCGACACTCGCGCGGTGCTACAGGCCGAGCTCGGGTTGGACCCGGGATTCGAACTGCGCTCCGTTCAGCAGGAGATCCTGCACGGCAGGGACGGACCCGCGGAGCCCGATCCGGGGTCCTACGCGGTGCTGTGCCAGCTTCCGCCATCCCTCTCGGACTTCGTCGGCAGGGTTGACGAGGCCGCGCATCTGGAGGGCCGGCTCACGCGTGCGGACGCGGTGCCGATCGTGGTCGTCAGCGGTGTGGCGGGAGTGGGCAAGTCGACGCTCGCGGTACGCGTGGCCCATCGCCTACGACCGCAGTTTTCGGACGGCCAGCTCTACGTCAACCTGGAGGGCGCCGGTCCAGCGCCCCGGGATCCCGCGGAGGTTCTCGGCGAGTTCCTGGATGCCCTCGGAGGCGAGCGATCCGTGCTCCCGCAGGGACTCGAGGCGAGGGCGGCGGCGTTCCGCTCACGGGTGGCCGACCGGCGGGTCCTGATCCTGCTCGACGACGCCGTGGACGCGGAGCAGGTGACACCGCTGCTACCCGGCACGCCCGGGACGGCGGTGCTCGTCACGAGCCGGGGCGCCCTGTCCGAACTGCCCGGCGCTCACCAGCGGCGATTGCAGCCGTTCGCGGTCGAGGAGGGCGTAGGGCTCCTCGGCCGGATCATCGGTGGGCGACGGATCGCCGCCGAGCGACGGGTGGCGGAGGAGATCGTCGACCTGTGCGGACGTCTGCCGCTGGCCGTACGTATCGCCGGCGCGCGGCTCCAGCCGCAGCCGACACTGCCATTGAGCGCATTGGCCGACCGGCTCCGCGACAACACCCGCCGCCTGGACGAGCTGTCGATCGGCCGCCTCGGAGTCCGCTCGAGGCTGGAGCTGGCCTACGCGGGCCTCGCCCCGCACGTCCAGGTGGCATTGCGCCGGATCGGACTGATGCCACCCGGCGCGTTCGCGGCGTGGACTCTCGGTGTGCTCTGCGACGGCAGCGACGGGGAACGTCTCGCCGAGCACCTGGTCGCCTCCGGACTGCTCGAATCGGTCGGCGCCGACCCCACCGGCGAGGCCCGTTACCGCCCGCACGACCTCACCGCCCTCTTCGCCCGGGAACTGGCGGGCCGAGAGGACGCGGACCTGACCCGGGCCGCGTTCGAGCGCCTTGCCGAACATGCCCGCACCTCGGTCCGGGACACCGCACTCGCGTTCGGCGTTCCAGTTCTGCGTCCCGGTGTCACGGCGCGGGGGCTGAACCGCGAGCTGAGTGCGAAACGGCTCTTCGATCGGTGGGCAGGGTGATTCGCGGCCGCGAAAGCCGGACGACAGAACGCCGAATGGCCGACGGTCGATATTGACTCCTGTAGATCGACGGTTGTTCGGCCGGACGGAATCGCGGCCACGACCCTCGTCACCCGCCGGCATCCGGTACGGCCCGGCGGATCGAACCAGATACGGAGATCAGTCATGGCTCCACGCCCCATCACAGGCGCGCGAATACTCGCCGGCGTCGTCCTCGCCATCAGCGCGATCGCTATCCCCTCACCCGCCGCGGCGGAATGCCCGTCGGTCCCGCCCCAGCACGATCCGGCGATCATCCAGACCGTCTACGACGTCGGGGTGAGCCGCAGCGTCACCGACAAGGTTCTGCTCGCCGCGTTCGAGACCGGCTGGGTCGAGTCGCACATGAACAACCTCGCCTGCGGCGACAAGGACTCCCTCGGCGTCTTCCAGCAGCGGTCGTCGCAAGGCTGGGGCACGCCGGCACAGATCATGGACCCGGTCTACTCCTCGAACAAGTTCTACGATCTCGCGATCGCCATGGATCTGCAGTATCCGAACGACTCCGCGGGCGGCATTGCCCAGCGCGTGCAGAGGTCGGGGCACCCGACCCGCTACGACGAGAACGAGGGCAAGGCCCGCGAGTTGCTGGCTCTGGTGACCGGCGTTCGTGGGCCGTCGCCGAACCCGGCGTTTGCCTACGGCAACGGCGAGCGGCACTACTTCGGGCGGAACATCAGCGGCAACCTCGCCCACTCCTGGACCAACCCCGCGGTCGGGCACCCGGAGGCCGATGTCTGGGCGGGCTCCGCGGTCACCGGCGATCCGGTCACCTTCACGCACGGCGTCGAGCAGCACGTGTTCGCCCGTACGCCGCAGAACGATCTGGCGCACTGGGTCTGGTATCCCGGCGTGCCGAACAACATGCCGGTGCTGGACGGCTGGGGCGCCACCGGCCGGGTCACCTCCGATCCAGCCGGCTTCTCCTACGGCGACCAGCAGCACGTGTTCTACCGGGCGCCCGACGGCAGCCTCGAGCATCGCTGGTGGGACGCCTCCGAGTGGCAGGTATCCCATGACACCTGGCCTGGCCCGACCATCACCGGTAACCCGGTCGCATACACGTTCGGCACCGAGCAGCATGTGTTCGCCCGTACGCCGGAGGGCAAGCTGGCCCACTGGGTCTGGTACCCGGGCATTCCGAACGACCTGCCGATCGCCGACGACTGGGGCACCACCGCCGGTCAGGTCGTCTCCGACCTCGCCGGTTTCTCCTACGGCGACCAGCAGCACATCTTCTTCCGGACCGCCGCCGGCACCATCGCCCACCGTTACTGGGACGCCTCCGAACGGCGGATCGTGAACGACGGTGACTGGGCCGGCGCCACGGTCACCGGCAACCCGGTCGCCTATGGGCACGGCAAGGAGTACCACGTCTTCGCGCGCGGCACGGACAACAGCCTCAAGCACTGGGTGTGGTACCCGGGGGTCGCGAACAACCGGCCGGTGCTCGACGAGTGGTCCGCCGCGGGCACGGTCGCCGGTGACCCGGCCGGCTTCGCCACCGGCGACCAGCAGCACGTCTTCTTCCGCAGCGCGGACGGCACCCTGGCAACCCGCTTCTGGGACGCCTCGGACCGGCGCGTCTACGCCGAGAACTGGAGCGGCCAATATGCCGGCTGACCGCCCGTCACCGCTGGGCCGACGGCGCACCACCCTGGCCGCCGTGCTCGCCACGATCGCCCTGATCACGGCCGTGCTTCCCGGCGCGCCGGCCGCCGCGGCGGGGGCGCGGCCCGACTTCAAGGCGCCGTGGCCCTGCGATGAGCCCCGGCTCTACTTCCACCACTCCACCGAGGTCGTCAACGCGATCGACTACAACGTGATCGGATCGAGTGGGCTGGGCACACCGGTGCTCGCGTCCGCGCCCGGCACCGTCGTCTCGGCCCAGGTCAACGGCGGTTACGGGAATGAGGTCGTGGTTGACCACGGCGGTGGATGGTCGACCCGGGTGGCGCACCTGTCCGCGTTCTCCGTCGGGCTCGGCGCGAACGTGGCGCAGGGCCAGGAACTCGGCAAGGTCGGCTCGACCGGCAACTCCAGCGGCCCGCACCTGCATTTCGAGCAGATCGCGGACGGTGTGCGCCAGCCGATCGTCATCGACGACACCGCGATGCGCTACGACGGCGGCACCTACACCCACACCGGCCGCAACTGTGGCGTCTCCTCGAACGGCTCCACGAACCGGGCCTTCGTGTACGGGAACGAGCGGCACCACTTCGAGGTGAACGCCGCCGGACAGCTCGTGCACTCGTGGTCGAACCCGGGCGCACCCGGCCCGCAGTCCGACATCTGGACCGGCAGCGCGGTCACCGGAAAGCCGGCCGCCTTCGTCCACGGCAACGAGCAGCACGTCTTCGCCCGCACGCCGGACAGCAATCTGGCCCACTGGGTGTGGTATCCGGGCGCGCCGAACAACCTGCCGGTGCTGGACGGCTGGAACGCCACCGGCCGTGTCGCCTCCGACCCCACCGGCTTCTCCTTCGGCGATCAGCAGCACGTCTTCTACCGGACCTCGGACGGCAAACTGGAACACCGTTGGTGGGACACCTCCGAGTGGCGGATCTCCACCGACGTGTGGACCGGCCCGGCCATCGCCGGCAATCCGGTCGGCGTGGCGTACGGCGGCGAGCAGCACATCCTTGCGCGTACCACCGACAACAAGCTGGCCCACTGGGTGTGGTTCGAGGGCATCGCGAACAACCTGCCGGCGGCGGACGCCTTCGGCACCACCGCCGGGGAGGTGACCTCGGACCCGGTCGGCTTCGGGTACGGCGACCAGACGCACGTCTTCTACCGATCCGCGGCCGGTGGCGTCCAGCACCGCTACCGGGACGCCTCCGAGCAGCGGGTCACCGCCGACACCTGGCCGGGCGCGACCACCGTCGGCACGCTCCTGGCGTACACCTACGGCGACGAGCAACACCTCTTCGCCCGTACCGACACCGGCGCGCTCGCGCACTGGGCGTGGTATCCGACGGCGGCCGGCGGACTCCCGGTCCTCGACGAGTGGTCCCCCGCCGGCACGGTGACCACCGATCCGGCCGGGTTCGTCGCCGGCGACCGGCAGAACGTCCTTTACCGCCGACCCGACGGCCGGCTGGAGAATCGCTACTGGGACGCCTCCGACGCGGCCATCCACACCGAACCGTGGAACGGATGACCCGCGTCCATTCGTGGAACACCCCGGGGCCGGCCTGACGCCCCGGGGTGTGTCTTAACGAGAGACCGATGAACAGACGAACGATCGTGGCGACGATCGGAATCCTCATCGGTCCGATCCCGGCCGCCCCACCGGCCGCCGGCACGGAAGACCCGCCGCCGGAACGCAGTGGCTGCGCGCGGCGGAACGCGCACCAACCCCCTCTTCTCCTGGGCGCCCCGGACCCACGTCTCCGGTGCGGTGACCGGTCACCGCACCGGAGACGCGTGAGCTACCGGGCCGTCGTCCTTTCCGGGTCCGGGTCGGGGGCCAGGAAGTAGGCGGTGCGCGGGGATCCGACACCGGTCATGTCGTCGTAACCCCGCCCGGTGGCGATCGTCTGCGGAAACTGCATGCTCCGCAGCGAGTACGTGACGCCGCCCGTGTCGTCGATCCGGTTGACGTAGTCCGCGCGCACCTGTGCACGGGTGGTGGTGTCCGCGACATCCTGGAGGTCACCACGGTTGGCGTAGTGGTACAGCAGCGGGTTGACGAAGCCGTGGTGCATATGGGCCTGCTGGTCGGCGACTGCCATCATGCCGGCGAGAAGCGGCGACGCGAGGCTGGTGCCCCCCGAGCGGGACTCGTTGTATCGGACGCCGTCGGGGAACGTCTGGGCATAGCCGATGACCATCCCGGTGGCCGGGTCCGCGACCATGGCGATGTCCGGGACCGCGCGCCCGCGCCCGCCGTGCCGCGTGGCGATCGCGTCGGGCACGACCCCGACCTGGTAAGACGGCTGCGCGAACACCTGGCTGGTGCCGCCGCCGGTGCCGGAGGAGAAGTTGCCGGGCGGGGCCGGGGTCCAGGCACCGTCCCGCAGGTCGGAACGGGCGGTCACCCACCCGGTCTCGAAAAGGTACTCGCCGTTGCGGCCGATGCCCAGCGACGTGCCGCCGACGGCGGTGACGAGCGGCTCGGAGGCCGGGTGCGCGGTCACCGGCTTGCCGTCGGCCGTGATCCGGGAGTTGTCCCCGGTGTCACCGGTGGCGAAGTAGACGCCGATCCCGGTCGCGCCCGCCTGGAGCATCGTCGCGTGGTAGGCGTCGAAGAGCGCCGAGTTGACCCGCTCGTCATTGACGCCCCACGAGTTGGTGACGATGTCGGCGAGGTGGCCGTCGACGACCTTGTTGACCGCCTCGTACTGGTCGCGGTCATCGCAGCTCGCGGCGGTGACCAGGGTGATGTCCGCGCCCGGGGCGATCGTGTGCACCGCCTCGACGTCGATCGCCTCCTCGGTGTACCACGACGGCTCTCCGCACTCCTCCCCCCAGCGGTAGCCGCCTGCGGGCTCGACCTGCGTGAACTGGCCGGGCTTCATGGCCGGCAGGCCGTAGCGTCCGCTGTAGGTGTTGAGGTCGGCGAGCACCGAGGGCGACAGATAGGACGCGACGACGGCAACCTTCACGCCGCGACCATCCACACCGGACGCGTGCGCCTGCCGGACACCGTACGCGCTCTGGATCTGGCTCGGGGTGTACCCGCACACCGCGTAAGGCCAGTTGTTGCCGTACGCCGGCGGCTTGGTGGGGTCCACCTTCTGTCCGAAGTAGTCGGAGCAGGGACGACCGGCACGGACCGCCCCCGGCGGCGCGGCGGCGTTGGGCTGACCCTTCGCCGACGCTCCGGCCGGCATGCCGTCGCCATGGAAGGAGCGGGTCAGGATACGGCGCTCCGCCAGCCCGGACACCCCCGCGACCACGGACCGCAACGCCCCGGGAACGGTGACCGCCGTCGCGGGCGCCCGGCCGTGCTCCGCGGACGTCCGCAGGTCGGTGCCGAAGGCCCGCTCGGCCGCGGCGACTCGGCCGGTGGCCCGCACGTAACGCCGGTTCGAGGGCACGGCGGTAACCGTCAGGCCACTGCCGGTCAACCAGTCGGTGACGTGCGCCAGGTCCTCGTCGGTGGTCGCGTACCGTTGACGGAACTCCTGGGCGGAGAGGTACTTGCCGTAGCCGTCGCTGCGGGGATCGCTGGCCGCTTTGACGAACTTCTCCAGCGCGGCGGTCTCGCGCCCGGCCAGGTACACATCGACGGTCAACGCAGCGTCGCCCGCCGCGTCGGCGGTTGCCGCCGTGATCAGGCTGTCGGCCCGCACGGCGACCCGTTCCGCGTCAGCGGCCTCGGCCTGGGTGGCGAACGCCAGTTGGCCCAGGGCGAGGGCCATCACGGCGGTCGCCATGGTTCTTGTCCTGCTTCGCATGTCGTCCCTTCCGGTCTCACGTGGACACCACGGCGGTGCTCCGCCGGCACCCACGCCGTCTGAACGCCCGTCGGATCAGGCGTTTTGCCGATCACACCACCGGTCTATGACATATCGCTCTCGTACGGATGGCGCGGCTCCAACCGATCGCGTTGACCTGCGGGGCAAGGCCGGGGCGGGACGGCTGAAGGTTTCTTGAAGGGCGTCGTGTCACGGTGTCGGCGCACAGCCCGGCGTGGCTTTGATCAGTCGGCCGGGCGTTGCCGGCGGCCATCTGGCCGTCCGGAGCGGACAAGAGATCCGGAGTAGACATGTCACCTCGTGCGGTTTCCCGCCGTTCGCTGCTCGGCGGCGCCACAGCCGTCGGCGCCGGCATCGCACTCGGCGGATTCCAGTTCGGATCCGGCCCGCGACCCGCCGGCGCCGCGATCTCGGCCGCCGACATCATCCCCTGCGACTCGTGGGGAGCCCGGCAGCCGGACCAGAACCTCACAGTGATCGGCCGCAACCCCGACAAGATCCTGATCCACCACACCGCGAGCGGCAACGAAAACGGGACCGCGCTGGCGAACGCGACGGCGATGGCGCGATCGATCCAGAACGACCACATGGACACGAATGGCTGGGGCGACACCGGCCAGCACTTCACCGTGTCCCGGGGCGGATACCTCCTGGAGGGACGCCACCGCAGCCTGGAGACGCTGGCGGCGGGCCGGGGCATGGTGGTCGGTGTCCACTGTCCCGACCAGAACGACAAGGCGATCGGCATCGAGAACGAGGGCACCTTCACCAATGTCGGCCCGCCGGCCGCGCTCTACGATCGCCTCGTCGACCTGTGCGTCTTCATCTGCCAGCAGTACGGCATCCCGACCACGCAGATCTACGGTCATCGGGACTTCTTCGCCACCGCGTGCCCTGGCGACGTCTTCTACCCCATGCTCGCGCAGCTGAGGTCGGACGTCGCGAGCCGGCTGGGCGGCGGCGGCCAGACACCCAACCAGGCCTTCGGGTACCTCGGCGAGCGGCATTTCTTCGGCCGCGGCGAGAACGGCGACCTCGCCCACTCGTGGCTGAACCCCGCGGTCGGGCACCCCGAATCGGACGTGTGGGCGGGATCCGCGATAGCCGGAAAGCCGGTCGCGTTCACCCACGGTAACGAGCAACACGTCTTCGCCCGCACACCACAGGACAGCCTGGCGCACTGGGTGTGGTACCCGGGCGCCCCGAACAACAAGCCGGTGCTCGACAGCTGGGCCCCGAACGGCCGAGTCACCTCGGACCTCGCCGGCTTCTCCTACGGCGACCAGCAACACGTCTTCTACCGGGCACCCGACGGCAGCCTGGAACACCGCTGGTGGGACGCCTCCGAATGGCGGATCTCCAACGACACCTGGCACGGCCCGGCCATCACCGGCAACCCCGTCGCATACACCTTCGGCACCGAACAACACGTCTTCGCGCGCACACCCGACGGCAAACTGGCCCACTGGGTCTGGTACCCCGAAATCGCCGGCAACCTCCCGGTCGCCGACGACTGGGGCACCACCAACGGCCAAGTCACCTCCGACCCCGCCGGCTTCTCCTACAGCGACCAGCAACACATCTTCTACCGCGCACCCGACGGCACCATCGCCCACCGGTTCTGGGACGCCTCCGAACGAAGAATCGTCACCGACAACGACTGGGCCGGCGCCACCACCACCGGCAGACCACTCGCCTACGGACACGGCAGAGAACAACACCTCTTCGCACGCGGCACAGACAACAGTCTCAAACACTGGGTCTGGTACCCAGGCGTCACCAACAACCGCCCGGTACTCGACCAATGGTCCAACCCCGGCACCGTCAGCAGCGACCCCGCCGGCTTCGCCACCGGCGACCAGCAACACGTCTTCTTCCGCGCCCCGGACGGCACCCTCGAAACCCGCTACTGGGACGCCTCCGACCAACGCGTCCACACCGAGAACTGGAACGGCCGATACGCCGGCTGATCAGGCAACAACTCACTTCAAGGAGGTCACATGTCGACAACTCCATCCCTGGAGTCCCGACCCCGACACACGGTGCTGACAGCGGTCCGCGCCGTCACGGCGGTGTTCACCACCACGGCGGTGCTCGCCACCGCGCTGGTCGGCACAGCCACATCCGCGACGGCCGCAAGCCCGTCGTCGAGCGGCTCCACGAACCAGGCGTTCGTCTACGGCGGCGAGCGGCACCTTTTCGAGATCGACCCCGCCGGCCGGCTCGCGCACTCATGGTCGGCCCCGGCGCCCGCGACGTCCCGGTCCGAGATCTGGGCCGGCCGACCGGTCACCGGCAAGCCGATCGCGTACGTCCACAACGACGAACAGCACGTCTTCGCTCGCACACCGAACAACAACCTCATGCACTGGGTCTTGAAGGCGGGCGCCCAGCCGAGGGGCGAGTACGTGGACACCTTCAACCACGTGAGATCCGACCCTACCGGCTTCTCCTTCGGCAGCCGGCGTCACGTCTTCTACGCGACGAACGGGAGCCTGGAACACCGCTCGTGGGACGACTCCGGGAAGTCCACCAAAGACACCTGGGCGGGGCCGGCGATCACCGGCAATCCGGCCGCCCTGGTGCACAACGGCGAGCAGCACATCTTCGCTCGCGCCGTGGACAACCGGCTCGTGCACTGGGTCTGGTACGACGGCATCGCGAACAACCTGCCCGCCGTGGACGACTTCGGCACCGGACCCGCTGCGCTGAGTTCGGATCCGGTGGGCTTCGGATACGACGATCAGGTACACGTCTTCGTGCGGTCGGGCGGCGGCGGTGTGCAGCACTACTACCGTGACGCCTCGGACGGGCGGATCACGGCCGTCGGCTGGGCCGGGCCGGACGTGGTCGGCTCCCTGCTCGCGTACACGGTCGGTGACAGGCAGCACCTCTTCGGACGCACTGCCACCGGCGGGATCGTCCACTGGGTCTGGTACCCGTCCATCCCGGGCAACTGGCCGGCCACCGACGAGTGGTCCCCGACGGGAACTGTCGCGACCGCGTCTGATCCGGCCGGTTTCGCCATCGACGACCAGCAACAGGTCTTCTTCCGGCGGCCCGACGGACGCCTGGAGAACCGCTACTGGGACGACTCCGATCAGTCCCTTCACGCCGAAACATGGGCCGGGTGACCGATCTTCGACCCCCGATCGGTTCGGGTCACGCCCGGACCGGTCGGGACATCGGGCGCGGAGAGCGGGATTCGCCGACCGTCTCGGTCAGCTCCCGGCTGCTGTGCCGGCGGAAGATGACCTGCGCGGCGCCGGAGGCCTGCCGGGCGCTGTGGCTGAGGCCCGCCGACTCGTGCAGCCATGCCATGTCACGAAGAGTGCGAGCCTGCCACAGGGGAAGCCGCAACTCCTTCCAGCGGTGCAGCGCCTGGCGCAGGTTGTCCTCGGCGTTGGTCAAGCTGCCCGCCACCAGCCACGCCTCACCCAGCGTCCGCAGCACGAGCGCCTCGCCGAACGTGTCATGCAGCCCCCGGCAGGTCCACAGGATCGGCTGCAGCCGGCGGATCGCCTCGGCCGGCCGCCCCTGGCGAAGCTCCACCTTCGCCAGTGACTGGTCGGCGTAGGCGGTGCCGAGCCGGTCCTCCGCACGCGCGAAGAGCGACCTCGCGTCACGGAAGTGGGCGGCGGCCTCCTCCAGGGCGCCCCGAGCGCGGGACACCAGCCCTGCGCCCCGCAAGGCGGTCGCCTCCCCCGTGCCATGGGCTTCGGCGCGGTAGGCGATACGCGCCCGCAGGTAGCATTCGGTGGCGGTATCGAGCCGCCCCTGCTCCAGGTGGGCAGCGCCGATCGCGTTGTACAGGAACCCCGACGTAAGTTGGTCGCCGGCCGCGTCGATGGGACCGAGAGCGCCTCCCAGGTGCCGCAGGCCGACGTCGAACCGGCCTTGCCCGACCAGCACCCGGCCCAGCCCTGCGGTGATCACCGCCGCCGCGTGGCCGCCGGCGGCAGTCGGCCCGAGCATGGCCAGCGCCCGCTGGTGATAGTCGGCGGACGCCTCGAACCGGCCCTGCTCGAAGCACATCCGGCCGAGGCTGTGAAGAACGGCCGCCTCCGTGGCGCGGTCACCGACGTGGCGGGCGGCGGCCAGGGCCGCCTCATGCGTGCGGTGCCACTCGGTGAACTGGTTACGATGAGCGAAGGTGGCTCGCACCAGCGCCGCCGCCAACGCGCAACACTCGTCCACGGCGCCGGTCGCACCAGCCCTTTCCACAATGGAGACCAAGGTGCCCAGCTCGGCCTGCAACTGGCTCTGGACGCCTGCGCGGCGCCGCCTGCGCGGCGCCGGGACGCTCCAGGTGGCCGGCGTCGACGGGTACGTAAGGCCGGGAATCGGAAGTGCCGGGTGCTCGTCGACCATCATCAGCGCCGCCCGGGCCGCCCGAGCGGCGTGCGTACGCCGGGTGGCCGGGTCGGAGTCCCGGCCGAGCGCCGGGGCGCCGGCGACCACGCTGTACCGTGTCTGCCCGGCTGGATCCCGACTCGTGGGCACCAGCAGGCCGGCGGTGACGAGCTGCCTGCTCGTCGGCGGCGAGTGATCCGCCGCCGCCCGCGGCACGAGCGCGTCTACCAACCAGCCCGCGACATCGGTCAGCCTCAACGACGTCAGCGCGGACACCGTCTGGCGCGCGGCGGGCGACAGAGTGGCCCAGCCTGAGCCGGGCTCGACGTGCGCGCCTCCCCCATGGATCTCCGCATAGGCACGGTGCAGGTGGTCGCCGGGCGGCGCGCCCACCTGGGTGGCCAGGACCTCACAACCGGTCTCGTAAGCGGCCAGCGCGTCGGCGATGCGACCGGCGCGATGCAGGGCGGTGACGAGCTGGCCCCGAAGCCGTTCGTCAAGCGGGTATCGTGCGACCAGGGCGACCAACTCGGCGATCAGATCACCGCTGGACCCAGTCGTCAGCGCAGCCGACATGCGCTCGACCGCGCACGCCCGATGCAGCTCGGCCAAACGCTCCGCGTGCCGCTCGACGGCGACGCCGCGCAGGCCCTCCAAGGGTGTGCCGCGCCAGAACGACAGCGCCCGGGACAGCATGGCCGCGCCCGTAGCGTGGTCACCGGCGGCCACCGCCCGCCGGCCGCGGTCGCGCAACCGTTCGAACTCGGTCAGATCGAGCCGGCCGGAGCGCACCTCCCAGGCGTATCCGGGCAACCGGCGGGTGATGACAGGACCGTGCCGGTCACGCAGCGCCGTCCGCAGGGTCGACACGTACGTGTGCAGCAGTGAGGTGGCCCGCGCGGGTGCCTTGTCGCCCCACAGCGTGTCTACGAGCCGGTCGATGGAGACCGCCTCGCCCTGCGCCAGCAGAAGCTCGGCGAGCAGCGTGCGAGGTTTGAGGCCGCCGAGGTCGAGGTCACGGCCGGCACGGCGGGCGCCGACCGGACCCAGCAGGCGGAGGTGTAGACCGCCCGGCCCGGAAGGGAAGGGACTCCCGCCGAACACCGTGGACATACGACCCGACTTCCGGTTTGGCCTACCTACGGAGAATGATCGATATCCGAGCATTTCCTACGCGCTGACGGTCCTCAAGCCCCGCAACGCCCAATCGACGTGCGCGCAAGCAGCGCGACAGCGCGAAGAAAGAATCGCCCAGGCAGACATCACTCGGGTTCTGGCAAGCCCGGGACTGCGAGCACATCGATTCACATACGTACGCACAATGGGTGGACCACCCGTAGCATGAAAGGCTGCCGGCGACACCGACGTCATTGCCAGGTAAGGCTATTGACGGCAGGGATCGGGACGGACAATGGGCGCCAACTGGCCGTTGATGGCACCGCCGGACTCACTCGCGGAGAAGAAGCGGCGCTGGTCATCGTTCTCGCTGGTGTCCCAGGTCCAGAACAACCAACCGGAGAAGCCTTGCCGGCAACTGTCCACCTGATGTTCCCGCATCGCGTTCGCGGCCTGTGTCACGCTGCCGTCGAACGAATCGCGATAGGCGCCCGTCTCACCCATCAGCACGATGCCTTGCACGTCGTCCCACTCGCTGGATGCCAGATCATCCAGAAGCGAGTACGTCTTGCTGTACGGCAACCGCGGATACACGTGCAGATCGAGGAAGTCCAGCCGTGAATAGGCCGTCAGCACAGCCGGGCGCACCGGGTATCGCCACAGGTCAGGGTGGCCGCAGTCGGCCGAGCAGGAGTGCTGCATTCCGTCCGGCCCATCGCGATCGACGGCCCGATGAGTGAACATGCCGATGGTCGTCAGCAGCTGGGGATCCACGGCGCGGGCCGCGGCGGTCATCCGGTTGGCGTACTCGACGATACTGGCATCGGCTGCCTGCTGGCGATCGGCGGGCTTGGACATGTCGTAAACGATCCCGTTCGCCGGCCTGACCGTGCCGGTGTGCCGGGAGAACGGGCGGAGGTCGGTCCGCCACGTAGCCTCGTTATCGAACTGCAGCCCGAGCAGGGTGCTCATGAGCCCGCTCCCCAGGCGATCACGGATCGCCGTGACGAACTCCCGGACATACGTTTCTTTGGCCTTGACATGGCCTTCGTGCATGTACATCAGGTTGACGGATTCGATATTGAGTTGAGCACTGTCAACACTGCCGACCAGACCGTAGTAGTACTCGTTCTGCGGGAAGATACCGAGCACTGGCAACACGTAGACGCGATGGATCGCCGCTCGGCGCATGAAGTCGGCGACGTTGTCCAGGTAGGGGCCGTAACCGACGCTCCGATCGCCCACGCCGCGGCCGAGCCCGTGCGCATGTCCGGCCTTCGCGTCCGGGATGCTGCCGGAATCGATGAAGACCCGGACCAGGGTGTAGCCGTCGTGCTGGAGCTGTCCCAGAGTCCGTTCCGCCCGAGCCGCGTCGTACAGACCGGGCTCAAAGGTGGAGTGGAACCACCCCGAGGAGGATTCGGCAAGCCGTGCGTAATTGAAACCGCGAGGACGAAATGCCTTGCCGGTGGAGCTCTCGACCAGGGTGCCCCGTCCCTTGGTGCGCGGCGCCGCGATCCTCGGCAACGGTGCAGGGGCGGCCTGCACGATCTGTGCCGGTCCCGACCCGGCGGAGCCGCTCACGGTCTGGGCGGCGGCGACCCCAGTGGAAAGCACCAACAACCCCAACACGCTGATTCCGAAGGCGGTTCGACGTCCTGTCCGCATCACATTCCCCACACTCGGTTGCACAGTTGGATCAGGACCACGCAGTCCCACTCGGCCGCGAACTCTAGAGCCTGCCGCTGTCGTCTCGCTGTCGCGCCGATATCGCGAGGTGACCCGCCCGGGCAGCGGCGCGCCCGCGTACTTGTTACGCGCGGACGTCACCGGACCGGGCGTGCCCCTCGAACAGTTCGGCCCGCGCGGCCCGGCCACACAACTCACCGAGCATGGCGCTGGTCAACGGTTTCACCCGCGAGGCCAACGACATCCTGCGGTTCATCACGGACACCACGATCTGGTTCTCCAACAATCAAAGCGAAGGTTGCCGGTAGTGCGGTCGCAGACGGGATTCCTCAAAGAATGAGTCGGTCCAGGGCGCGCAGAGCTCACGATATTCTTTGGATTTCGTGCCTTGATTCAGCTGCTCGAGCAACGCGACGATGACTGCGTCGAGATGTCGCCCGGACGGGTCGACGACGCTTTCCGTTGTCAACTCCTCGTCGCTGCGTCGTCTTATAGCCTCGATGAGTCCGGCCCCGGTCACCATACCGCCGAGTAGCTCGCGAATCGTCCGGAAATAGAAGGCGTCGGCCCCGGGCAGGTCCTCGCAGTTTCGGTAGACAGTCAGCCAGTCGCCCATGGCGGAAAGGCGCTGACACGCCGATCCGAGCGCGAGGCGGTAATAGTCATGGGCGCTACGGCGGTCGCCAGTGTCGGTCGGCCTGCCCGCCAGTTCTTTGAGCCTCTCGCACAGACTCAGCAGTTCTGAATGGTCGTGCACTGCCAGTCCGTCGCGGACGGTGAAGTACCACCATCGAGGGTTGTCGGGGTCGTCCAGTCGGGCCGCCGCGAGCAGGTCGAGGTTTCTTTTCCTTTTGTTCTTGTCCATGACAACCGCCGGGCTGTAGCCGTCGTGGTTCATCTGGATGTCGACGGTGATGACTTCTACTGGTGTGGGCGAGCCCTGAGCAATCACCGGGTACTCGTGCACCTGGCCGCGGAAGCGAATCGCGCTGTCTGCCTTGAAGATGCGCGGCAGGTCGTGTGTGTATTCGCCGCGGTCCACGTGAACTATCTCGGGCGCGAACGTCAGACGAGACACGTTCTCCAGCCGAGACAGGGACATAAGGCAGGGTCGCAGCCGTCGTGCCGCTTCCTCGGTCAACCACTCGTCGGCATCGAGGAAGACTATCCATCCCCTCCCGACGGCGTCGATTCCCCGATTTCTTGCGTGTGCGAATGAATTAGCCCATGGCGTCCGGAGCAACCGGACGCCATGGGCGATGTAATCTCCGACAATATACGCGGTATTGTCCGTGGATCCCGTGTCGAGGACAATAATGTCGTCGAAATCTTGACCGATTACGCTGTCCAGACAGCGGGCGATGCAGCGTTCCTCGTCCTTGGCGAGAATGACGATGCTCACCGGGCTCGACTGCTCGTCCTCGGCAACCTTCACGGATGTCAACCGGGTCGGCGAGCCGGTTATCCATGTCGTCGGCAGGGTCAGGTCTTTCCGGTCGTGCACAGTAGTCACCCCTCGCCCGTCGATTGGCCGGCCTCCGTACACTGACGATCTACGGGCGACCGCAGGCCGACGAATCGGGCAGTGGCGTCGATCCGCCGCAGCCGTACCAAGAGCCTTCGAAGATGTAGCAGACGTAGTAAGAGGTTATCCAATCCTCATCGACGAAGTAATAGTTCACGAACGCCTGGGGGTTGCCGCATGTTTTCGTGTGGTCCCTTCGCACAAAGTCAGGTGTGAAGCAATCGCTCTGGATGACAGGACCTGACGTAGCCGCGGACGGGGCGCTGGCCGCCTGCGCCGGAGCGGCTCCCACCGCCAACATTGAAGCACCTGCGAGAAGCGTGCAGAATACACTCCGCTTCACCGCAATTCCTGCTCCCCGGCTCGGGCGATCAAGAATCGAATCCGCCGCTGTCCGGCTCGGCGAAAGATCGACCAGTTCAGCTTCGAGAGTGGCCAGAAAGGCTTGCCGTTGCGTGTCCAACGTGACCTCCGTAGAGAAGCATCGGTGCAGAAGGCCACCCCGATGCGTTCGAGTCCTGCCTTTACGCCGCGGTGGAACTCAGGAGCAGGTGAGTGGAGAGAGAGCCCGCGGTAAGGGATTGAATTCTCGGATGAGAGTTCGGCGCTCCTTTGGTCAGAGTAGGCGGGCAATACGGCCACATCAAGAGACGTAGATGTCGCGACAGCGATATGAAAGTATTGTGAAACCGCGAGGCCAACGGACGCTCAAGGCACTGGGCCTGGGGCCGATGGCGAGATCGTCGCCGACCCCATTGACGCGATACGCTGGTTCGGTGGTCGCGAGCAGCGGCAACACCTTGACCGAGACTCCGGTTGGTTTCATTCGTCCGCCGGTGAGGTGGTTGAGGGCATCGACCTGGCCGGACGGCGGGCGATCCCCAGCCGGACCACGCTGACCGCCGTTCCGAAGACTGATCCCGCGGTGATCGTGAAGGCGGGACTGGACGGCTCGAGGCTGGCGACTGGGAAGTGCTTGCCGACGAGTGGTCCCGCGTCGCGAAGGCCGCTCTCGCCGCAGACTCACGTGTGTATTACAACGACCCGTACGACCTCCTGCAGAACTGCGCGGTTGCCGGACCTTCTTGCGTTCTGCTGCGTTGCACCGGCTGGTGTCGGGTCGAGTGCTTGGAGCGCTGGTGGTTCATGCGGTGTGTCCGCCGGCTGCGGGTCCGTTGGAGGACTACGCGGTGTGTTTCGATGAGTTGTTCTCCCGGTTGGCGCAGCGGCGAGGTTTCCGTGAGTATCTGACCGGCCTGCTGGCGCCGCGGGATCGCAACAAGACCTTGACCGGCCTCGCCGGAACCGAGCCGGTCAAGGGAGCGCAACATGCTGCGGTGCAACGGTTGCAGTACTTCCTGTCGCAGTCCACCTGGGACGCTGATGAGGTCAACCGGCGACGCCTGGAGCTGCTGGTCAACGCTCCGGCGACCGCGCCGCACACGCGTGGGGTGATCGCCATCGACGACTCCGGCGACCGCAAAGACGGCACCGCGACGGCGCATGTCGGACGGCAGGGGCTGGGCCGTTACAGCAAGACCGACAACGGCATCGTCACCGTGACCACGGTCTGGGCCGACGAACGTGTCTACTATCCGCTGCACGCCGAGGCCTACACCCCGGCCTCCCACTTCCCCCGCAAGCAGGCCGACCCCGAGTTCCGGACCAAACTGCAGATCGCCGACGACCTGATCGACAAAGCGCTCGCCGCCGGCGTGGTCTGCCGGGCGGTCGTGGCGGACAGCTTCTACGGCGACCACGACCCGCTACGCGGACAGCTCAGTCAAAGCGGACTGGGGTTCGCCATGGCCCTCAAACCCTCCCGCGGCACCTGGCAGTACGGATCCCAGGCCCACACCCCGAAGGACGCCGCCCGGGCCGTGCCGTGGGGTGGCCCGGAGGCTCCCGGCGGCTGGCACCCGGTCCAACGCCGGTTCTGCGACGGGCACACCGAAACCTGGTGGGCCACCGACGCCCAGCTCGTCTGGTGGGGGCCCGACGGACACACCCGCCTCGTCATCGCCACCACCGACCCGGCCACCCTGCCCGACAAGGCCACCTGGTACCTGGCCACCAACCTGGCACGCCCCGGCGGCCCACACGACACCCCCGATGCCGCCCACGAACCGGCAGACCTGACCGAAGTCGTCCGGCTCTACGGGATCCGGCACTGGATCGAGCAAAGCTACAAACAAGTCAAAGACGAACTCGGCTGGGCCGACTTCCAAGTCCGCTCCGCCACCGCGATCCGCCGCCACCAAACCCTGGTGAACTGCGCGTTCTCGTTCTGCTGGAACATCTGGTTCGACCCGCCGTCCACGAACGACACCGCCGCGACTGTTCCGGAGCCGTTCAGCGACAACTCCGGAGAGAGGGGGCACTCAAACCCCGCCGCCGGCCGAACACCCCAGCTGGCCAAAAGCGCTACGCGCTGTCCGTGCCTGGCTCACCCCATGGCTGCTGCTCCACCGCTACTGGACTGCTTGGAGCAGCAAGCCGCCACCCGGCGAACTACCACCATAAGGTGACAACTACCGCTAGTGCTGTGACCACTCGCGCTTCCCCAGGTTGGGTGGGTGTTGTGGTTCCTCGCCGCACGGGTGTGTGGTCGAGCGACTCCCATCCGGGCGGGGTAGGGCGGCCCTCAGCTGGCCAACGGTCGGCTCGCCGTCGTCCCGTGCCGGCAACTCAGGCAGCGGCAAAGACCATCGCAGCGCGGGAAGCCCGCCGTTGCGACGGCCCGGGGCGCCGCCAAGAAGAAGATCATGCCGTTCATCCGCGAGTGGCAGGTCACCGGCAAATGCGCGTGGGCTGACACACCGGGGGTGAGTGCCTTGTGGAAAGGCACTCACCCCGGTGCTCGGTTGCTGGCGACCGGACGGTCAACAGCCTGCGGTGATGTGGTTCGACTCGGCGAACAGGTAGTCGCCGCCGGCCGTGTATCCCTCGTGGATCACCCGGTACTCGTACTGGCCGGTGCCCCCGCAGTCGTAGCCGACGCCGTAGTCCACGTCATTGGCATTGACGTTCGCCGTCTGCATCGTCTCCCAGCCGTACCACCGGCTCCGCTGCACCTCGACGTAGCTGGTACCAACGCCGCAGTTGCCGCTGCGCCAGCCGTCGCCGCGGATCTGATTGCCGCTCCGGTACGTGGTACCCACGTGGAGATCGCACGACGCGATCACGGGAACGCTGGCCGTTGTCGCGGTGCCGCCCGTGCATGCCGGTTGGGCCGGCGGGACGGCCGAGGGTCAGCGCGAGCACCACCGCGAACCGGATGCGCCGGCGGCGGGCGGCTGCGGGCGGGTCAAGGTCGGGCTCGGCGACGGCCGGGGGCGGAGGTGCGCTCATGCCGCTGTTGCGCATTCAATTGGTGCCCTCTCCGCGGCGACCACACGCGCTGGTCTGAACCGCGCAGCGAATCGAGGCGCGGCAACAGACCGGTCAACGGCCGTCAGTAGCCGTATGGACGGTCGAGCAAACCGCGACCTTCCTGTCCTTCGTTGCGCAGGACCGCTTGGTGGTGATGTGGTGGCTGATCGCGCTGCGCGGCCTGCGCCGTGGTGAAGCCGCGGGGCTGCGGTGGGCAGACGTCGACTTGGACGCCGGGGTGGCGATGATCGAGCAACAGCGCATCGCTAACGGCCACCTGGTCACCGTCGGCCAGCCGAAGACCGCGGCCAGCCGCCGGCTGATCGCTCTGGACCGGCACACGGTCCGGCTGCTCCGCGAGCACCGCCGCCGGCAACACGTCGAGCAGAAAGCGGCGAACGAGGTCTGGCAGAACACTGGGTACGTCTTCGTCGCCAAGGACGGCGCGGCGTTGCACCCCGACGTCCTGACCCGCCGCTTCCGTCATCTGGTCGGCGAGTCCGGGCTGCCGCCGGTCCGGCTGCACGACCTGCGGCCGCTCGCGTGTGCCGTTCCGCAGCGTCGGATCGGCGGCCAAGAACCGGATCGTGTCGTTGGTACGCCGCCAGGAGTTCGATGGGGGCAACGACGAACAGACATGTGGTTGAGTCAGGGCACCGCCGAGATCTCAACTGTTGACGGTGTGGTTTCATGAGTGCGAAGCCAGTCGGTGAAGTCGTTCGGGCGCATGGGCCGGGCGTAGTGGAAGCCCTGGGCGATGTCGCAGCCAAGTTGGTGCAGGGCTGCGACGTGGGCAGCGCCTTCGACTCCTTCAGCGACGACGGTCAGGCCGAGGTTGTGACCGAGGTCAATGGCTCCCTGCACCAGGTTGGCGTCGTCATGGTCGCTGTCCATGTGTAGGACGAAGGCGAAGGCACTGGCCCCGGCCTGGCCACCGTCTACGGCATCATCACCCAAGCCGGCGGCCACGCCGAGATCGCCTCCGCACCCGGCGCCGGGACCGCCTTCACGATCGTCCTGCCCGCCACCGACCAACAAACCAGCTCCACACCGCAACCGGTCCCAACCACCGCCACCGACGCCAGCGGCGGAGGCGAAACGATCCTGATCGTCGAAGACGAGGAAGCCCCTACGGGAAGTCACCCGCCGCATCCTGACCCGCAACGGCTACCACGTCCTCACCGCCGCCAACGGACCCGAAGCACTCAAGATCGCCGAACACGGCACCGAGGACATCCACCTGCTCCTCACCGATGTGATCATGCCGCACATGCTCGGCAAGGAACTCGCCGCCGCCATCGGCGAGCTCTCCCCCCACGCCCGGGTGCTGTACATGTCCGGCTACGCCCAACCCGTCCTAGCCTCCCAAGGCACCCTGGACCCCAGCGTCATCCTCGTCGAAAAACCCTTCACCGAACCCGCCCTCCTCAACCGGATCCGAACCGTCCTCGACACCCCCCCAAACCAACCAGCATCAACTGCACCCGGTCCAGAACTCACCGCACAACCCCCCGATGATCGACTTCAGGATCGAGATCTTCCGGATACTCCTCGCCGCTGGCGCGAAACAACCGACGTAGGCGGCAACGGCATCGCCGTGGCCGACCGGATTCGGAGCCAGGAGCTACGAACGGCAACCAGAACGGCTGCGACGCGATCCCCACCACAGCCGGGCCGAAGTCGATCGCACTCCACGGGGATCTCCGCACTCCTGGTAGCCCGCAACCGCGCAACCGGCGAGAACACGACGCTAACCTTGATCAATTGCCGGTCGATCGTCCGGCAGGTACTTGACGTGACTGGGCTACTCGGGCCGCTCACCGGCGAATACTGACGGTCTGAGCCACCCCAACCCTTTCTCGCGTGTCCCGCTACTCCCGGTAGCGCCTGAACGGGCAGGTGATAGCGACGCCGGCCGGGCTCGCCGACCTGCACCTGATCTTCACCATGGCAGCGCTCGCGGAGAGTCTGGCCGACCCGCGCGAGGCGCAGGACCGGTTGCCACCAGGCGCGGGCCGCCCAGAACGCGGCCGGGGGCAGCTTCCCGACTACCGGCCGTCCGCCGGCCCGGGTCCGTAACGCGAACGGTGTTTCTGGCATTGGTCAGTAGTTCTCGGCGGCCGGCCAGCGGTCACCGAACGTGATGGCGAAGGCATTCAGCACG